>NZ_JBQQBQ010000020.1:0-167657 GCF_052245915.1 Nonomuraea sp. 10N515B
CTCCGGGCAGGACGAGGTCCGACCAGCGCGCGGTGGGGTATACGGCCAGGTGCTTCGCCCGCCCGGTGGTGACGTCGACCGCGTAGGAGGACATGTGGCCCTTGTCGCCAACGTTGACCAGGACCTCGGAGCGGCTCAGCCAGAGGCTGGTGCCGTCGACGACGCCCTTCTTCGGCAGGCCGCGGACGGTCACCTTGCGCAGGGTGCGCCCTGTCTTGGCGTCGAGCAGCGTGAGCCTGCCGAAGCCCGCCTTGTTGGCGTCTGAGAACTCGACGGCGGCCACCGTGCGGCCGTCCGGAGACAGCTCGCTGAAGTGGATGAACACCCCGTCGAAGCGCACCGGCCTGCCTCCGCCCTTGACCGGCATCAGCCACAGGTCCGTCTTGACGTACCGGACCAGCTCGACGACGCCGTCCTTGATGCTGATCACCTCGTACTTGCCGGGGATCGACACCGGCTTGGGGTTGGCCACGTCCATCAGCAGGCCGGGTTCCTTGCTTCCCTCGCGCGGGTCGAAGACCACGTACCGGCCGTCGTCGGAGACCGCGAGCATGGCGCCTACGCCGATCCGGTCCTCCTTCACCTTGACGGGGGAGACCGTCCTGTTGCCGGTCTCCAGCTTGTGGACGACGAATGTCTGCGCGCGGCGTTCGTAGTAGGCGAGCATGCGCCCATCCCGGCTGATCGCGAGGGGCACCCGCCGGCCGGCGCTGGTCGAGACGAGCGCGTCCGGCACCCGGTACGTCTTGCCGCTCCGGGTGGTGATCCGCCACTCCACAGCGCTGCAGTCGACCTCGCGCGTGAGCTCGTCGACCTCGCAGGGCGACCGGAACGCGTGGCTGATCGGCCCCGCCTTGCCGTCAGGCAGGTCGGGCACCGTGTCCACCCGCTTCTGCGTGGCCGTCTGGTCGGTACGCGGCCAGGCCATGACGGCCCCCGCCGTCGTCACCACCAGCGCCACGACCGTCGCGGCGGCGACCACCGCCAAAGTGGTGCGCCGCCTGCGCCGATGGCCCTCGATGGCCGCGTCGGCCAGGCTCACCAGCGGGGCCTCCGCCGCGAGACCCTCCAGCGCGTTGCGCAGCCTCGTCATCGGGCCACCTCCTCGACGTGTAGATCCATCAGCTCGGGCGCGATCTCGCGCAGGCGGGCCAGCGCGCGATGGGTCTGGCTCTTGACGTTGCCGATCGAGCAGCCGAGCACGTCGGCCGTCTGCGCCTCGGTGAGGTCCTCCCAGAAGCGCAGCACGATCACGGCGCGCTGCTTGCGGCCCAGCCGGGCCAGTGCCTGCCGCAGCACGATCCGATCGAGCGTGGCTTCGTCATAGGAGGCGCTCCGCTCGGGCGGGTGCGCGCTCGGTAACTCAGGGCGATGACGGCGCCGCCAGGAGATGTACTGGTTGACCAGCGCCTTGCGCGTGTACGCCTCGGGGTTGCCGCTCCTGGACAGCTTGGACCACTGTCCGACGACCTTGGACAGCACGCTCTGCAGCAGGTCCTCGGCGAGATGGGCGTCTCCCACGAGCAGGTACGCGGTCCGCATCAGCGATTGCTGGCGGGCCAGCACGAACTCGCGGAAGCCCTCGTGTTGATCCAATGTGCTCTCCTCTCGCCCCTTCCCAACGCGACCCACTGGCCCAAAGGTTGCACCCGCGACTCTCCGTTTCCCGGCCCGTCGGCTCGGCTTCATCGGCAAGCCTCCCGTGGCTGTTAGAGATTCGCGCATGCGTAAATCTCTGCTTCTGTCCGCCCTGATCACCGCGTCCGTGCTCGTGCCGTCCGTCACGGCGCAGGCTTCCTCCGGATCCTCCGTCACATTCGCCCTGATCGGCGACACCCCCTACGGCGACGCCCAGCAGGCCGTGTTCCCCAAGCTCGTCGACTCCATCGACGCCGACCCGGACGTCCGTTTCGTCCTGCACGCGGGTGACGTCAAGAACGGCTCCTCCACCTGCGACGACGCCCGCTTCACGACGCTGGCCGGACTGTTCGGCACGTTCGACGACCCGTTCGTGCTGACGCCCGGCGACAACGAGTGGACCGACTGCCATCGCACCGCCGCCGGCGGCTACGTCCCCACCGAGCGGTTGGAGGCGGTCCGCCGCATCTTCTATCCCATCGCGGGACGCACCATCGGCGGCCACCCGATGGGCGTGCGCACCCAGGCCCGTGACGCCCGTCACCGCGACTACCGGGAGAACGTGCTCTTCACCCGATCCGGCGTGGTCTTCGCCACGGTGCACGTGGTCGGCAGTGAGAACGACCTGGCCCCCTGGAGCCAGCTGCCGGGCGGCGACCGGCCCGCGGAGCGGCTGGCGGAGTTCGAGGCGCGCAAGGCCGCCGCGCTGGACTGGATCGACAACACCTTCGCCGTCGCCGGCCGTACGCAGGCGCCGGGCGTGCTGCTGATGATGCAGGCCGAGCCCCTGAACACCCCCGGATTCGCCGAGATCAGGGCGCGCATCGTGGAGCGGGCCCGGGCCTACGGCAAGCCGGTCGTCCTCGCGCACGGGGATGAGCACGTCTACGAGGTGGAGCCCGGCTACGCCGGGGTGCCCAACCTGACCCGCCTGGAGACGTACGGCGACACCGCCGTCAACTGGCTGCGCGTCACCGCCGACCCGAAGTCGGCCGCCGTCTTCTCCTGGGAGCCGCAGACCGTACCGGCCTGAAATCGGGAGGGTTGAAGTAGACGCGACATAAGGCACCATTTAGAGGTGCCGAATCGTGTCCTCATCGCCGACGACGATCGTGCCATCCGCGAGTCCCTTGCGCGGGCGCTGGAGCTGGAAGGGTACGACGTCGTCGCCGCGGTCGACGGGGTGGAGGCCTTGACCCGGGCCCGCCGGGACAGTTTCCATGCCCTGGTGGTCGATGTAATGATGCCGCATGTCGACGGCCTGGCCGTGTGCCGTGTGCTGCGCGCCGAGGGTGACCGTACCCCGGTGTTGATGCTCACCGCCCGGGTCGAGACCCCCGATCGGGTCGCCGGCCTGGACGCCGGCGCCGACGACTATCTGCCCAAACCCTTCGAGCTCGACGAGCTGCTCGCCCGCCTGCGGGCGCTGCTGCGCCGCGCCACGCTGGCGCAGGCGGCGCACGCGGCGGGCCACGACGACGCCGTGCTCGAGCTCGCGTCCCTCCGCGTCGACCCCACCGCACGGCGGGCCTGGTGGGCCGACGCGGAGCTGCAGCTGACGAAGACCGAGTTCGACCTGCTGGAGCTCATGGTGCACAACGCGGGGATCGTGCTGGACCACTCGACGATCTACCAGCGGATCTGGGGCTACGACTTCGGCCCGGACTCCAAGAACCTGGCGGTCTACATCGGCTATCTGCGCCGGAAGCTGGCCGAAGCCGGCGGGCACGACGTGATCCAGACGGTGCGCGGCGTGGGCTACGTGGTCCGGCGGCCATGAGCCTGCGCTCGCGATTCGCACTCGCCTTCGCCGTGGTCGCCGCCGTGGTGTCGTCGCTGGTCGGCGTGCTCAGCTACGGCGCCGCCTCCGAGCGCATCACAGCGGAGATCGACCGCTCCTTGCGGGACACCACGGCCATCCTGGCCAACGACAAGGATCAGGCGCCGGAGCTCCCCGCCAGCCTGGCCATGCGCCCCCCACCCAGCCGGGACGACGACGACAGGTATGAGATGGTCGCGCAGGCCGTGGCCCGCGACGGCACGGCCCGGCATCTGGGCGGCGCGACCATCACGCTGCCGGTCTCCGACGTCACCCGCGCCCTTGCCGCCTCCGCCGCCCCCGGGGGCACGCACACCGCCGAGGTCTTCGTCGACTCGCACTGCTATCGCCAGCTGACCACCGCTCTCGGCGGGGGCCGCGGAGCCCTGCAGGTCGCGATCCACTTCGACCCCACCTACCGCCTGCTGGGCAGCGTGGCCAACGAGATCGCGGCGCTCAGCCTCGCGGTCATGCTCGTCGCCGCGGCCCTGGGCTGGCTGGTCGCCGGGCGCATCACCCGGCGCCTGGTACGGCTCGCCAAGGTGGCCGAAGAGGTCAGCGTCCACGGGCCCGTGGAGCGTAAGGTGCCGGTGGACGGCTCCGACGAGGTCGGCCGGCTCTCGGCCGCGTTCAACACGATGCTCGCCCGCCTCGCCGCCGCCCGCGAGGCCCAGGACAGGCTGGTGGAGGACGCCGCCCACGAGCTGCGGACCCCGCTGACCAGCCTGCGCACCAACACCAGTGTGCTGCGCCGCTACGCCGAGCTCTCCCCCGACGCCCGCGGCCGGCTCCTCGACGACGTCGAGGGCGAGGCGCGTGAGCTCAGCCACCTGGTCGACGAGCTCGTCGAGCTCGCACTCGCCCGGTACAACAACGAGGCCGAGGCGCCCGTGAGCCTGGCCGCGGCCGCCCACGGCGCCGCGCAGCGCCTGCGCAGGCGCGCCGGCCGGCCGGTGCGGATCGACGCCGACGACTCCGTGGTCCGCGGTCGCCGCCAGCGACTCGAACGCGCGATCAGCAACCTGCTGGAGAACGCCGCCAAGTTCGACGACGGCGCCGAGCCCATCGAGGTCCACATCTGCCAGGGCACGATCACCGTCTCCGACCGCGGGCCCGGCATCCCCGCCGACGACGCGGCACGGGTGTTCGACCGGTTCTACCGGGCCGGCACCGCCCGCGGCCTGCCCGGGTCCGGGCTGGGCCTGGCCATCGTGCGCGAGGTCGCCGAGTCGCACGGCGGCGCGGTCTTCGCCAGAGCCCGGCCCGGCGGCGGGGCAGCGGTCGGGTTCACGGTGAACGGGTCCCGTCTGTCGCCGCCGATCAATGGTTCACCGTGACGACGATCTTGCCCACCTGGTCGCCGGCCTCCAGATAACGATGCGCTGCGACGATCTCGTCCAGGCCGAAGACCCGGTCCACGACGGGCTCGAAGGCGCCGCTCCGCAGGCCGGAGGAGACGAACGCCGCGGCCCGGCGTAGCCGCTCCGGGTCGGTCGTCGTCTCGTGGACAGTGTAGGTACGCATGTTCAGGGCGGGCATGCCGAGCGCGAACCCCGGATGGGGGGTCGCCTCACCGCTCAGCGCACCGTATTCGATGAGCGTGCCGCCAGGGGCGACCACTTTGGCCAGATCCACCACTCCGGGGCCCGCGATGGCGTCGAAGACGAACTCGGCGCCTCGTCCCGCGGTCAGGTCGAGCACGCCGGCGGCGACGTCTTCCTCCCCGGTGACGATCACCTCGGCCGCCCCCGCCTTGCGAAGCCGTTCGGCCTTGGCCCTGGTGCGGGTGGTGGCGATGGGCACCGCGCCGACACGGTTGGCGACCTGGATCGCGGCCAGTCCCACGCTGCTGGAGGCCGCGGTCAGCACGACCGTGTCGCCGACCCGCATCCCGCCGACCTCCACCAGCGCCCCATAGGCCGTCACGTACGGCATCCACACCGCCGCACCCTCGACCGCGCCGACCCCGTCGGGGCGATGGAGCACCGCGGCCGCGGGGACGATCGCGCGCTCGGCGTAGACGCCGTAGTCGTTCATCGAGAACGCGGGCACCACGCTGACCGGCTGCCCGGCCTCCAATCCCGCCACGTCCGCCCCGACGGCCTCGACCACTCCGGCCGCCTCGGTGCCGAGCCGGGCGGGGAACTCCTTGACCGGCTCGATGTAGTGGCCGCCGCGGAACAACACTTCGGCCCGGTTGAGCCCGATCGCGTCCACCCGGATCACCACCTCACCGGGACCGGGCTCGCCGACCTCCACGTCCTCCAGTCGCAGCACGTCCGGACCGCCGAGCTCGTGGAACCGCACCGTTTTGACCATCACCCATCACCCCTTCACGCTCGGGTCCTCACTCAAGCGGAAAGTACGATCTCTGTCAAACTTCGATGGTCATCGTACTTCGATGGGTGTCGTACGATGGCGAGGTGGCAACGCGGCAAGCAGGGCGGGACCGCATCCCGCCCCACCCGGACATCCAGACGATCACTCTGCAGCAGGTGCTCGAGGCCCTGGTCGACCCGGTGCGCCGCCGGATCGTCGGCGAGCTCTACGCCGCCGGCCAGGACATGCGCTGCGGCACCTTCGACCTGCCGGTGAGCAAGTCCACGGCCACCCACCACTTCAATGTGCTGCGTGAGGCCGGCCTCATCCGGCAGTACTACGTGGGCACCTCCCGCATGAACGCACTGCGCCGCGACGAGATCGACGAAGCCTTCCCGGGACTGCTCCGCGCCCTGTCAGGACGGGAGTGACGGCGCGGCTCGTCGACCCGCTCACCCTTGAGGTGCAGGTTGACCAGCCCGTCCGAGGAGAGCGCGACCTCGGGGAAGTCGGGCAGCCCGTGCGAGCGCATGCAGGCGGTGAATTCCGTGACGTCCCCGGCGGGCTCGACGTGACCGTCACCTTCCCCTGACGCGTTCAGGCGGTGTAGGAGAGGTGCTCCGGCTCCACCCGCCCGAGCAGCGGCGCGCCGCTGAGGAAGCGGCCCACCTCGTCGACGGCGAACTCGCCGAGGCGCCGCAGCTCGCGGCCCTGAGCTCCGGCCAGGTGCGGGGTGATCATGACGTTCGGCAGGGAGAAGAGCGGGTGCCCGGGCGGCAGCGGTTCTGGGTCGGTCACGTCGAGGATGGCGGAGATCCGGCCGCCGGCGCACGAGCGGGTCAGCGCCTCGGTGTCGATGAGCGATCCGCGGGCGGTGTTGACGACGACGGCGCCGTCGGGCAGCAGGTCCAGCCGCCGGCCGTCGAGCATGTGGCGGGTCTCTGGCAGGGCGGGGGCGTGCACGGTGACGAGGTCGCTGCGGCGGCAGAGGTCGTCCATGCTCACCTGCTCGACGCCGAGGTCTGACGCTTCGGCGGCGGTCACGTACGGGTCGTAGAGCAGGACCTGGACGTCGTACGACTGGAGCCGCCGCAGGACGAGGCGGCCGATGCGGGAGGCGCCGATCACCCCGACCGTGCAGTCATGGAGCCCGGTGCCTTCGCCCGCCAGCCAGTCCCTGGGCGTGCCCTCGACGGCGGCCGCGTAGCGTCTGGCGCGGCTGAATGCCTGCTTGGCGCCGAGGACGAGCATGGCCATGGTGTAGTCGGCCACCGGGACGGCGTTCGCCTCGGCGGCGGAGGACACGACGACACCCCGCTCGAACACGAGGGGATCGACGATGGCCTTGACCGTGCCGGCGGAGTGCACGATCGCGCGCAGCAGCGGCGCGGCCGCCAGCACATCGGCATCGACGCGGGGGCATCCCCATCCGGTGACCAGGATGTCCGCCTCCGCCAAGGCCGCCTCGGCGCCTTCGAACGAAGTGAACGTCGTCCCCGGGTCGATGTCGACCAGTTGCCTCAATCGGGTGACGAGGTCAGGAGGGAAGACGCCGCTGAGCGCCCAGGGGGCGATGGCGAAGACCGCGACGGGTCGCCGTGGCACGGAGTGAGCTCCTATCGGTGGATGTAAACGGTTTCACCACTCTACGGGCGCGTCGATCAACGAGCGGCCGCGGGCCCGCGTCAACGTCCGGACGCGGAGACGTCGCTCAGGCGTACCGTCACCGTTCGCACGCCGGGACGTCGCCCAGGCGCACCGTCACCGTCTCCCCGGCGGGCAGCGTCAGGACGACCAGGGCGCCGTCGACCCGCACGCCGGGCACGGGCGGCTCCTCTTCCGTGACCGCGAGCCGCACGAGGCTGACGTAGACCGCGGTGCCGCCGGGATGGGCGTCGGCGATGACGTACGGCGTTGCCGAGTGCGCGCCGAAGGCGTTGGCGCCTTCGGCCGTCACCAGGCCCGCGCCCGTGTAACCGTGCAGGCCGTGCACGGCGCTGCTCAGCCCGTCCGGCCGCCGGGCCAGCGCCACGCCGTCGCCTTCGCGCAGGTCGAGGGGAACCGCCGCGGCCAGGGCGTGGCCGCCGTCCCGCACCTGATGTCCGGCGGGTGCCGTGACCTGGTGAATCCTGATCTCCGCCGCGCCGTCGACGACCGACGCCGTCACCACCCGGACCGCGCCGTCCTGGTAGGCGGAGGCGGCGAACCGATCCGACACGGCCAGGGGTTCAATGTGCCGCCTGCGTGAGGCGGTCCCGTCGGGTGCGATGACGGCCAGGTGGTTGTCCACGCCGGACGCCTTCTCCCCCACCTCGGGTCCCGTGTGGCTGGTGTAGGCGAACTTGAGGTAGTGCGGGTCGGGCGGCCCGTTCGGGTCCTGGACGCGATCCCGGTCGCTGCCGTGGTTGACCAGCCGCACGACGCCGTCCGCGCGGGTGGCGTGCAGCAGCCAGCCGGGCGCGGTCATGGCCACCGTCTGGTCGGCGAGGTCGACCGGGGCGGCCTCCTCCGGGTCCGTCCAGGCCGGGTGCCCGGGCGGGAGCAGCAGGCCGAGGAATGCCTTGCTCGCCCAGTACGGCGACGCCGGACCCGAGTAGTCCTGCGTGACCGGCAGGAACGGCTCGTACCAGCCGAGGGTGAGCAGCCCGCGCTCGTCCGGCACGCCCCGCTCGGCGAAGTGGCGCAGCACGCCGCTGGCGATGCGCCGGGTCCGGCCGGGCGGAAGCGGCGAGGCGCCGGTCAGCGCGCCCAGCCACAGCGGCGCCACCGTCGCGAACCGGTAGGTCAGGGAGCGCCCCTGGTGCACCGGGCCGCCGTCGGCGGCGAAGAGGTGCTGGTAGTGGCCGAGGAAGCGGTGCAGCCGTGCCGCGTAGAGCTCCTGCCTGGCGGTGTCGCCGGCCATCCGTGCCCACAACGACGGATACAGGTGCATCGCCCAGCCGCAGTAGTAGTCGTAGTTCTTGCCCGTGCCGTCGGAGTACCAGCCGTCGCCGACGTACCACTCCTCGATCCGCTCCAGCCCGCCGATGATCTCGCCGGGCTCGTGCGGCCCGCCCACCTCGGCCAGGAACTGCTCGACGACCACCCGGAACAGCACCCAGTTGTTGTCCGGCGTGCGCCGCCCCACGAACCCGGCCAGCCACGCCACCACCCGCTCCTGCTGGGCGGGCGAGAGCCGGTCGAAGATCCACGGCCGGGTCTCCTGCAACGCCAGCGCCACCGAGGCCGCCTCGACGAGCTGCTGCGACATGTCCGTCAGTGCCGGCCACGCGTACGGGTGCGCCGGATCGGTCCCGGCGGCAAGGCCGCTCGCGTACCGCTCCAGCAGCGCGGGCGGCACGTCCCCGCCCGCGCCGGCGATCCTGAAGGCGGCGAGCAGGAACGTGCGGGCGAAGCCCTCCAGACCGTCGCTGACCGGCCCCGACCGGCTCGTCCTGCCGGGCAGGCGGAACTGGGCGAAGTCGTCCGTGGCATACGGCACCACGGACGACAGCAGGTGGTCGGCCATGGCCTCCCAATGCGCCCGGGTCCAGCCGGTGTAGCGGGACCGTCGGTCATCGGGCGTTGGGAGGCGCATCGACATAGACAAAGGAGCTTAGCTTCCTGCGTAGGTGATGTTCGGCCGGGGCGGCTTCGTCATGCCCGCCCCGAGGAAGTAGTCGACGTGATGGGACTGCATGTACCCCTTGAGGGTCATGGCGTTGCGGTAGGCGGGGTTGTGCGCCAGCGTGTACAACCTGGTGCTCGACGGCTGGTTCGTGGTGAAGATGATCAGCTCGTTGTAGGCCGCGTTGGTGTACACGACCTCCTCGCGCCAGTCGCCGAGAATGTCGCCGACGAACGCGGGGTTCGGGCCGCTCGCGTTGACCGCGCCGTAGTTCCAGGTGCTGACCAGCCGGGGCACGCTGCCGGTCGTGGTGGGGTTGTTCGGGTCCCACTTCTCGATCTTGCCGTCGTTGAGCAGCTCCATGGTGACGTCGCCGTCCCACCACAGGCCCAGGTGCGGCCACGGCCGCCGTGACGTGTTCGGCTCGGTGAGCCGGTTGCTGGGGGCGTTGTAGAGGCCGGAGAAGGACCAGACCTCCATGCCGGGGAAACGCGGGTCGATGTCGCCGGCCATGCCGCGTCCCACGTCGGCGGTGCCGGATTCGACGTGCTTCCAGATCATGGAGCCGTTGGCGGCGTCGTAGTAGTACTCGCGCAGGCCGCTGGGGTTGACCTGCTGCACGCCGTACCCCTGCAGGCCGGGACGGTTCGGGTCCATCTTCGCGATGTGGAAACGGTCGCCGTGGATGATGCCCTGGGGCGCCAGCGAGTAGCGCAGGGTGCCGTTGCCGTTGAGCACGAACCCGATTTCGGCGACTTCGTCCGTCCCGTCGCCGTTGACGTCGATGATGCGGGTGTTGTGCCCGTCGGGCATGTCCTGGTTGCCGCGCAGCCACTTCCACTGCTGGGTCAGCGCCGTCCCGGTGAACCTCCAGG
This sequence comes from Nonomuraea sp. 10N515B, assembly GCF_052245915.1. Lineage (NCBI taxonomy): Bacteria > Bacillati > Actinomycetota > Actinomycetes > Streptosporangiales > Streptosporangiaceae > Nonomuraea > Nonomuraea sp. 10N515B. The sequence goes on from NZ_JBQQBQ010000020.1 coordinate 10,259, forward strand.
CGGTCATCATGAGGTTGAAGTCGCCGCTGCCGATGCGGTTCTTCATGTACGCGACGAGGCTCGGCGTGGCGCCGTCGAGATACCCGACGCCGAAGCGCGCGTACATCGGGCCGTCGGCCAGGTAGTCGGTCGGCACCGGAGCCGTGGCCCGGGGCGCACCCGTCGCGCCGTCGAGGATGGCGATGAACTGCCGGTTGTTGTCGCTGTTGGTGAACCTGGTGCCGTTGCCGAAGGTGACGCCGTTGGCGATGCGGACCGCGACCTCGGCGCGGCCGTCGCTGTTGAGGTCGTGGACGGTGACGCCGTCATTGTGGCCCACGTCGATGGTGGACGAGCCGCCCTCGATGTTGTTCTGGTTGGTGCTGTTCGGTCCCATGTCGACCTGCCAGAGGAACTGCCCGTTGTTCCGGTAGGCCTCGATCTTCTGCGGGGACGTCTGCCGGTCCAGCACGTAGTCGTACTCGCCGTCGCCGTCGAGGTCGCCGACCCAGACGAACTTCACCGGGCCGCCGGCCCGCAGCGGCAGGCGCACCACCGGCTCGGTGGCGTGGTTGGCGGTCAGCGTGAACGCCCTGCTCGGCGCCTGCTCCACGCCGCCGGCCACCGGCCGCACGTAGTAGCTGTTGGCGCGCGTCAGGTCCGCCGTGGAGTCGACGTAGTTGGTGCCGCCGGTCAGGACACTGGAGTTGAGCTTGACGTACGAGCCGCCGGCGGTGGACCGGTAGACGTTGAAGCCGATGCCGTCCGGATCGAGCCCCAGCAGGCGCCAGGTCACCAAGACACTGGTGCTGCCGGAGCGCACGGCCACGACCCCGCGGCCGAGGTTCTCCATCACCCGCGGGCCGGCGAGGGCCGACGCGGTGGACGTGGAGCCGGCCACCAGTGCCGTGCTGACGGCCAGGACCGCCGAGGCGATGACAGCCGCTTTGCGTAAGGCGTGCATGTTCTCCTCCTTGGACGTGCCGGATTAAGCGGGAAGGTGGTCGCCCACGAGGGCGAGGCACTGGATGGCGGCCAGGCCGTACTGCGAGGAGGCGTTGGTCGAGGCGAAGCTGGTCTCGTCGACCGGCTTGAGCACCTTCGAGCCCTCCACGCGCACCGCCTTGAACTCCAGAGTCTTGGGGTATCCGGCGTGGCCGGTGTCGAACTCCTTCCACGCCCGCGCGGCCAGGGTCGCGTCGCCGAGCTTGGCGGCGGCGTAGGCGGTGAGCCGGGAGTGGGCCTGGCGCAGGTTCAGGTTGCCCCACGACTGCCCGGTCTCCGCCTGCTGCTCGGCGGCGGTGCCGTTGTAGAGGCGGCAGTACTGCAGCCACGCCTTGGTGAACGCCTCGTCCCCGGTCAGGTGGATGACCTCGCTGCACACCTCGACCAGCCCGAACACCGAGCCGAGCGAGCCGACGCTGACGGCGGGCTCGGTGGGCTTGAAGGTGCCGTTGTCGAGGTCGTACAGGCCGCCGCCGCGCGCGAAGCCGTTGGGCATGGCGGCGATGGAGCGCATGCTGTTCAGGAGCTTCTCCTTGGCGACCGGGTCGCCGCCGCGCTCCCATTCGGTCAGCCAGGCCAGGGCGAGGCCGCTCCAGTCGGTGCCGGTGCCGACGGACAGGGCGTGCGGGTCCGGCTCGTACGGGCCCGTGCGGATCTTGCGGATGGGGTCCAGCACCAGGAACGTCTTGTCGGAGTCCACGAGATCGTGCATCAGGTCGCCGATGCGCTCGTCGGCGGTGAGGAAGTACATGAACCGCCGGTAGCCGGCGGTGCTGATGCGCAGCTGCTTGGCGCTGTCGGCCCAGTGCTGCACCCCGTGCCGGGTCCCCAGGTCCCGCCATTTGCCGAGGTGGTAGACGTCGACCTCGCCGGTGTGCCGGGTCATCGACTCGGCGAAGCGGAACGCCTCGGCCTTGCCGGTGCGCAGGTAGTGGTACCAGAGCCACAGGTCGGGTGACAGCTCGGAGTTGGCCCAGGCGTAGCCGCCGATGTCGTAACGCCAGACGTGCCGGTCGGGGTCGTAGCTGTGCATGATGTCGCCGTAGTCCCAGAAGCCGTACCAGGATCTCTGCTCGACCTGCTCGCTGTGGAAGTCGAACAGGAAGTCCAGCCGGTCTTCGATGCGGGCCTTGGCGGGGGTGGAGCGGTCGACCGGCGACCAGTCGCCGAACACCTTGGCCGCGTGCAGGTGCGCGGGCGGCGCGACGACGAGCGGCGGCGTCTGCACCGCCTCGGCCAGCTCCGCCACCTTCTCGGCGGCCGGGGTGGCCTCCAGCGCCCAGAACATCAGCTCCGTCGTGCGCGCGATGCCGTACGGGGTGCCGAAGCCCGGCTCGTAGTCCTCGTACGTGATCTCCAGCCCTTCGAGCTGCTCGGCGTAGGTGTCCTGGCCCATACCGTCGTGGTAGAACCGCAGGTCCATGGGCCCGGCGTCGGGCGACCACAACCACACGGTGACCTCGGCGTTCTCCCTCGCCGCGCCGCGGATGTCGAGCTGGGTGGGGTGCAGCTGCCAGAAGTTGCGCATGCCGAAGGCGAAGCCGCCGGTGGGACCACCGACGTACCCGAGACCGCCGGCCCGGCCGCCGGCGTCCACCGGGATCCAGCCGTGGCCGCTCTTGGTCCGCTTGCGGATCTGGAAGCCGTCGGCGGTGAGCTGGCGCAGCGAGTAGTCGCCGAAGGCGGGGATGAGGTGCAAGCGGGAGCTGACCCGGGTGTCCCAGGTCGCCACCGGCGGGGTGGCCTTCCCGGCGACCTGCGCCTGGCGGACTGCGGCGCCGGGGTCGCGGCGCAGGCCGGTGATGCCACGCACCGCCTCCGCGAGCACGCCGTCGCCCGGTCCGGCGAAGCGCACGTGCCGGTTGTACAGCTCGTCGCGCATCGGCACCTTGAACCGGATGCCGAGGCCGCGAATGAAGTCCTCCTTCTCGTCGCCGTCGTAGACGAAGCTGTGCACCGCGCGGATGCCGTCGCTGCCGGCGTAGAAGTACAGGCGCACGGTGAACGGCAGCCAGGACCGGTTGCCGTGCCGGTGCGCGCCCTCGATCCTGACCACCGCGCGGACCGGGCCGGACTGCTCGACCGTCACCTTCGCCGTCCGGCCGGTGAACCTCTCCTGCTTCACCGAGCCGCCCTCGTCGTCCCCGGGCTCGCTCTGTCGCAGGCAGACGAGCTCGCCGTCGCGGGCGATCTCGCGCTCGCCGCGCAGGATGGCGCTCACCAGCCGGTTGCCCTTCTTCGGGATCAGGCACCGGATGACGCCGGTGCTCACCTCGATCTGGTCGTCGCCGTTCTTGACCGTCACGGCCGCCGCGGGCGCGGCCGGCTGTCCGGCAGTGAGCACGTACTGCTCGGCCGGGGCGACCTCGGCTCCGATGGCGTGCGCGGTCCACTTGAGCGACCCGTCCGGCCAGTACGCGGTGGCCCAGGTCTGCAGGGGCACCTGCTGCCCCGCGGCGGTCCGCAACGCGAAGGCCTGGTCCTTGGGCACGGTGCCCTTCGGCCACGGCACGCCCCACGTGGACCCGGCGGCGAGCTGCCGGGGCACGCCGCCTTCCAGCCACCGGAGCTGGACGCCGTCGTCGAGCGCGCCGCTCGCCGTCGCCGGTTGCACGGCCTCGGCACGCGCCGGTCCCGCCGTCCCGCCGACCTGCCCGGCGGCTCCGACCGCCGCCGCGCTCAGGAGAAGGTTTCGTCGGGACATCATCGCCATGGGGGGCTCCACTCGGTAGGCGTAACAGCGATGAAACGGCGCGTTGTTAAACCGTTTACTAAGGGCAGATCGCAGCATGAGCTGTAGTGGCTGTCAAGAGCCCGCTGCAACCATGGGATGCGTTTGCATCGACGACCTGCGGCAAACCGAGCGCACCCCTGCTGGCCTGCATGCCTGCGAGCAGCGATTTGACACGCCTGCGGCGAGACGGAACCATCGCATGAAAGCGGTTTACCCCCACGTTTCAGGAGGTGGGATGGCCCGGCGTGCGGCGTCCGGTGACGAGGGGCGGCGGCCCACGACGATCCGCGACGTGGCCGCGCACGCGGGCGTGTCCGTCGCCACGGTCTCCCGGATCCTGTCCGGCACCTACCCCAGCGCACCCGCCACCCGCAGCAAGGTCATGCGCGCGGTCCGCGAGCTCGACTACGTGGCCAACGCCAACGCCCGCGGACTGGCCGGCGCGAGCAGTCGCAGCGTCGCCATCATCGTCAACTCCGTCGTCTCCCCGCACTACGCCCACGTCGCGCAGGGCGTGCACGCTCAGGCCGCGCTCGAAGGCAAGCTGTGCATCGTCGGCACCACCGGCGGCGACCCGGAGCGCGAGCTCGCCACCGTGCAGCTCATGCGCCAGGAGCACGCCGAATGCGTGATCCTCGTCGGCAACGTCGTCAACGACGAGGCCTATCGCGGGCGCATGGCCGAATACGCCCGCGCGCTGGCGCTCGCCGGCTCGCAGCTCGTCCTGTGCGGGCGCCCGCCGCTGGGCCCCGGCGTGCCCGCCCTCGTCGTCGAGTACGACAACACCGGCGGCGCGTACGCCATCACCAGCCACCTGCTGTCGGCAGGGCACCGGCGCATCCTGTTCCTCGGCCGGCGCGACGGCTACACCACCCCGGAGAGCCGCATCACCGGCTACCGCAACGCCCTGGCCGACCACCGCGTGCCGCACGATCCCAGCCTGGAGGTCGAGGGCACGATGGAGCGGCAGGAGGGTTACCGCATGGTCCGCGAACGGCTCGCGGCCGGGCCACGCGACTTCACGGCCGTCTTCGCCGGCAACGACCTCATCGCGGCAGGCGCCCGCCAGGCGCTGCGCGAGCACGGGCTGCGTGTTCCCGACGACGTGTCCATGGTCGGCTTCGACGACCTGCCACCGGCCGCCGACATCGACCTCACCACCGTGCACGTGCCGCACGAGGAGCTGGGCCGCACCGCCGTACGCCTGGCCCTCGAACGCGCGCAGGACCGGTCGGGCATGGCCGAGCACGTCCTGCTCGGCACCCACATCATCGTCCGCGACTCGGTCCGCCCCCTCAGGAACCAGGCAGACCTTCCCTTGGCTTGACGCCAGCACCCAGTCGGCTCCAAGCCACCCACAAGAGCCGTCCTCCACCATTTCGGGCTGTGGACGGAAAATTCAGAAAAAGGCTTGCCAAGATCACCGCCGTCGCGGCGATCGTGATGGCGGTCGCGTTGCCCGCCTCACCCGCGGCGGCCGACCCCGCGACCGACGAGCGGCCCGACGTGCCCGTCGGCACCTGGCTCGCGGCGCGCACGCAGCCGGCGGTCCAGCTGACCACCTTCACCTACACCGCGACGGTCTCCGTGCCGTCCAACACGATCAACCAGGCTCAGATCGAGCAGCTCAGTCAGCAGGCCGTCGAGGCCGTGACGGCGGGCAAGATCTCCTCGGACGAGCGCAGCATCGCCAAGTGGATATTCCAGCAGATCGCGGCCAACGTGGACACCTACGTCTCCGCGGCCACCCCCGAGCGTACGGTCGACGCCGAGGTCGGCGGCATGTGCACCGGCTGGTGGGTCACTCCCGATGGCTACATGGTCACCGGAGCACACTGCGTCCAGGTCGGCGAGACCGAGCTCAGCCAGCTGTTCGCGCAGCAGGCGCTGAAGAAGTTCAACGAGCAGGACGCCAAGGAGATCATCAACGGCCTGGGCGACCTCGCGGCCGACGAAGAGATCCTCAAGCTCGCGCAGCAGATCTACATCACGTTCAACACGAACAACATGAAGCTCAGCGGCCTGAAGCAGAGCCTGAATGTGATGCAGAGCCTGCCCGGCGGTGGCGTGGACAAGACCGCCAAGGCGGTCCCGGCCGAGCTGGTGTCGGTGGGCGAGAGCTACCCCGGTAAGGACTTCGCGCTGCTCAAGGTCAACGGGCAGCAGAACCTGCCGACCGTGCCGCTCGGTGACGACGCCGACGTGCGTACCGGCGACACGCTGTACATCAGCGGCTTTCCCGGCCTGGTCACGAACACGCCGTTCTTCAGCCTGGAGTCCAAGCTGGAGCCGGCGCTGACCGAGGGCCCGTACAACGCCAAGCGCACCACGCAGACCGGTGTGCCGTACATCCAGACCCAGGCGCCTTCCTACAAGGGCAACTCCGGTGGCCCGGTGTTCAGCAAGGACGGCAAGGTCATCGGCATGCTGATCGCCGGCACGGTGAGCGAGGGCGGCGAGGCCTCCGAGAGCGAGAGCTTCGTCCTGCCCGTCGGCATCATCAAGGAGAAGCTCGGCGAGAAGAACATCAAGCCGGCCCAGGCCATCACGACGACCCGGTACAACGAGGCGCTGAACGACTTCTTCCGGCACCACTACTCGGCCGCGCTGCCGAAGTTCCGTGAGGTGCAGGCGCTGTTCCCGAACCACCCGTACGTGACCAAGTACATCAGCGACACCCAGCAGGCCATCTCCGCGGGCAAGGACGAGACGCCCAAGTCGATCCTGGTGTGGGTGTTGATCGGGGCCGGCGTGCTGGTCGCCATCGTGATCGCTCTGGTGCTGGTCAGCGTCCTGCGCCGACGCCGGCGCCGGCGCCCCGAGCCGTCCTTCGCCCCGCCCTCGTACGGCGCGGTGCCGCCGCCCCCGTGGCAGCAGCTTCCGGCGGGCCAGGCCCAGGTGTCGCCTCCGGTGCAGGGTGCCTACGGGCAGGGCTATGGCGCTGGTGGCAACGAAGCCGCGCACTATGGATCGGCCCCGCACCACGGCAACGCCCCGTACGGATCGGCCCCGCACAACGGCAACGCCCAGTACGGACCGGGCCAGTACGGACACCCCGCACCCCCGCAGGGCCAGGCGCCCCTCGGGGACCAGACCCGCGCCGTCCGCTACGGCCAGTTCATGCCTCCGCCGGACGACAGGAACGCCTGAGCTGGGAGCCCTGACAACCGCCAGGGCTCCCAGGCCGGGTCAGCGGAGCGTGAGTGGCGAGGTGAGTCAGAGCGGCAGCGGAACCCGGTCGAAGAACCAGTACAGGCTGACCGCCACGATCGGGACCGACATCACGACCACGGCCCAGCGGGCCGCCGGCGTCCGGCGCAGCAGCGCCAGCAGCGGGAAGAGCCCCGCGATGATCGCGAGCTGCGCCACCTCGATGCCGACGTTGAAGCTCAGGAGCGACAGAAGCAGCTCCCAGGACCCGCTCTGGTCGATGTCCAGCGCGCCCGCGAAGCCCAGCCCGTGCATCAGGCCGAAGGCGAAGACGACCGGCAGCCGCCACCTGCCCAGCCGACCCGCCTCGCGGCCCAGGAGGTTGGCGAGCGCCACGACGATGATCGACACCGCGATGACCGGCTCGACGATCTCACCGGGCACGTCCACGACTCCCATCGCCGCCAGCAGGAACGTGATGCTGTGGGCGGCCGTGAAGGCGGAGACCGTGATGACGACGTCGCGGAGACCGCGCGCGCCGATGAGCAGGGCGAGCAGGAAGAGGATGTGGTCGAGGCCGAACACCAGGTGCTCGGCGCCGAGCAGGAAGAACTCCCCGGCCTGCTGCCACAGGTCATGCTCGCCGACTCGCACCGTGGGGCTCGCGGCGACCAGGACCGCGGAGCCCTTCTCGCCGTCGAGGTCGTAGCGGACGATCGTCTCGGTGCTGTGGACGAAGGTCTCGGCGTCGGGGAACAGCGCGCTCGAGATCGCATGCGCTCCCCCGCCCTCGCCACCGCAGGCGTAGGAGAAGGTCAGCACCGCGAAGGCCGCCTTGCCGCGCAGGCGCACGTCCGCGTCGCCGGCCATCGTGGGCGTGCAGGCCTTGTCGTCGTACGCCACGGCAAAGCGCTCCGAGACGTACTCGGTCACGGCGTCGCGATTGATCGTGAGCTGGCGAAGTTGCTCGGGCCGCTCCTTCGCCTCGTAGGCCTCGGCGTAGAGCCAGGCCGACTTCATGAGCAGGTCGTACTCGAGATCGAGCACGACCTTGACGTTCGCGCCCGCGCCGGTCACCTCGGCGTGGGCCTTCGTGGTCGCGTCGTGCGCCGCCGCCGGAGCGGAGAGCACCAGGACGCCGGCGATGACGGCGAGGACCACGGCGGACAGCCGGCGCCAGCAGGGCATGTCTCGTTTCTCCAGATTCGGGGATCAGGGCCGCCGCCCCGGTCTCGGCGTCCGGGACGGCGGCGATGGGTCAGCGCTTGAACCAGCCGTACATCGGCGAGTCAGGCCCCCACGTGCCGGGGCGGCCGTGCTCGTCCTTGGTGACGAAGACGCTCGGCTCGGAGGCGGTCACGCCGCCGCCGGTGGAGCGGGCCGTGACGAACCAGGCGTAGGCCGTGTTGTCCTTGAGGCGGTCCCAGGTCACCGAGGCGACCTGACCCGACGCGACCGTGCTCTTGCCGATGATCCGGGTGGGCTCGTAGAGCGCCAGGGAGTCGGTCTGGAAGGTCGTCGTGCGGGAGGTGAGGTCGACCGGCAGCACCATGTTGTCCTCGAGGCCGTTGTAGCGGCGCCTCGGGTCGAACTCGGTGGCACCGAAGTCGTTGAGCAGCGGAGAGTAGGTGTCCACGCTCACCTCCGCCCGCTTGACGTTGAACTGCAGCAGCCGCAGGAAGCTCGCGCCGAACTGCAGCTGGTCGTCCGGCTTGTAGCCGCCGATCTCGGTGAGCCCGAGACGGTCGGCCGACACCGTGTAGAACTGGTAGTCCGCCAGCAGCTCGACCACGCCGTTGCCGACCTGGCCGACCTTCGGCTTCACGTTGGTCCCCACGCCGTGCTCGTGCCCGGCGAGGATGAGGAAGACGTTCGGGTTCTTCTCGACCACCGTCTTGTACAACACCGAGCCGTCGGGCGCGGAGAACCCGGCGCCGCGTCCGTCGGCATTGCTGCTCGGCACGATGTAGTCGTGCGAGAGCAGGATGCCGTTGCGGCCGGCGAACTTCTTGAAGACGGAGTCGGCCCATTCGGCCTCCTCCCTCGTCACCCCGTACGACAGGCCGACCACGACGAAGTCCAGGCCTCCGGCGGAGAACAGGTCGTAGTGGTTCTGGTTGTCGCCTTCCTTCCACGGCCCGCCGTACTCGGCGTGCTGCCAGCCCTGCGAGGCGTCCTGGTACCGGTTGGGGCCGTAGTACTTGTTGTAGATGGCCTCCGGCCCGTTCTCGGTGCCCGACTGGTTGTCGTGGTTGCCGGCGACCACACCGTTCGGGATTTTCGCGTCGTCCAGCACCCGCTGCTGCCTCGAGGACACCTCGAACTCGCCGGTCACCTGGCGCTGCATGGCCTCGTCGGCGGGCTTGCGGATGTTGTTCTCGATGATGTCGCCGGTGTGCGCGACGTACGAGATCTTGCGCTGGTCCTTGTTGTCCTTGATCCAGTTGACGATGCCGGCGTACGCGGACTCCCACACCGCGCGCTCCTCGGCGCTCTCCTGCTCGACCGCGCCCTCGGAGATGTACTGCGTGTCGGTGAAGTGCGCGATCGAGAAGTCGTACGTGGCGGGGTCGGCGAAGCCGTTCGGGTCGCCGGGCTCGATGTCGTCGGCGAACGGGTCCTCTCCCGTCACCATGACGTGGACCTGCTGCCTGTCGATGTAGTCCGCGTCGACGACGGCGCTGAGCACGGTCTTGCCCTCGGCCGCGCCGCGGGCGCTGGTCAGCAGGTCCCATGCCTTGCTCTTCGTGTTCCACACCCGCAACGACGCCAGGCGCTCGGGGTCGATGGCGCCTTCCCAGCGCAGGACCGGGGAGTCCACGTGGCCCTTCACTTGGATGTCGTACCGCTGGTAGGTGAGGTCCTGCCCGCCGGGCGCGTCGAGCGTCCTACCGTCGGCAGGCTCGAGCCCGTCGCCCTTGACCTGCTTCTCGCCGGGGACCCGCAGGGTCGTGGGGACGGACTGGGCCGTGCCCTGGAACACCTGGTTCGGGGTCAGGATCTTGGCCTCGGAGAACGTCGCCGTCACCTGGCCGCCGTCGGGTTCGGCCACCTTCGCCGACAGCTTGACGGGGGCCGACACGTCGAGGGCGCCCAACGCCGGGGACAGCTCGGCGGGAACGTCCGGGATGCCCGCGGACTCGAACACGATCTCGCGGGTCGCGGTGTTGCCGAGGCCGTCGGCGCCGGTCACGGCGAGCGTGTGCTTGCCGGCCCGCAGGCCCGGCCCCACCTTGGCGCCCAGCGCGATCGGCTGGCCGTTGAGCTTGACGTCCGGCCCGGACACGACGCCGTTGGCGTCCTCCAGCTTGACGTCCAGCACGACCGTGGCGGTGATCTTCTCGTCCGCCGCCGGGACGCTCTGGGCGATCTTCGGGGCCGTGTTGTCGCTGATCAGGAGCCGGGTGGCGGTCTCCCCGGTGGTCGACACCGCGGCGATGGTGTGCTTGCCGTCCTCGAGCTTGGTGGTGTCGAGGTCCGCGCGCAGGCCACGGGCCGGCGCGGTCACGAGGAACTCGAGGTCGATCTCCCTCAGCGGGTTGACGTTGTCTCCGCAGTTACCGTCGCCCATACCGTACGAGGTCTTGAGCATCTGGCCGGCCGCCGTGCCCTGCGCCGGGGTGAGGACGATGTTCGAGATCGTGAAGTCGTCGCGGTTGTTGCCGCAGGACGTCGGAAAGGTGCCGGTCACGAAGTCGATCGTGTTCCAGCCGGGCACGAGGTACTCGTTCGGGATCGTGAAGTCGACGCGCCGGCTCAGGAAGTCGCCGTCGAGCACGATCTTCTGTCCGTTGACGAGCACGAAGTTCTGATAGCGGGCCTCGATCGCGTTGGCGCCCACGTTGAAGCTGAGGGTGGCGTTGCCCGAGCCGAGCGTTTCGAGGAGGTGCACCGCGGGGGCGTCGATCGTGTAGCGCAGCTCTGCCTCGCGCAGCGCGGCCTGGCTGCTGCCGCAGGCGCCGTCGCCCATCTCGTACGCCGGCTTGATGTCCTGGCTGGTCACAGTGGCGCCGTCGAGAGTGAGCGCGAGGTTCGAGATCGCGAAGTCGTCGCGGTCATTGCCGCACGTCTGCCGGTAGTCCCCGGTGACGACCTTGATCGTGTTGTCGCCGGGCGCCAGGAACCGGGCCGGGACCGCGACGGTCACGCGCCGGCTCGCCCAGGAGCCGCCCAGGTCGATGCGCTTGCCGTTGACGAGCAGGAAGTTGTCGTACCTGTCATCGATCGAGTCCGCGCCGACGTCGAAGGCGAGCATCGCGGCGCCGTTGCCCAGGGTGGCCTTCGTGGCGGGTTCCTTGCCATCGACGGCGAGGGACTTGACACCGCCCTCGCCGGCGGCCGGGACGTTCGCGAAGACCGGCTTGGTGCCGGCCACGAGCGTGCCGTCCGTGGGCAGCAGCCGCGGCGCGCCGGCGGGGGCGTTGTTCACGGTCACGGTGTTCTTGACCGTCACCCCTGCCGCGGTCGTGGCGGTGATGGCGTGCTCGCCGTTGGCCAGCGTCGTGGTGTCCACGTCCGCGGCCAGACCCGTGGTGCCCTGCGGGTCTCCCAGGACGAAGAACTTGAGCGTGGCGCGCTTCAGCAGCGAGGTGTTCGTGCCGCAATCGCCGTCGCCGAAGGCGAGGGTGTAGGGGTTGTCCTCGCCGTCCGCGACCTCGCCGAGCAGTTCGAGTCCCACGTCAGACAGCAGGAAGTCGTCGTAGTTGAGCCCGCACGAGGACGCGATGGCGCCGACGACGATCTCGACGGTGTTCTCGCCCTTGACGAGGTGCTCGTTCGGGATCTCGATGGTCGCCCGCTCGTTGACGTGGTCGCCGATGTCGCTCCGGTACGCGCCGTTGACGAGCACGTAGTTGTGGTACAGCGCCGAGGTCGAGTTCGAGCCGACGTCGAAGCTGAGCTTGGAGACGCCGAAGGTCCGGGTGGCGTTGAGCGCGGTGCCGTCGATGTCGAGCTTCGCGACGCTGTCACCGGCCGCGGCCGGCACCGCCGCGACCTTCACCGTGCCCTCCAGGTAGGAACCGCCGGCGGGGGTGAGCGTCGGGGGGCTCGGGGAGCTGGTCGGCGTCGGGGTGGGCCGTCCCCGATCCTGCCCTCCTGGGTCGGCGTACGCCGCCGTCACGAGGCTGCTCGCCAGCAGCACCGCGACCACGGCGACCATACCGAGACGTCCTCGCCTCCGTAAGGCACCCAGTAACTCTTGCTGCATCGGGTGCGGTCCCTTCTATTTACGTGCCAAGTGGCTTGTCGTCGGGCGGCTTGCCCTCCGGGCGGACACCCTCGAGTGCACGAGTGAACGGTGTGCGTCCAGAGGCTGAAGGGACGAGGAACGATCAACTCATTCTGGTCATCCGTTACAGGACGGGAACAACCGGGCACTGCACGCGGCAACCCGGAAATCTCCATTGGTTCCCGGTCAACCCAGGACGAAGCAGCGATCCCGACGCCTACCTGCGCCGGATCCTGGTCAATATGTACCGGTGTCGCTGATGCGGTCTATGAGAAGATCCCTGCGCAATGCGTCTGATTTCTGCAGGGATGGGGGACGATGTACGCGATACCGCTGGGCGATGACGGCGCCGAGTTGCGCCCGCTCGAGCCGTGGCAGGCCGAGGAGTTTCTCGCCCACATCGACCGGGGGCGGGAGTTCATCGGGCGATACGTCCGGCTGCCGGAGGTGGTCTCGGACCTGACGTCGAGCCGCTCGTTCCTCCAGTCGTACGCGGACAAGGCGGCGGCCGACCTGGGGCGGATCTACGGCATCTGGACGGACGGCAAGCTGGTCGGCGGAGTCCTCTTCCGGACGATGGACGTCCAGCACGGCACCGCCGAAGCGGGCTGCTGGCTGGAGCCGTCGGCGGCGGGCAAGGGTCTGGTCACCAGGGCCGTGCGCGTGATCATCGATTGGGCCGTCGAAGAGCGAGGCATCCATCGCGTGGAGTGGCAGGTCGCGGCGGAGAACGCGGCCAGCATCGCCGTGGCCAGGCGACTCGGGATGACGAAGGACGGCGTGCTCCGCGAGAGCCACCTGCTTCGGGGGAAGCGGTACGACATGGAGGTCTGGTCAGTGCTCGCACCGGAGTGGCGAGCGGCCCGGGACACCTCTTCCCGGTAGAGCCGGGCCGCTACTACAACGCCGTGCCGCACCGGCTCCGTCAGAACGGGTACTGCGGCGGCTCCCCCCGCATGGTGATCCAGCGGGTCTCGGTGAACGCCTCGATGTTGGCCGCCGCCCCGCCGAAGCGGGAGCCGGTGCCGGAGGCGCGCACGCCGCCGAACGGGGCGTTGGCCTCGTCGTTGACGGTCTGGTCGTTGATGTGCACGATCCCGGTCGGGATCTGCTCGGCGACGGCCAGGCCGCGCATCACGTCACGGGTCACGATGCCGAGCGACAGGCCGTACTCGCTGGTCGCGGCCAGCTTGGCGGCTTCCTCGGCCGAGGAGACGCGGGTGACCGGCGCGACGGGGCCGAAGACCTCCTCGGCGAACGCGGGCGCGGTCAGCGGGACGTCGGCCAGCACCGTCGGCCGGTAGAAGAGCCGCTCGTACGTCCCGCCGGCGGCTGGCCTCGCGCCCTGGCCGACGCTCGCGGTCACCAGATGGTGGATCTTGTCGCGCTGGCCGGCGTCGATCACCGGGCCGAGCGCCACCTGGCCGGTGGCCGGGTCACCGACCGGGAGAGCGTCGGCCTTGGCGGCGAGCCGCTCGACGAAGTCGTCGTAGAGGCGGTCGGCGACCAGGTGGCGGCCGGTGGTCATGCAGATCTGGCCCTGGTGGAAGAACGAGCCCCAGGCGGCCAGGTTCACCGCCGCGTCCACGTCGGCGTCGTCCAGCACCAGCAGCGCGGAGTTGCCGCCGAGCTCCAGGTGGGCGCGCTTGAGGTGCTTCCCGGCGAGCTCGCCGATGCGGCGGCCCACCGGGGTGGAGCCGGTGAAGGAGATGACCCGCACGTGCGGGTCGGTGATCAGCGCCTCGCCCACGTCGGCGCCGCCGGGCACCATCTGCAGCACGCCCGGCGGCAGCCCGGCCTCCTCGAACACGCGCGCCATCAGCGTGCCGCCGGTGACCGCGGTGCGCGGGTCGGGCTTGAGGATGACGGCGTTGCCGAGCGCCAGCGCCGGGGCGACCGACCGGATGCCGAGGATGATCGGCACGTTGAACGGCGAGATCACCGCCACCACTCCGGCCGGTATGCGCCGGGCCAGGGACAGCCGTGGCTGCTCCGACGGAAGGAGCTCGCCGATCGCCCGGCCGGGCAGCGAGGCCGCCTCGTAGCACTCTTCGGCCGCCACGTGCAGGGCGAACCCGGCCATGCCCGGGACCGCGCCGACCTCGCGGACGTTCCAGCCGCTGATCTCCTCGGCGTGCTGCTGCCACAGGTCGCCGGCCTTGCGCAGGACGGCCGCGCGGGCGGTGTGCGGCAGCCCGGCCCAGTGCTTCTGCGCCTCGGCGGCGCTCACGGCGGCCTCGGCGACGTCTTGGGAGGTCGCCAGGCCCATCCGGCCGAGCTCGCCGCCGGTGGCGGGCTCGGCCACCGCGTAGTCACCGCCGTAGCCGGCCGTCCACGTGCCGCTCTTGAAGATCTTCCCTTGCCAGTCGATGCTGTCGAGCAGTCCCACAGGTGGTCCCTCTTTCTCTATTTCGTCCGTACGACGAGGTACCAGGAGCCCTAGTCGGCGAGCAGCTGCTGCAGTCCGCCGCAGGCGTTCACCGTGCTCATCAGAGCGGCCGCACTCAGGAAGGAACGGCGGTTCATGCCGCCCGTGGAGGTGTCGCTCCGTGGCCGGGGAGCCGCACGAACCTCGGGTGGCGAAAGTTGAGCCGACCGTACGGTCCCGTTAACACCAGAGCAACACTCTGTTCCGGAGGTTCGAACGCGATTTGTCTCTTTGAAACGCCGACTACGGCTGGGGGCGGTGGCCGAGGCGCCGGGAGATCTCGGCGGCGGTGCGCCGGAGCGCCGGTTCGAGGCGGGCGGCCAGCGCGTCGACGGTGGTCGGGGCGACGGTGAGATGCACGGCGATGTTGACCGCGGCGACGACCTCGCCGGAGCGGTCCCGCACCGGCGCCGCGAAGGACCGCAGCCCCGGGGCGAGCTCCTCGTCGTTGACCGCGACGCCGCCCTGGCGCACCTTGGCGAGGGCGGCGATCAGCTGCTCCCTGTTGGTGATCGTCTTGGGCCCGCGGCGGGCCGTGTCGGTGCGGTCGAGGATCTGCTTGAGCGCCGCCGGATCCTTGTACGCCAGCAGCACCTTGCCCATCGACGTGCAGTAAGCCGGCAGCCGGGAGCCCACGTGCAGGTTGAGGTCCATGGCCAGGGAACTGCGCCGGCTGCTGCGCCTGCGATCCACGTAGACCACGTCCGGCCCGTCGCACAGCCCCAGGCTGGCGGTGCAGCCCGTCTCGTCGGCCAGGGCCTGGAGCAGGGGGCCGGCGACCTTGGTGAGCTCCATGGAGTCGATGGCCGCGAACCCGAGGTCCACCACCCGCGGGCCCAGGAAGTATTTCTTCGTCTCCGGGTCCTGCCGGATGTACTCCAGCTTGGTCAGCGTGGCGACGTACCGGTAGGTCGTGCTCTTGTTGAGCCCGACGGCCCGCGCGAGGTCGGCGATCCCCAGCACGGAGCGGTCCCCGCTGAAGGCGGACAGGATGCGCAGCCCGCGTTCCAGGGACACGGAGAAGGCGGCGGAGGAGTCGGCCGTCGTGCGGCCCGGAGCTCCCGGGGCTCGGCGCGGGCGTGGGGAGGCGTCATCGGTCACGAGCGTCAGAATACGGCCCTATCGTTCTAAGTATTCGAACGATGTTGACGGCCAGTCCCCATCACATGAACGCTTCTGGCCGGACAACGCCCAGCAAGCAGATCGGGGGCTCCATGGCGGAAGCGGAGCGTGCCCGGAGCGGCCTGCCCAGGCCGCGCATCGGGCACTTCATCGGGGGCGACTGGGTCGAGCCCGGCTCCGGACGCACCTACCCGAACCGTTCGCCCTGGTCAGGAGAGGTCCTCGGGGAGGTCGCCGCCGGGGACGGCGAGGACGCGGAACGCGCGGTCGCCGCCGCGCACGAGGCATTCGGCGGCTGGGCCCGGACGCTGCCCGTGGAGCGGCAGCGGATCTTGCTGCGGGCGGCCGACCTGCTGGAGGGCCGCCGCGGCGAGGTGCTCGCCGCCCTGGCCGCGGAGACCGGCTGTGGCCGCCACTTCGGCGGCGTGCAGCTCGAGTTCGTGCTCAAGCTGCTCCGCCAGGCCGCCCACCTGGCCTACCGCCCAGCCGGGGAGCTGCTGCCCTCCGACACCCCCGGCACCCAGGCGATGGCCGTGCGCCGTCCGGTGGGGGTGGTCGCGGCCATCGCGCCGTGGAATGCCTCGCTCGCCCTCGCCGGCCGGGCTAGCATCGGGCCGCTCGCGCTCGGCAACACCGTGGTGCTGAAACCGTCGGAGGAGTCCCCGTACACAGGAGGGGCGCTCTGGGCGGAGATCCTCCAGGAGGCAGGACTGCCCGCCGGGGCGTTCAACGTCGTCACCCACGCCCCCGGTGAGGCCGGCGCCGTCGCCGACGCGCTGCTCGCCAGCCCTCTCGTCAAGCGGATCAACTTCACCGGCTCGACGCCGACCGGCAGGCGGCTCGCGGAGAAGGCCGGCCGGCACCTGAAGCGCGTGGTGCTCCAGCTCAGCGGGCAGAACCCGCTCATCGTGGCGGGCGACGCCGACCTCGAGTACGCGGTCAACGCCGCGACCTACGGCGCGTTCGTGCACCAGGGGCAGGTGTGCATGTGCGCCAGGCGCATCTACGTCGAACGGCCGCTGGCCGAGGAGTTCGCCGAGCGGTTCGCGGCCAAGGTCGCGGCGCTGCCGACGGGCGACCCGGCCGACCCGGCGACCGTGGTGGGCCCGGTGATCAATGAGTGGGCCCTGGCCCTTCTCGACCGCCGCGTCAAGGAGGCGGTCGGTCTCGGTGCCCGCGTCCTGGCCGGCGGCGTCCCCGCACCGCCGTGCTACCCGGCCACCGTGCTCACCGACGTTCCGGACGAGGCCGAGATCGCGCAGGGCGAGACGTTCGGGCCTGTGGTGGTGCTGGAGGCGGTCGACTCCGCGGAGGAGGCCGTCGCCCGCGCCAACGACTCCGACTTCGGCCTGGCCGCCTCGGTCATCACCGGCGACGGCCGCCGCGGCCTGCGCCTGGCCTCCGCCCTCGACGTCGGCATCGTCCACGTCAACGACCAGCCCGTCCACGACGAGCCGCACATGCCGTTCGGCGGCGTCAAGGACAGCGGGTGGGGTCGGTTCGGGCTGGGCTTCGCGGCCGAGGAATTCTGCGAACTCCAGTGGATCACCGTGCGCGACCAGGACCGCACCTTCCCCTTCTGATCCAGGAGCGACGGTTCGGTTACCGACTGTGCCTCCCTGGGTAAGAGGGCTATCGCTGTCATCGCCGGCCGAGGGCTGGGGGGCCGCCGCCTGCGGTGACGACGGGGGCTCGTCAACGGGGGGACAAGGGTGATGAAGGCGTTTGTCATGCGGGAAATCGGCAGCGTCGGTTTCATGGAGAAGCCGATTCCGCGGGCGGGACCCGTCGACGCCGTCGTACGGACGACCAAGGCTCTGATCTGCACCTCGGATTCCCACACCGTCGCCGGAGGAATCGGCCCGCGGCAGAATCTCACGCTCGGTCACGAAGCGGTGGGCATCGTGCACGAGGTGGGCAGCGACGTCAAGGGCTTCCAGCCGGGCGACCGTGTCCTGGTGGGCTCCATCACTCCGGATTGGGGCGATCCGGCCTCCCAGAACGGGTTTTCGTCACAGTCGGGCATGCCGCTGGGCGGCTTCAAGTTCGCGAACTCCAAGGACGGAGTATTCGCCGAATATTTCCACGTGAACGAGGCCGACGCCAACATGGCGAAAATACCCGACGACATTTCCGATGACCTGGCCGTCTACTGCGCCGATATGCTTTCCACCGGCTTCATGGGGGCGGAGAAGGGCAATATCCCGATCGGCGGGACGGTGGCCGTTCTGGCTCTGGGGCCGGTGGGGATGATGGCCGCGGCAGGGGCCAGGCTACGCGGTGCGGGCCTGGTCATCGGGGTCGAATCCGTACCGCAGCGGCAGGAGCTCGCACGCGCGTACGGCGTGGACGAGATCGTGGACTTCACCCGCGAGGACGTCGTCGAGCGGATCATGGAGCTCACGCACGGAGAGGGAGTCGACACCGCCATCGAGGCGCTGGGCATGGACGCGACGTTCCAGACCGCCATCAAGATCACCAAGCCGGGTGGAACGGTGTCCAACATCGGCTATTTCGGAGAAGGAGAGTTCGTCCGCATCCCCCGCGTCGAGTGGGGAGTCGGGATGGCGGACCAGACGATCACCTCGGGGTTGTGCCCCGGCGGCCGGCTGCGCATGGAGCGGCTGCTGCGGGTGTTGCAGGCCAAGCGCATCGATCCCACCCGCATGACGACCCATGAGTTCGCCTTCGAGGACATGGAACGGGCCTTCGAGGTCCTGGACAAGAAACTCGACGACGTCATCAAGCCGCTGATCTCGTTCTAGGCGCAGGTATCGGCTCGTGCCGCCGTGGCCGCGGCACGCCAGACAGGGGGCGGCATGCTCGATCCCGATCCACCCTTCCGGCCGGTTCGCACGCGTGACGGCTATGTGCCGCTGGAGGACCTCGGCCTCATCGGGGACGGCGCGACGGTGGCGCTGGTCGGCTTGGACGGCTCCATCCCGTGGATGTGCCTTCCCCACTTCGATGCCGAGCCGCTGTTCTGCGGCCTCCTGGACCACGCGCGTGGCGGGCATTTCACCGTCGCGCCGGAGGACTTGGTGGAGGCACGGCAGCTCTACGAGGACGACACCGGGGTGCTGACGACCGAGTGCCGCAGCACCACAGGCCTGGTCCGCATCACCGATGCCCTGACCTTGCGCTCTGGCGCCGATCTGACCGATGACGCACCGGTCAACCGGGCCGAGTTGGTCCGTTCGGCCGTCGTCCTGGCGGGCGAGGTCAGCCTGCGCGTCGAGGTGAAGCCCCGCGGCGGCGGACAAGCCCGGGCCCTGTTCAGCGGGCTGGACGTACAGGTGCCCCGACGGCCGGACCTGCGCCTGCACCTGCGCTCCACTCGCCCGCTGAACGGACTGTCCAGCACCCACGAGCTCAAACAGGGCGATCGCCTGGATCTCGTGTTGTCCTGGGGGCGCATTCATCGTCATCACCGGTTCGACGCCGAGGAGATGCTGCGCGGGACCGCCGAGGCGTGGCGCCGTTGGATGAAACACTTCGCCTACCAAGGCCCGCAGGAGTCATTGGTACGCCGTGCCGCGATCACGTTGAAGCTGTGCGACGACTGGGTCAACGGATCGCTGGTCGCGGCCCCCACCTCCTCCTTGCCCGCGCCGATCGGCGGGGTCCGTAACTGGGATTACCGCTACACCTGGATCCGCGACGCGGCCTTCACCGTGTTCGCCCTGCGCCGCATCGGCTTCGCCGGCGAGGCGGACGCCTTCCTCGGCTGGGTCCTCGACGCCTTCGAGCAGAGCCGGCAGCCGCGGAT
This sequence comes from Nonomuraea sp. 10N515B, assembly GCF_052245915.1. Classification (NCBI taxonomy): domain Bacteria; kingdom Bacillati; phylum Actinomycetota; class Actinomycetes; order Streptosporangiales; family Streptosporangiaceae; genus Nonomuraea; species Nonomuraea sp. 10N515B. Next base: position 29,676 of record NZ_JBQQBQ010000020.1, read on the forward strand.
CATGTACACCCTCTCCGGCAGCCCGGTGCCCGACGAGGTCGTAGACCCCGAATTGGAGGGCTACCGACGCTCCGCCCCGGTGCGATGGGGCAACGGCGCGGCGGATCAGCGCCAGCACGACGTCTACGGCGAAGTGCTCGACTGCGCCGACCAGTGGCTGCGCACCGGGAGTGAGCTGCAGCCCGAGCTCTGGGCCAAGCTGGCCGAACTCGCCGACACGGCGGCGACGGCGTGGCAGGAGCCGGATCAGGGCATCTGGGAGGTGCGCAGCCACGGCCGGGTGTTCACTTACTCCGCCGGCATGTGCCAGGTGGCCCTGGACCGTGCGGCCGCGATCGGTGACCGGCTCGGCCTGCCGGGACCCATCGCAGCCTGGCGAGACGTGGCAGCCGACCTGCGACGACTCATCCTTGAGCAGGCCTGGGACGAGGACGCGCAGACCCTGACCGAGCATCTCGACGGCAGCGGCGGCTTGGACGCCAGCCTGCTCGCGCTTCCCCTGCGGTACGTCATCCCCGCCGATCATCCGCGCATGGTGGCCACGGCAGCCGCCATCGCCGAGCGTCTGTCGGCCGGCGACGGCCTGCTCTACCGCTACCTGCACGACAGCTCCCCTGACGGCATCGCCGGCGACGAGGGCGCCTTCGTGCTGTGCAGCTTCTGGCTGGCCGACAACCTCACCTACCAGGGCCGCATCGACGAGGCCGAGGAGCTCTACGCCTCGCTGTGCGCCCGGGCGAGTCCGCTCGGGCTGCTGCCCGAGCAGATCGACCCCTCGACGGGCGCCTTCATGGGCAACTTCCCGCAGGCCTTCAGCCACATCGGGGTCATCGCCAGCGGCGTCAATCTCGCACGGGCGACAGCGGGCCCAGCACCATGATCGATGCTGGGCGGCCGACGGCCGGGGCGCTCGACCGGACCGGCCACGGGCGGACGAGCGCCCGGTCGGCTATGGGCGAACGAGGAGGACGTTGCCGAGCGAGCGCTGGCCCGTCGCGTCGGAGGGCCGGTTCACGATGCCGGCGCCCGAGGTCACCATGACGCTGGAGCCGCCGCCGTCGAGGTTCATCGCCTCCCGCGCGCCGAGCAGCTTCATGAGCTCACCGGTCTGCGCGATCCCGAGCCCTTCGCTGTAGCCGTCCCGCCGCCCGTCGACCACCACCAGCATGAGCCGCCCCCGATCGTCCATGCCGACCATCGACCGCGGGTTGCTCCGCACGGCCCAGTTGTAGGTGAACGTCCGGTCGGCGCCCTCGCGGATCAGTCCGTCGGCCGCCGCGTTCACCGACACCTTTCCGTCCCTGACGAGGGTGGGCCCGACCTGGAGGATGGTGGTGTCCGGGGTCAGCGCCACGCGCCCGCCGTTGCTGTCCTCGACCCGCTCGCTCACGTGCACCCGCTCACCCACCTTCACGTGTTCGAGCAGCCAGGCGGAGCTGTCGCCGATGGCCTGCACGGTGGACCCGCCGACGGGAACGCTCGCACCACGCGAGCTGTTCACCGCCGTCACCTTGCCGCCCGCGTCCAGCACGACCTCGGCTCCCGCGCCGGCAGGCGGCGCGCCCCATTCGGGGGTGAACAGCACTAGCTCGCTGCCGTCCGTACACTTCAGGTCGTGCTGCGGCTTCTCCGTCGGCTGGTCGCCGCCGACGCCGCCGCAGTTCCAGATCTCGCCCGGCACCCGGTTGACACCGTCGATCTCGGCGCTCTCCCGGCCGGTGCGCAGGGTCACGTGGGCGGTGTACGTGTCCACGTCCACCGAACGCCCACCCCTGGCGATCTTGATTCCGGCCCGGCCCTGCGTGGCCGAGCCGATCAGCTTGCCGTCCTTGACGTACATGCCGCCGGGCGCGCTGTTGTAGAACCACTGCGCGTTGATCCCGGCCACCGCGCCCGCCGCGGCGGCAAGGTCGGTCAGCTTCTCCGTGCCGTTCAGCGCCGGGCCGAAGTCAGTGCCGACCGTGCCGCCGAACTCCCGGAAGTCCACGCGGAGCACGTGCACCTTCTGGGGCGCGCCGGGGTCGATGCCGTCCTGCGCGGTGTAGCGGGTGCCCCCGGCGAAACCGGCCGCCCTGATCTTGGAGAGCGCGGCCGAGGCCTCCGCGCTGGTGGCGTACTGCCCGACCCTTACGGTCCAGCCGAGCGTACCGGCCGGATGATCGGCGAACGCCGGCGAGGCGACCTCCTCGATCCGCGGCTCGAACCCCTTCTGCCGCACAACCCCGGCCACCCAGTCGGCGATCTCCTTCGCGCCCAACGCGGTGTTGGCCGTGTTGAGCGGCCCGTCGACCGTGCCCGGCAGGTACACGTGGACGGTCCAGTAGTCGCCGGCATCCTTGGCTCCGAGCGACATCGAGGTCAGCGTCACGCCGGGCGCCACGGCGGTCGTCACCGGCGGCGCGCTCAGCGGCAGCTTTCCACCGAAGAAGGAGTCTTCAGACGTGGCCGCCGCAGCGGGCCCGTTCACAGCCAGTACGGTCACGACCGCCGCCAAGGCCGAAAAGCTTTTCCGGCGCATGTACGTCCTCATTTCACGAGCGAATTAGGTGCCTCGGCAGTCAAGGACTTGCGGATAGCCCGGAACCGAACACGGGACGATTCCCGCAAAGCACCCGAGTGAACAGCTCCGCCACACCGGCGGCGAACCGACCGGTGCCCAGACGGGGTCCGAACGGCCGGCGTTGGTGGTGAGAATTGCAATTCTTGATCAGGACCGTGAATGATGAGTCACCCCTCATAGATGAAGGCATGCGCAGTGGACTTCACGGTCAGGTATCAGCCCTCCCCGGAGGAAGTGGCCCGGGCCCTCCAGCAAGGCGTCAAGCTCCAGTTCAGAGCCCTCCTCACCATCCTGCTCTCGGTCCTGGCAGGATGCGGACTCCTCTGCGTCCTGATAGGCAGCGTGACCATCGGCATCGCCATGTTCGTCGGAGCGGCCGTCTCCCCCCTCGTGGTGTCGTGGTCGCTCCGCCGTAGGCGACGACTCGCCTTCCTCTGCGTGCCCACCACACTTCACTTGACCGGCGACGGCTACAAGGTTGAGACCGAGCAGTCCACCGCCACGACGCGATGGTCCCTGTTCGGCCCGGTCGTCACCACCCCGGAGTTCTGGCTGTTCTTCGTGAACAGGCAGTTCACCGGTTTCCTCCCCCGCCGTGCCTTCACCGACGAGCAACAGGCGGCGCTCGATGCCTTCTTCGCCGCGCGTCAGGACACCCCGGTCTCCTGAACCCGCCACATCCGCGCAGGTCCGCCACCGCGATCTCTGCCGCCGGACGACGGCCAGGCACGCCGCCCCCACCTCCCGCCCCTGACCCCACGGCCAAGGGCTCGGAGGTCGCGCGCCGGGCTTCCCGAGAGTTGTAGAACAGGCGTACGATACCGTGCGTGATTGACGACGAGATGGGGGCGCGGCTGCGGGAGATCTGCCTGTCTCTGCCGGAGGTGGTCGAGAAGCCGTTCGGTGGTCACACGGCGCCCTCCTTCCGGGTCCGGGAGAAGCTGTTCCTGATGACCAGCGAGGACGGGCTGACGATGATGTTCAAGGCCGGTCCGGGCGTGCAGGAGGCCCTGGTGGCGTCCGCCCCGGAGCGCTTCTTCGTGCCCGCGTACGTCGGCGGCAAGGGGTGGGTCGGCGCCCAGCTCGACGTGGAGCAGGACTGGGATGAGATCGACGAGCTGATCAGGGACAGCTACCGCCTGATCGCGCCGAAGCGGCTGGTCGCCCTCATGGACGGACGAGTCTGAGGCGACGGCGTCAACGTCACACGGACGAGCACCCCTGAGCGTTCACGGCAATGCGCCGCGCCATCGTGGCGCAGACGGTGCTGGCCGCTCGTCGCTGCCCACGCCGCTGGACTCCGAACGGGGGCCGGTCATCGGCGACTACGTGTGCCCCTCGCAGGATGGCGCGCCACGGCGGCCCCGTGTTTCCCGACGCGGCGCAGTTCACCGGATCGATCCGCGCCGCGTCCAAGCTGTCGCACACCGGGCCGGTAACCGGTCAACTGGTGATGGTCACGTCGCGCAGCAGGAAGTAGCCGACGGAGTCGGCCTGCAGGTAGAGGTGGAACTTGTCGGCCTTGGACTTGGCCGTGTTGTCCGCGGTGACGATCGTGGCGACCACATACTTCTTGGCCACGTTCGTCCGGATCCTCCCGTATGCGTACGTGGTGTGGGTCATGTCCCGGCGGATGTTCACCGCGTTCGAGGTGAGCTTCGCCAGCCGGTTGGCGGTGGCCTTGGCGGCCTTGTCGCTGGGGAACGCCATGATGACCTGCACCGCCTTGAGGTGCCCACGGTACGCCGAGTAGGCGATCTGGACGGCGCGCTCGCACTTGTTCCTGGCCAGCACACCTTCGCCGTCCACCGGATCGCAGGTGTCGTACGTCCAGCCCTCAACCTTGTTGGCGCCGAACTTGATGCCGGTCAGGTCGAACTTCCAGTCGTCGAACTCGGTGTGGGCGATCGGCGATCCCGGCTGGGCCTTCGTCGAGGTGGCCGGGCTGCCCGTGGGCTCGGCGGCCGGCTCGGTGGGCTCGTCCGACGGCTCCTTCGACGGGGAGTCGGACTGCCAAGGTGCCGTCGTGGGGGCCGCCGTGCTCGGCAGGGCGACGGAGGGCTTGGAGCCGGAGGAGTTGAGGTAGGAGACCGCGCCGACCGTGCCGCCGGCCAGGAGGAGGAGGCCCAAGCCGATGGACAACCCGATGATCAGCGTGCTGTTGCGCTTGGGCGGCAGACCGTAGTCGTACTGGTCCTGGAGCATGCCGTAAGGGTCGCCGTGGCCGTATTGGTGCTGCGAGCCGTACTGGTTCTGCAGGACGTACGAGCTCTGGGCACCGCCGTAGAGGCCGAAGCCGGCCGGCGGGCCCCCTTGCCGCGGCTGGGGGCCATGTCCCGGCTGGCCGTACCCGGGCCGGAGGTGCTCCTGCGGTGCTCCCTGTGCCTGCGGACCCCACGGATCTTCCGGGGGAGGTTGTGGAGGGTATGCCATTGCCCCATTGTGTGGTGTTCCATCACCCCTGCTCCGGCCCCACCGCCATCCGGCATAGGAGTGAACCGGGCCTCCGCGCCCGTACGTACTAGACCAAGGCCTTCACCCTCCACGTGCTCTCTGTGCTGCGGGAACAGGCCGTCAGCGGCGCCGCGGCTCCCAGGACTCGAGCCGCGCGCGGATCTCCTCGCGGACGGTACGGGACAGCGCGTCGTGGCGGGCCTGGTCCATCAACGCGTCGAGGTGGACCCGCGCCCCCGACTCCGCCGACCGCACCGCCGCCTCGACCATGGCGAGGCTCATGATGTTGCGGGCGATCGCCCCCGACGGCTCCACGCCCGTGCGCAGCGCCCCCACGAACTCCTCCAGCGCGCCGCCGATCTGCTCGTTGGCGCCCCGCGGCACGTCCGCCGCGCCGCTCACGCTGGAGGTGACGCGGTCCTCGCCGTCCCAGGTCGCGGCGCCCCCGGAGCCGGCCGCCCGCCACTGGCCGTTCCAGGACGTCTCCAGCCCGTCGGCGCACCAGGCGCCGGTGTACACGTAACGGGTGCCGTCGTCGAAGAGGAACGTCGCCGTCGCCGCGGCGTCGCCCCGATACCAGCTCCAGGCGGGGTTCCAGCTCTCGCAACTGACCGAGACCGGCTCCGCGTCGAGCAGGTAGCGGGCGGCGTCGAAGGCGTGGATGGCCATGTCCACCAGCAGCGGTTGCTCCATCTCGTCGCGGAAGCCGCCGAAGCGCGGACCGCGGAAGAAGTCGGTGGTGAGCAGGCCGGGGGTGCCGAGCTCGGCAAAGCGGCGCCGGTATTCCGCCAGGGCGGCGTAGTAGCGGCGCGACTGGCTGATCATCAGCAGCCGGCCGGTCGCCTCAGCGGCGGCGACCTGGACGACCGCCTCGGCCAGCGTCGGCGCGGCGGGCTTCTCGCACAGGACCGGGACCCCGGCGAACAGCGCCTCGACGTTCACCTCGCCGTGGGCGGCCGGGACGGTGACGTTCACGACGGCGTCCGGCTCGGTGGCCGCCAGCAGGCCGCCGAGCGAGACGTCCACCTTGGCGTCGGCGCCGACGGCGCGTACGGCCGCCTGCGCCCGATCGACGTCGAGGTCGGCCACCCCGACGAGTTCGACGTCGTCCGACGCGGTCAGGGTACGCATCCAGGCCAGGCCCATCGCGCCGGCCCCGACCTGCACCACGCGGAGCGGGCGCGCCGGATCGGCGACGCGGGCGAAAGCGCTCACTCGGCGTTCTCCTTGTTGTGCATCGCACCCTGGTAGCCGTGCCCGTTGAAGAAGTCGCCCATGTCGTAGCGCAGCAGGGTCGGCAGCTCGCGCCGGGACCGGTCGCCGACCGCCCACTCGACGCCGTTGGCGATGACGTGCAGCACGTCCGGATGGTGATACACCGGATAGTCCTGGTCGCCGGGGCTGAAGTAGAAGATCTTGCCGTTGCCGCGCCGGAAGGTGCAGCCGCTGCGGAACACCTCGCCGCCGGTGAAGGAGCTGATGAAGATCAGCTCGTCGGGCTCAGGGATGTCGAACTGCTCGCCGTACATCTCCTGGGCGGGGATCTCGATGGGGTGGGGGATGCCGCGGGCGATGGGGTGGGCCGGGTTCACCGTCCAGACCAGCTCGCGATCATTGGCGCTGCGCCAGCGCAGCGTGCAGGTGGTGCCCATGAGCTTGGTGAAGATCTTCGACCAGTGACCGGAGTGCAGCACGACCAGGCCCATGCCCGACAGAACGTGCCGGTGCACCCGATCGACCACCTCATCGGACACCTCCGCGTGCGCGGCGTGGCCCCACCAGGTGAGGACGTCGGTCCCGGCGAGCACCTCCTCGGTCAGGCCGTGCTCGGGGTCGTCGAGCGTGGCCGTGGCGACGGTCGCCTTCTCCCCCAGCCAGCCCTCGATGCCGCGGCGGATGGCGTTGTGCATGCCGTCCGGATAGATCTTGGCCACACTGGGCTCGGCCTGCTCGTGCCGGTTCTCACCCCACACGGTGACATGAAGAGGTCGCATGATGACGTGTCCTTTCTTCAAGGGATTCACTTGACGGCGCCGCTGACGGCGCCTGCCGCGATGTAGCGCTGGGCGAAGATCAGCAGCAGGGCCGCCGGCACGGAGGCGAGCACCGCGGTCGCCATGACGGCGCTCCAGTCCTGGGTGTTCGCGCTGATGTAGTCGTAGATGCCCAGGGTGATGGGCCGCACCTCGGGGGTGCTGGTCAGGGTCAGGGCGAAGAGGAAGTCGCTCCACGCTGACAGGAAGGTGAACAGGGCGGCGGTCACGATCGCGTTCTTGCTGATCGGTACGACGATCGACAGGAACGCCCGCAGGTTGCCCGCCCCGTCCACCATCGCGGCCTCCACGAGCGCCCCGGGAATGGCGCCCATGAACGCGCGGATGAGCAGCACGGCGAACGGGATGCCCGCGGCGGTGTTGGCGAGGATCAGGCCGAGGACGTTGTTGATCAGGAAGAGCGAGTTGAAGAGGGGGTAGAGCGCGTTGGCGATGACCATGACGGGGATCATCTGCGTGATCAGCAACACCAGCAGGAACACGCTGCTGCCCCGGGTACGGAAGCGCGCCAGACCGTAGGCGGCGGGCGTGGCGATGACCAGGGTCAGCACGACCGTTCCCAGAGCGACGATCAGGCTGGTGACGAAGTTCGGGCCCTGTTCCTCCAGCGCCTGCGCATATCCGGAGAACGTCGCGTTGAGCGGGAGGAATTCGGTGGAGGCGGCGCCGGAATCGGCCTGCAGGCTGCTGTTGAGCATCCAGTAGACCGGGAAGATCATCACGGCGAGGAAGAAGACGCCCAGCACCGTCATGGGCAGCCGGCGGACGGTCGATGACGTGTTCACTCGTGGGCCTCCCGCCGGGAGATGAAGAGGTAGACCATGGCGAAGACGAGCGACACCACGATGAGGACGTTGCTGATGGCGGCGCCTTCCCCGAAGTTGAACTCGACGAACGACTTGTTGTAGGCGTTCGTCGCCAGGGTCTGGGTGGAGTTGGCCGGGCCGCCGCCGGTCAGGCCGAGGATGATGTCGACGACCTTGAGCGTGTAGACGACGCCGAGCACCAGGACGACGCTGACCACGGATCTGATGCTCGGCCAGGTGATGTGCCTGAACGCCTTCCACCCGACCGCGCCGTCCAGCGATCCCGCCTCATACAGCTCGCGCGGAACCGCCTGCAGACCGCTGTAGAGGATCGCGACGTTGAACGGTATCCCGAGCCAGATGTTCACGCCGATGACCCCGATGAGCGCGAGGGTCGGATCGACCAGCCACGGGACCGGATCGACGCCGAACAGGCCGAGAACCTGGTTGAGGACGCCGCTCTCCTGGTCGAGCATCCACTTCCACACCGCGCTGGAGGCGATCAAGGGCAGCAGCCACGGCAGCAGCAACAACGACCGCAGGAAACCGCTCAGCGGGAAGGTGCGCTTGAAGAACAGCGCCAGGGCCAGCCCGATCACGAACTGGAAGGAGATCGACCCGATCGTGAACAGCGCCGTGTTCACCAGGGTCGTGGTGAACAGGCGGCTGGAAAAGGTCGTCACGTAGTTGGCCAGGCCGACCCAGGGCGCCTGGCCGCTGTAGAAGGTCGAGACCCCGTACTCCTGGAAACCCATGACGATGTTCTGGACGATCGGGTATCCGAAGAACATCGCGACGAACAGGATGGCGGGCAGGCAGAACAGCCACTGCGCGTGCCGCCGGAACAGGCGCATCCATGCCGCCTTGCGGCCCAGCCTGCCGAGGGAGTCTCCTGCGGCGGTGATGCTGAGGTTGGCTGACGTCATGAGCCACTCCTTTCGATGAAGACCGAGGAGCCCGCGTGCCTCGGGACGGGCGCCTCGTTGTCGAGTGGCTACTCGCCCTGTGCCTGCCGCAGCGCTTCGGCCGGTGTGGCCAGACCCGTCAGCGCGATCTGCACGGCGTTGTAGATCTTCGTGGCCGCCTTGGGCCAGTCAGGCCCGAGAATCCCGGTGCGCGAGCGCGCGTTCCGCACGGCGCCGACGAACGGCATGACCGTCTGGCTGGACTCCCCGAACTTCTGCGCGACGCCCGGGTCCGCCGGGATGTTCTGCCTGACCTCGGCCGACTGGAGCTGGCTCGCCGATGAGACGAGACATTTCACGAACTGCCCGCTCTTGGCCATCTTGGCCTTGTCGCCGGTCCGCGGCACCGTGAACATCTCACCACCGAGCGGGGCCACCGGGTCCTGCGACGCCACCCGCGTGGGGACCGTGAACGTGCCCCAGTTCACGTCCTTCTGCTCGTTGAGCGTGGGGATCTGCCATGGGCCGTTGACCACCATCGCGGCCTTGCCCACGATGAACTGGTCGATCACGTCGTCCTGGCTCCAGATCACCGAGCTCCTGGACATGGACCCGTCGTTCTGCAGGTCGACGAGGAGCTGCAGCGCCTGCGCGGTCTCCGCAGTCGTGATGTCCTCCTCCGAGCCGCCGTTGCTCCACATGAACGGCAGGAACTGCCACGTCCCCTCGTAGGTGTTGATATTGCTCATCGCGAAGCCGTAACGATCCTGCGTGGTGAGCTTCTTCGCGGTCGCACGAAGCTCGTCCCACGTCTTGGGAGGTGAGGTGATGCCGGCGGCCTGGAACAGGTCCTTGTTGTAGAAGATGACGAGGGTGTTCACGGCGGGGGCGAGGCCGTACAGCTTCCCCTCGTACGTGCCGGCCTTCACGACGGACGGCACCAGGCCCTCTCCGCTCACGCCGTAGTCGGTCAGCGGTGCGAGCGCGCCGGAGGAGGCTATCTGCTGTCCGTCGGGGTTGTCGAGCATCAGCACGTCGGGAAGGGTGCGCGAGGAGCTCTGCTGAAGCACCTTGGGGATCAGCCCCGGCCCTGGGATGTGGTTGATCTCGATGTCGACGCCGAGGCTCTTCGCGCACGCGTGGTAGATCGGATCATGCGCCTCGTCGTAATAGTCCTGGATCGTCAATGTGTTCTTCGCTTGAGCGTCGGCAGCACCCGCTCCGCCGCATCCGGTCAGGGCGGTCAGGGTGAGGGGGAGGAGGGCCGCTGCCGCGACAGTCACTTTGGGCGCCTTACCGCGGCGCTTCCGTGCTGTCTCCATGAGAGAACTACTCCTTCTGCGGAACCGGAATGCATCCGGCGTATCCGTGCATGACCGCCTCCACGACGGTGCACGGCGGGTGGGGGCTTTTCATCGAGTCGGACCACGGAGTCGACGCTGGAAATGGGTCATGTAGGGTCACGGCGACCCGTCCGCCTGCGCTTTCGCGGCACGAGCGGAAGGGGGCCCGCATCGCTCCAGGCTATGGACACCGATCTATCAAACCGCTTAACCGGCTGGTGCTTGTGAAGTATGTTGCGCCGATCGTCAGGCAATGTCAACAAGAAGTTAAGCGGTTTTACGAAGGCCCTTGGGATATAGTCGCAGTGCCTCGCGAGTTTCTCCCATCTCGCGCGCCCTCAGCAGCCGGGAGGCGGCACCCATGGTCACGATGCGCGACGTCGCCCAGCGTGCGAACGTCTCCATCGCCACGGTCTCCTTCGTCATCAACGGCACCAAGCCCGTCGCGCCGGAGACCCGGGCCCGCATTGAAGCGGCCATCGAAGAGCTGGACTACCGGCGAAACGTCGTCGCCCGCGCCCTGGCCAGCTCCCGCACGCGCATCCTCGCGCTGCTGCACCCGGACTTCGAGGCCCGGCCCAACGCGACGGTGATCCAGTTCGTCATGAGCGCCGCGCACGGCGCCCGCGAGCGCGGCTACGACCTCGTGCTGTGGCCGGTGAACGCCGACGAGCAGATGTCGCACCTGCTCGCCGGCGGCCTCGTCGACGGGGCGCTGCTCATGGAGGTGCAGATCCACGACTCCCGCGTCGACCGGCTCATCGCCTCGCGGCTCCCGTTCACGCTGATCGGCCGGACCGACAACGACGACCTGCCGTTCGTCGACATCGATTTCACCACCACGATGGACCAGGCGGTCGAGCATCTCCGCTCGTTCGGCCACGAGCGCATCGCGCTGATCATCCAGCGGACGAAGGCGGCACCGGGAGACGAGCCCGGCCGGATCATGCGGGCTGAGGCCGCCTACCTCGACACGATGGCGGCGCTCGGCCGCCCGCCCGTCGTCCTTCCGGTGGAAGGCACCTCGGCCGGCGGCAGGGAGGCCGCGGGCATCCTGCACGACGACCACCCGGACACGACGGCCGTGATCCTCGTGAACGAGGGCGCCTCGGCGGGACTCGTCAAAGGCACGCGCGCACTCGGCCGCACCGTGCCGGACGATCTTTCCATCATCATGGCGTCGACCACACGCGAGCTCGGCGAGATGATCGAGCCGTCCCTGACGGTCATGGCGGCACCGGCTCCCCAGCTCGGCCGCCTCGCCGCGGACGCGCTGATCGACCAGCTCGAAGGGGTCCAGGACAGCCCGCCGCACATCCTCATCCCCTGCACCCTGGTGCCGGGCCAGTCGGTGGGGCCCGCGCCGCTTCGCCCCTGACGTGCGGCCCCTGGGACGCTTCAAGTTCGTTGAAGGATGACGCCGGAACGCCCGATCAGCATGGCGCCGATCAGCATGCCGATCAACGCGTACGAACGATCCGGCCGATCTCGGCCGCGCCGAGCTTCCACTCGGCGGACCCCTCGGCGAGCGTCGGGACGACCGTGCCATAAACGATCAGGTCGTAGCCGTCGATGACGTGTGGTCTCCTCAAGGGGTGGTCACAGGTCAGCGCCGGGCATGGCTAAGCTCGCGCTGGTCACACGGCATGCGCCCAGCACGAGGGAGGCCGCTTACGCGTCCTTGAGCACGGTTTCGATGAACCGGTGGGCCGGCTTGGCCAGCAGGTCGTGCAGTTCGAAGAAGGTCTCGGCGGCTTTCACGCCATTCCAGTCCGCGGGCAGCACCTCAGCGGGAAGCCCCGGGTCGGAGTACGGCAGCCGGCGCCAGTCCGTGAGGGCGCTGACGTGGTCCGCGAACGCCTGGGCGGGATCCAGGGTCTTGCGATCGCGATAGCTGTCCAGCACAGGGCCGTACTGAGCCAGGAACTCGTCGTACAGACGCTGCAGGCGAGACAGGTCCCACCAGCCCGGGATCTGCTCCCTGATGTCGGTGAACGCCAGATGGTGGGCTTGGAAGAGATTGACGTAAGCACTCAGCCCGTAGCGCTCGAGGGCGTCTCGCGTCTCGTCGAGCAGATGGGCGGGCGCGATCCAGACTCCCGCGGCGACCGTGCCGAAACCGAGCCAGGACAGCCGGGAGCGCAACTGGTGCCGCTTGTCGCGTTCGGTTTCCGGCACGCTGAAGATGGCCAGCAGCCACCCTTCGCTGGAGGTCGCCTGTCGCCGCTCGAAGATGCGCCGGTCACCCTCGCGCAGGATCTGGTAGGCCTCCTCGGTGAGCGCGTATCCGGCCGTCCCGTCGACCTTGGCGGCGGCCAGGAGGCCGCGCCGCTTGAGTCGGAAGATCGCCGAACGGACGGACGGCGCGTCCACACCGCAGCGGGCGAGCAGCTTGATGACCGAGGCGACGCTCATCCAGCCGCCCACTTCGCGCGCGTAGAGGCCGTAGACGGTGACGATCAGAGCACGGGGCTTCTGGCCCTTTCCATTGGCTTCGTCGTCTTCGTTGGCCACCATGGTGCACCTCTTGCGCGCTCACGGACGCACTCCGGCGGATGGCGTGCTCCCTACCCGGCATCAAACGGTCTTCATCGTACCGACTCGCCGCAGCCCGACCGCGTGCACTACCCGCTGCGCGGCGCCGTTCAGCGCTCGGGCCTCCATCGGGCGTGCCGGGTGGTGGACGCGCCCTCGCGGATGAGCTGCAGCCGCGGCTTGGGCCCGTCGGTCCGGCCCGTCTGCGGCTTGCGGCGGCCTGCCCGCCATGGGTCGGGCCACGCCGCGCCGGGCCCGGCGTAGTCCTGCTCGACGGCCGCGTGCAGCGTCCAGCTGGGATCGTACAGGTGGGCCCGGCCCAGGGCGCACAGATCGGCCCGGCCCGCCAGGATGATCGAGTTGACGTCGTCGTAGGAGGAGATCACGCCGACCGCGATGGTCGGGATGCCGACCTCGTTGCGGATCTTGTCGGCGTACGGCGTCTGATAGGACCGGCCGAAGGCCGGCTTCTCCTCCGGCGTGACCTGCCCCGTGGACACGTCGATGGCCGCGGCGCCGGCGTCGGCGAACGCGCGCGCGATCGCCACGGCGTCGTCGGCGCTGATGCCGTCCTCGACCCAGTCGGTGGCCGAGATACGCACGGTCATCGGCTTGTGCCGCGGCCAGACCTGACGCATCGCGCGGAAGACCTCGAGCGGGTAGCGGAGCCGACCGGCGAGGTCGCCGCCGTACTCGTCGGCGCGGCGGTTGCAGACCGGGGAGATGAAGGACGACAGCAGATAGCCGTGCGCACCGTGCAGCTCCAGCAGGTCGAAACCGGCGTCGTCGGCACGCCGCGCCGCGTCGGCGAACTGCTGTTTGATCTCCTCCAGGTCGGCATGGGTGAGCTCGCGGGGCACCTGGTTGACCCCTTCCTTGTACGCAAGCGCGGACGGCGCGACGACCTCCCAGTTGCCCTCGGGCAGCGGCTGGTCGATCCCCTCCCACATGAGGCGAGTGGAGCCCTTGCGCCCGGAATGGCCCACCTGGATGCCGACCTTGGCCGTGCTCTCGCGGTGCACGAAGTCGGTGAGCCGGCGCCACGCGGCCACCTGCTCGTCGTTCCAGATGCCCGTGCAGCCGGGCGTGATGCGACCGGTATCGGAGACACAGACCATCTCGGTCATGACCAGCCCGGCTCCGCCGAGCGCCTTTCCTCCGAGGTGGATCAGGTGGAAGTCGTTCGGCATGCCGTCGACCGCCCGGTACATGTCCATCGGCGACACCACGACCCGGTTGGCGAGTTCCAGCTCGCCGAGCCGGAAGGGGTGGAACATCGGCGGCGTCGCGGGCCCGTCTCCCGGGCGCTGCGGCTGCCGGCCGGCGAACCAGGCGTCGACGCGGGCCACGAACTCGGGGTCGCGCAGCCGCAGATTGTCGTAGGTGACCCGGCGGCTGCGGGTCATGATGTTGAACGCGAACTGCTCGGGCTCCTGGCCGACGTACTGCCCGAGGTTCTCGAACCATTCCAGGCTCGCCTGCGCCGCCCGCTGGGTCGACCGGACGACGGACTTGCGCTCGCTCTCGTACGCGGTGAGCGCCTCATCGAGGGTGGGCCGCTCGTGCAGGCACGCCGCCAGGCTGAGGGCGTCCTCCATGGCGAGTTTCGTTCCCGAGCCGATGGAGAAGTGGGCGGTGTGCGCGGCGTCGCCGAGGAGCACGATGTTCTCGTGCCGCCAGCTGTCGTTCCTGACCGTGGTGAAGTTGATCCACTTGCTGTTGTTGGCTAGCAGGGAGGATCCGCCCAGCTCCTCGGCGAAGATGTCCTTGACCCGCCCGATGGACCTCTCGTCGGACTCGCCGGGAGCGAACGGGCGGGCGGCGAGGGCGTCGAATCCGGCCCGGCGCCAGACGTCCTCGTGCATCTCGACGATGAAGGTGCTGCCGTGGGCGTCGAAGGGGTAGCCGTGCCCCTGCATCACGCCGTACGGCGTTTCGACGACGTAGAACTTGAAGGCGTCGAACACCTTGTCGGTGCCGAGCCACATGTATTTGCAGGCCCGCTGCTCCAGGTCGGGGTGGAAGGAGTCGGCGTGTTTCGAGCGGACGGCCGAGTTGACCCCGTCGGCGGCGACCACCAGGTCGTGGGTCGCGGCGAGCTGGGACACGTCCGGCGCCTCGGCGAGGAAGTGGATCGTGACGCCGAGCTCCCGGCAGCGCTGCTGCATGATCTCCAGCAGCCGCTTGCGGCTCAGCGCCGCGAAGGCGTGGCCGCCGCTGGTGAGCACCTGTCCCCGGTAGTGGACGTCGATGTCGTCCCAGCGGGCGAACTCCGCTTCCATCCGGCGGTAGATGCCGGGATCGGCGTGCTCGATCCCGCCGAGGGTCTCGTCGGAGAACACCACACCGAATCCGAAAGTGTCGTCTGGGGCGTTGCGCTCCCAGACGGTGATCTCGTGTCCCGGTCCCAGTTGCTTGGCCAGCACGGCGAAATAGAGGCCGCCAGGCCCTCCCCCGATGACCGCGATCCGCACGATGTCCTCCTCATGTGACGACGGGCCGAGCGTCAAGTTATCCCGCATTTGGAACGACCGTCAAGAAAACGCAATTTCGGTGACTGGACTGCTCCACGTCGCGCGCCTGCCAGGCACCTCAGCCCTGGGGAACCTTCAGCCTCTCGTCAGGGATCACGGCGGTGCCGAGGATTTCGATCATGGCCTCCGGTTGCCACAGCTCGGTGCACCCGATGCCGGCCATGGCCGGATAGACGGGCCCGGCCAGCTCCCGCCAGACCGTGCCGATCTCCTTGCCGTGCGCCTGGTAGCCGGCGATGTCGGTGAGGTAGATCGTGATGCTGACCAGGTCCTCGGGCTCTCCACCCGCCTCGCGCAGCGTGGCCAGCAGGTTGCCGAACGCCTGCCGGAACTGCTCGACGATGCCCCCGTCCACGATGCGCATGTCCTTGTCCAGCGCGGTCTGCCCGCCCAGGTAGAGCGTGTTCCCCTGCAGCGTGCCATGCGAGTAGCCGCTCGGCGCCGGAAGGGCTGCGGGATTGACGGCGATGGGCTTCACGGCGGTCCTCCTCGACTCGGTGTTCATATTGACATTATCTGACGATCGCGAAGAATACGATATATTCGCGCCGGTTCGCCCCGCACCCCGCGGACCACCGATCGGAAGGGACAGCCACATCCATGAGCCCCACCTCGGAGATCGTGACGGCGGCACTCAGCCTCACCCCGACGGCTCCGGAGCACTTCGACGAGGCCTATGTCGCCAGGTCGCAGGACTGCCCCTGGCCCAAGGCGTACGGGGGCGACCTCGTCGCACAGGCCGCCGCCGCGGTGATGCGTTCGGCCGGCGACGACAGGACGCTGCATTCGCTGCACAGCTACTTCATGCGCCCCGTCGAGGTCGGCGCCGAGATCCGCTACGAGGTCGAACGCCTCAGGGACGGGCGGAGCTACTCCACGCGGCATGTCCGCGGGTATTCCGGCGGCAAGCTCGCGTACCTCGCGATGGCCTCCTTCCACGCCGGGGAGCAAGGGGGCGAGTACGCCGCGACCGCGCCGGAAGGCCTCCCCGATCCCGACCCACTGCCGACCAGCGCCGCCTACCTGGACGCGACAGATCCGGGCACGGAGGCGGGCGGCACCATGACCAAGGAGTCGAAGGACTATTGGTCGTCGGGTCGCGGCTTCGACATGCGGCACGTGCCCGGCCCGGTCTATCTGAAGGTGGACGGCGACCCGGTCCCGCACCAGGCGATCTGGGTCCGGCCCTTCGACCCGCTGCGGCCCGTCGAAGGTCTCACCTCGCGCGCACGCGACCTGGCCGCCCTCGCCTACGTCTGCGACTACACCATCCTGGAGCCGATCCTGCGCGTCCTCGACCTGCCGTGGGCCCGTCCGGGGCTCACCACCGCCAGCCTCGACCACGCCATGTGGTTCCACCGCCCCGCCACGATGGACGACTGGCTGCTCTACGCCCAGGAGGCCGAGGCGGCCCAGAACGGCCGTGGCCTGGGACTCGGCCGCTTCTTCGACCGCGAAGGACGCCACCTCGCCACGGTCGCGCAGGAAGGGGTCATCCGTGCGTCCTGACCACCGCCTCTCCCTCGCCGACCGGCGACCGCCCGCGAGCGGCAAGGCCGCCGTCGAACAGGTGATGCGGGTCGAATGGAGCGACACCGACGCCTCAGGACACCACCACAACACGGCCGTGACCAGGTTCGTGGAGGCGGCCGAGGCCGCACTGATGCGCGAGCGCGGGATCACCGGCTACTTCGGCAACACGCCCCGGGTGCGCTACGAGGTCGACTTCGAACAGCGCCTGTTCTTCGGCCAGCAGGTCACCGTCATGCTGCACGTCGAAGCCGTCGGCACCTCCTCCATGACCTTCCGCTTCGAGGTCTGGGGGGAGGAGTTCGACGGACGCCCCCGGCGGCGGGCCGCGGCAGGGCGCTATGTGGTCGTCCACGCTCCCCGGGGCGAGGACCGGAGCCGTCCTTGGCCTGCCTCCTGGCTCACTTCGTTGTTCATTGACAATTGATGACGACCGTGAAAAATACGAGATAAGCACCTCGCCGACCACAGCAAGGGAGCCGGCCTCATGGAGCCCGACCTCAGCAAGTACCGCCTCGACGGCGACAACTCGATGTACCGGCTGCCCAGCGGTCTCGTCGCCCCGGCGGTGACGCGCGGCGGTCACGAGAACGTCAACACCGCCGACTCAGGCGGCGCCGTCCGGGTCTCCGGCGTCAGCATCCAGCACACCCCCGCCACCCGCCTCTGGTTCGGCAAGGTCAGCAACGAGCCCGGTTACCGCTCGGTGTCCCACCATCACGGCGAGGCCGAGACCGGCGGCTACGTCCTGTCGGGCCGGGCGCGCATCTACTTCGGCGAGAAGTTCGAGGACTACGTCGACATGGAAGAGGGCGACTGGGTCTTCGTACCGCCGTACATGCCGCACGTCGAGTGCAACCTCTCGCGCACCAGGCCGCTGGTGTGGATGACCACCCGGACGCCGGAGAACATCGTGGTCAACCTGCCCGACGTCGCGGACGCCGACCTGCGTGACTGGCTGGACCGGTGAACCCCCGCACCGCCTGACCCGCCGGGTCCACGCTCGGCGGTCCCTCTGGAAGGACTCCCCCGTTGCCTCCTTCGGCCTCAGCACACCTCGACACCTTCGCTCGCGACCACCTGCCCCCCGCCTCCCTGTGGCCGACGATCGAGTTCACCACGCCGGAGCTGCGCTATCCGGCCCGTCTCAACGCCGGCGCCGAGCTCATCGACGTCCCCGTCGCGACGTTCGGGGCCGAACGGCCGGCACTGCGCGCACCGGGTGGGGAGACCTGGTCCTACGGCGAGCTGCGGACCCGCGCCAATCAGGTCGCCCGCGTGCTCAGCGAGGACCTCGGCCTGGTTCCGGGACAGCGGGTCATGCTGCGCTCGCCCAACAACCCGTGGACGGTCGCGGCCTGGCTCGGCGTGCTCAAGGCAGGCGGCGTCGTCGTGACCACGATGGCCGCGTTGCGTGCCCGCGAGATCGCCCCCATCGTGGAGCGGACCAGGCCCTCGATCGCGCTGGTGGACCACCGGTGCGCCGAAGACGTCCACGCCGTTCGCGACACCGTGCTGCCGTCGCTGACGGTCATGGAGTACGGCGGCACGGGTCCGGAGGATCTCATCGCCCGCGCCGCCGCCAAGCCGGGCGACTTCACCGCGGTGGACACCGCCGCCGACGACGTGGCGCTCCTCGGACCGACGTCCGGCACCACCGGCGCGCCGAAGATCACCATGCACTTCCACCGCGACCTCCTGTCCATCGACAACACCTTCGGCCGCCATGTGCTGAAGCTGGCCCCGGACGACGTCGTCGCCTGCTCCGCCCCCCTGGCCTTCACCTTCGGCCTCGGCATGCTCGTCGTCTTCCCGTTGCGGGCGGGCGCCTGCGCCCTGCTGGCCGAGGCGGCCACCCCGCCGCAGCTCGCGGAGATCGTCCAGCGGGAGGGCGTCACCGTTCTCGCGACGGCGCCCACGGCCTACAAGGCGATCCTGCGCGAAGGCAGGGAACAGCGGCTCGCCGGGCTGCGGACCGCGGTCTCGGCAGGTGAGCACATCCCGCGGCAAACGTGGGAGCAGCTAAGAGACCGGCTCGGGCTCAGGGTCATCGACGGCATCGGCGCCACCGAGATGTTGCACATCTTCATCTCGGCCGCCGGTGACGACCTGCGCCCCGGCGCCACGGGGAAACCGGTGCCGGGTTACCGCGCCGCCATCCTCGGCCCCGACGGCTCGGAGCTCGGCCCCGGCGAGCAGGGACTCCTGGCTGTGATCGGCCCGGTCGGCTGCCGCTACCTCGACGACGTGCGCCAGAAGAACTATGTCCTCAACGGCTGGAACGTCACCGGCGACATCTTCTCCAAGGACGAGGCCGGCTACTTCTACTACCAGGCACGCAGCGACAACATGATCGTCTCTTCGGGCTACAACATCGGCGGACCGGAGGTCGAGGCGGCGATCGACACCCACCCCGACGTGATCGAGTCCGCCGTCGTCGGCCGGCCCGACGCCGAGCGCGGCTCTGTGGTCTGCGCCTTCGTCGTGCTCCGCGAGGGCGTGACCGGCGACGCCGCCAAGGCCAAGGAGATCCAGGATCACGTCAAGCAGGTCCTGGCCCCGTTCAAGTACCCGCGCGACGTGCGGTTCTGCGACTCCCTGCCGCGCAACGTGAACGGCAAGCTGCAGCACTTCAGGCTGCGGGACATCGTCAGGAATGAGCAGGCGGCCTCGGTGTGACAGGTGCCCGCCGGCCGGTCAGCCGAACGTGCCGCCCAGGCGGCCCTCCAGCATGAGCAGGAGCTCGGCCAGCAGGTCGGCGAGTTGACGCTCGTGCTCGGCGGGCAGGCCGGACAGCAGGGCAGCTTCGTACTCCAGTTGCTCCGGCAGCAGCCGCATGATGAGGTCCCTGCCCTGCTCGGTGAGCGAGAGGTGGGCCACGCGCCGATCGCGGCCGTCGACGCGCCGGCCAACCAGGCCCACGCCCTCCAGGCGCTTGATCCGCTTGGTCACCGCCGCGCCCGAGGCGAACGTCTCGCGGGCCAGGCGGCCTGGGGTCAGCTCGCCGCCGTCCCTGAGGAGCGCGCAGAGGAGGTCGAACTCCGCGCGGCTCACCCCGGCACGGGTGAGCGGAGCGTCGGTGGCCTGCTGCAGGAGGGCGGCGCAGCGGTTGAGCCGGCCGATGACGGCGATCGGATCGAGGTCGGCGTCGGGAAGGACCTGCCGCCACTGGCGCAGGGCGATCGCCACGGCGTCCTCCATGTGCTCTCCTTTCCTCGCATCACGGCTTACGGTCGCTCGCGCCGGGCGGCCCGCCGGTCGAGCAGGAGCACGCAGGCCAGCAGCCCGGCGGCGGCCCCCACACAGGTGTCCAGCCAGCGGTCGGCCACGAGCACGGGCACCGGCTGCGTGTCGGCGAACTGGGTCATCAGGATGGCCATCGGCGTGACGAACACGCTGCCCAGCCAGTAGTTGCGGGTGATGGCCGCCTCGGTGACGAACTGCAGGGCCAGCACGGTCACGATGAGCGCGAGCGCGCCGAGCCTGGTGACGGGCGCCAGCAGGGTGAACAGGCCGACGCCGACCAGGTTGCCGACCACGCGCTGGAGTGCGCGGCTCCAGGACAGGGTGGTGGTGGCGGCGAACACCGCGGCGGCCGTCACGACGGCCCAGTAGGGCCTGCCCACCCCGAGCGCCATCGAGGCCAGGCCCGCCAGCGCCGTGCCGGCGGTGACCATCACCACCACTCGCCATCGGCGCGCCAGGTCCAGGAGAAAGCTGCCGAAGGCCGAGCCTCGGGCGGGCATCCGCCGCTCGGCGAAAACGCCGGCGAGCTGGTCCTCTTCGATCGCCGCCGGCCGCGGGTCCGCGGCGGACGGCTCGGGCAGCGGCCGGCCCTTGCGCAGCTCGCGGGCGTACGCCATCAGGGCTTCGGCGGACCGGCCCGGCACGGCCGACTCCGCCTGGACCAGCAGCCGCCCGAGCGCTTGGCGATCGGCGGCGCCGGAGCTCAGCAGCGTCTGCCAGGCGGCGTTGACGGCGGCCTCGGCGGCATGGCGGGCGTGGTGCGGGTCCTCAGTGTGATCACGCGCCCGCACCAGGCGGGCCGCCGCCTCCAGGGCCCGCGCCACCGCGATCCGCTCGGGACCGTCGGGCCTGACCAACCCGGGCGCCATCCCGACCACCCAGGCCACGAGCCCGCCCAGCACCGCGAGCCCCACGTGGAAGGGGACCTCGGAGAGGTGCTGCGGTACGAAGGCGGCGCTGGCGGTGACGAACGTGAGCACGACGTTTCCCGGGGGCCCGATCCGGGTGACGTCGCACGCGGCCTTGTGCAGCCCGGCCAGGAGCGCGGCCACCGCCACCCGGATGGCGATCGAGTCGGTGAGCGCGGCCGTGACGAGCGCGGCGGCCGTGCCGGCCACCATGCCGAGCACGGTCCAGGCCAGGGCCCTGGCGCGCGCGGCATACGGCAGGCCGTGGCAGTAAAGGGCGCACATCGCTCCCGCGGACGCGTACAGAACCAGGTCCAGCCGCCCGGCCAGCAGCAACGCGAGCTGCACCACGGCCAGCGCGGCCACACCGCTCATCGCGGGCTTGTGCCAGATGTCACCGAGCGGCCCCAGCCGGAGGGCGGCCCGGACGGGCAGACGGACGCGACGCTGGTCGCACGGTATGGCACTCATCGAGATAAGCTTAGCAGATGTTTTACTCGTGAAATAATCTGCTTCGGCCATGCGGCCGCCGGGACGGCTGCCGCATCAGCGAGCCCCGACGGCGGGCGCCCTCTGCGGGAACAGGCTGTCGAACACCGCTACCCGGTCGAAGGACATCGCGCGGGCGCGGGCGCGAAGCTCCAGGTCCTGCCGCTCGGCGGCGGTCATGTCCAGGACCACCCGGTCCACGGCCGCGGCCAGACCGGCGATGTTCCCGGGCTCGACGATGACGGCGGTGTCGCCGACCGCCTCCAGGGTCCCGCCCGTCATGGTGGTGATGATCGGTCCACCGCCGGCCAGCATCTTCTCGGCCAGGGCGATGCCGAACGTCTCGACGAAGTCGGGCTCGGGCTTGGTGGGCAGCGCGTAGGCCGCACAGCCGCGCATGAGCAGTGGCTTCTCCTGATCGTCGACATCGGTGAGGAACACCACCCGGTCGTCCTCCGCGGCCATCGCCCGTACGTGCTCCAGCACCGGCCCGGTGCCGGCGACGACCAGTTTCACGCGCGACCGGCAGCGCATCTGGCCGAAGGCGGACACCAGGTCGTAGATCCCCTTGGCCGGAGTCACCCGGGACAGGAACAGGATGTACCTGTCACGCTCCAGACCGCGGCGCGCGAGTGCGGCGTCCACGTGCGCCGGATCCAGGTCGAGAAAGGCGGCGGAGTCGATCGGCGGGTAGCTGACGGCCACGCGGCGCCGGCATTGCTCGGCGAACGTGGTGCCGCACTGCGCGTCCACCTGCTCGGCCGAGGCGACGATCTCCTGCCGGGTGTACTCGGAGACCGCGACGACCTCGTCGTTGGCCAGGAACGTGGTGAACAGCACGGTCGCCGCGCCGAACCGGCCTTCCCGCAGGCATGACTTGATCACGTTGGTCACGTCGGAGCCGACCGCTTTCGCGATGGTGTGGACGTTCGGCGCGAACCCGGCCGCGCGGGCGGCCGCGACCGCGTCCACCACCACCGAGGTGTGCGGAGACAGGTACATGGACAGGCAGATCGTGGGCACCGGTTCGGCGAGCAACTCGACGAGGCGGCCGGTGAGGCCGGCCTGGTGGCGCCCGTCCGGCACCCGGTAGTCCCCGACCGCCTCCGGCCGCTCCACGGTGATCCCGGCGCTGTACGGCAGCAGCCGGTCCAGCGGCTTGAGCGGCAACCCGGCCGCCTGCAGCGTCGCAATCGGCCAGGTCAACAGCCGTACGTCGGAGAACCCGCGGATCAGCGCCACTTCGGCGAGGTTGCGGGCTTCGCCGGAGTGACCACAGATGACCGGGTCAGCTCTGACCACGATGACGAGACGGCGACGGATGTGGGTCATCGCGCTTCCTCCGGTGTTGCGGGTGGATCGGAAAGGGATGGCGGGCGGATCCCCCATCCCCACGCTGACGGCTCCGGGCCCAGCCGCAGATGCAACCGGCCGCCGCGGTGCACGGTGGCGGCGCTCAGGTGCGTCGCGTGCAGGGGTTTGCCGTTGAGGGTCGCCGACTGGACGTATTGCGGCGGTGGGTCACGATCGATGCCGTCGACACCGATCGGCCGCTCGCGGTGCCCGCTGGTCTCGATGACGAACTCGTTGCCGCCGGCCTGGAGCACGGCCCGGTCGAACGCGGGCGCGTTGACCAGGAACAGGTTCTGGCCGGCGATCGGGAACAGCCCCAGAGACGCCCAGACGTACCACGAGCTCAGGCCGCCGGAGTCGTCGTTCCCGGGCAACCCGCCAGGTCCGGTGCCGAACTGCCAGGTCAGCGCCGCTTGGACCACCTGGGCCGTGCGGTCGGGCCGGCCCGCGTAGTGGTAGGCCCACGGCGCCTCCATGTCGGGCTCGTTGTTCAACCCCTCGAACCGGTTCAGGGCGTATCCGGCCGCCATCTCCGCCGCCTGCGGGCGCCGGCCGGGCTGCGTCACCGGTGCGGCGTCGAAGCCGAAGAACCTGTCCAGCTTGTCGATGAAGTCCTTGTCACCGCCGGCCAGCGCGATCCTCGCGGCCATGTCGTGCAGCAACCGGAACGAGTAGTTCCACTTGCCGCCCTCGTAGAACTCCGAGTCGCGCAGCAGTCCCGTGCTCGGGTCGAAGGCGTTGGACCACTGGCGGCTGCGGTCCTCGAGATCGTCGGCCAGGCGCCGGTCGTTCAGCGCTCGGGCGACCTGTGCCGTGCAGTGGTGGCCGTAGGCGAGGTCGAGGGTGTGGGTGATCGGGTGCACCACCCCGTGCTCGAAGAAGTCTTCGCCGTACAGGCGGCGCAGGTCACCGACCATGTGCACGAGCGCCCAGCTCCAGTCCAGCTCCGCCCGGCCGAGCGCGTGGGCGTCCGCCAGCGCGGTGTGGACGAGCGCGCTGGCCTGGCGGAAGAACCGGTCGGCGCCGCGGGACATCCGATAGCCGACGGGGAAGTTGCCTTCCTCCTCGCAGACCCGGATCAGCGACTCCAGCAGGTCCTCGAACCGGTCCGGGACGATGGCCGCGAGCAGCGGCAGCTGTGTCTTATAGATGTCCCACATGGTGCACACGTCGAACGCGAACGGCCCTTGGTTCGGCCAGAACGGGCTTTCGTCGTCGGCGATGCACGGCTTGATCAGCGCATGGTAGAGCGCCGTCGCGAACACGGTGCGGCGTGCGGGCGTGCCGCCCTCGACCTGGACACGGTCGAGGTGCTCGCCCCAGCGGGCCTGTGTCCGGGAACGCACCAGGTCGAACGCCTGCTGCCCATGCCCGCACTCGCGCTCCAGGTTCTGGCGCGCCTGGTCGCACCCGCGCAGCGAGAACCCGAGCCGTACCTCGATGGTCTGCCCCGGTGCGGCCGGGCCCATGAAGAGCATGCCGAAGGGCCGGAGCGTGGTGTGCCGGATGCTGTCGAAGTCCAGGCGCGTGCCGCCGTCGATGAGCCGCCGGTCGTACCAGAGCATCTGCCGCCAGCCCGGGCTGTCGACGTCCAGGTACACCGACAGCGGGACGCCCTCCATCACCACCGTGCCTTGGGCCCGGCCGTGGCCCATGCTCTCCACCTGTGCCCGCAACGGCACGGTCTGGCCGAGCTCGATGGCCAGGCCACCACAGGACAGATCGATCACGACGCGGGCGCTGCTGTGCGCGGGAAACGTGTAGCGATGCACGGCGACCTTGGCGCCGACGGTGAGCTCGCAGCGGACCCCGTTGTCCAGGGTGGCCGCGTAGTAGCCCGCCTCCGCCACCTCGTCGTGCAGCCGCCAAGCCTCGCCCAGCGCGTCCAGCGGCTGCACCATCGGGGTGACCCGGACGTAGTTGTAGTACTTGCGGATCGCGCCGGTGCCTGACTGCTGGAAATGGGTGAACCCGGATGCCTGCAGCTGCTCGAACATCTCCTCGGGCACGCCCTCGGTGTTCTTCGCGTACCGGCCGTATCCGGTCGGGTACGCGCCGGAGTAGGCGCAGGCCGACACCATGCCGAGCGGCGACGTCGCACCCGGATGGGTGTTGCCTACCTGGGGTTTCGGCCACCACCAAGTGGCGGCCAGACCGCGTGCTCGAGGCAGGTCGGTCGCCGCGGTGCCGATGAAGGGATCAACGTTGTCGAGGATGGCGGGACTCTACCCAGAGCGACCCCGCCTTAGGTTTCGGCCAGGTGAACTCCGTTCCCCAGCGGCACAAAAATCGCTCGCTGTCGATCTACCTGACTATTGTGATCTCCATCTGTCGGAGGGGAGCACAGCTGATGGCTACGGGCGGGTCCGAGGCGTCTCTGGGAAGCCGGTACGTCCTTCTGGACGAGATCGGCGCCGGCGCGATGGGGACTGTCTGGCGCGCACGGCACCGGGACACCGGGGAGATCGTGGCGGTGAAGCTGCTGCGCGACAGCCTCGCCGGCGACCAGGACCTGGTTCTGAGGTTCGTGCAGGAACGCAACGTGATGCGGACCCTGCGTCATCCCAACATCGTCACGGTGCGCGACTTCGTCATCGAGGGAGAACGTCTCGCCCTCGTGATGGACCTCATCGAGGGCGGCGATCTCCGTACCCTCCTTCACCAGCGCGGCACCCTGCCTCCGGCGGACGCGGCCCGGCTGATGGGCCAGGTCGCCGACGCGCTGGCGGTCGCGCATGCCGTGGGCATCGTGCACCGTGACATCAAGCCGGGCAACGTCCTGATCGACGCGGCCACGGGACAGGTGAGACTCTCGGACTTCGGCGTGGCCCGCATCGTCCACGGCCCGGGCCTCACGCAGACCACCTCGATCATCGGCACACCCGTGTACCTGTCGCCCGAGGTGGCCGAAGGCGGTGTTCCCACTCCGGCGGTGGACGTGTACGCCCTGGGCCTGATCTTGTACGAGCTGCTCGCCGGGCGCCCACCCTTCGTCGGCGACCACCCGATGGCGCTGCTCAGGCAACACGCGATGGCCATGCCGCGGCGGCTGCCGGGAATGCCTGACGCCCTGTGGTCGGTCATCTCGGCCTGCGCCGGGAAGGATCCTGCCGGACGTCCCAGCGCCGGGCAGGTGGCGATGGCGCTGAGCGAGGCGGCGCCATCGCTGGCCGAGTGGCCCGCCCTGCCCCCGGTGCCCAGGCAGGAGGCGCCGTCCGTGACCTCCGAGTCCCTCCCTTCGCCGCCTCCTGGCCCTGCTGCTGGAACAGACGGCGTCTCCACCGCAGCCGGGACCTCCCCGGCCGGCGACGGGACCGTGGCCTCGACTCGGCGCGGACGGTCCCGGCAGCGGCTGGTCATCGTCGCGACCACCTGCATGGCGCTGGTGCTCAGCGCGGCGGCAGTGGCCGTCGTGGCACCTTGGAGGGCACCGGATGCGGGGGCCGCCGCGCCCGTTGCGGCCGGCGCCTCGATCCCATCGACCGACGATCCGCCCGCGACAGCCGGCACCCCGTCCACCGCGAAGGAAATCTCCCCAGCGCGTTCACCCAAGCTACGGACGGAGCGGAACCCTACTCCGGAGACAACCGTTTCCGAACCGCCCAGCCCGCCGCGTTCGACCACGCCGGAGACGACCCGCGTCCGGACTCCCCAGCCGAAACGATCGACGCCCGCGCCGGTCGAGCCGACGGACGACAAGCGCACGCCCGAACCCGCGGACCCGACACCGAACTGGCGATGCCGTGCGTGGGTCTCCACGGGCACCGGCAGCGGCACGGAGATGTCGCCCTGTATGGCCGTGGTGGGCGACACCTTCTATCTACGAGGGCAGATCAGAGGATCCAGCTCGGTACGTTCGGACATCCACGTCCAGTTGTTCAACACCGACGCGGATACCAACATCTCGCAGCCCTTCATCTGCACGAACGTCTCCCCGTCGACCGCGGGTGGGATCGCCACCTGCGGCCCGTTCAAGGTCACGGCTCCGCGCACCGGAGCCAAGATCGACGTACGCCAGCGGTGGAGGAGAACGGGCACGGCCGCTTACGGCGGCGGCGCGGAGAGCCCCTGGGTCCTCTGGTAGACGGCGCCCGCCGGGCAGGCGGGGAACAGCGGGCGGGTGCCCGTGGACCAGGCGTCCGGGTCGGTGAATCGGCACCCGTAGCCGGGGTTCGACACGGTGGCCGCATCGGTCACGTCGTCCCCGGCGGGCCGCGGGCCGCCGCGCTCCCATCGGACCAGGTCGTCCCAGGCGGCCCCGACCTCGGCGTCGCTGAACTCGCAGTGCCCCACCGCCCGGATCGCCCGCTGCACCAGCAACCCGTCGCGCCCGTGACGGGACACGTCGGCCCGGTAGTGCTGCTCCATGGAGAACGGCACGAAGTTGTCGCCCAGGTTGTGCAACGAGAGCACGGGCACGTCGATCCTGCCCGAGACGGCGGGCACGGCGGTCAACCGGTGTGTCCTGCGTGCCACCGGATCCTCGGGAGGCACCCGCTGCACGCTCGCGTCGACGTTCACCGGCGAGTCCGGGAGGTAGCTGGTGTCGAGGTTCGTCGCCACCCTGCCCGGCTCCTGTGCCAGCGTGCCTTCCCCGGCCGGTCCCGCGAGCCCGAACAGGAAGTCCTTCCAGTACGCGAAGGCGGCCTGGGCCCCGGGACGCTCGCCGCCGCCGAGGTTGACGACGATGGCGCGGAACTGCTCGCCGAGCTCGTTCACCGGACCCGAGCCGGCCAGCCCCAGCCGTTCCTGGATCTTCGGCACGGCGGAGGTGGCGTAGTCAGCGGGGAACGGGTAGGCGGGCACGTCCGCCAGATCCTGCGCGACGAGATGGTAGTCGAGGAAGAAGTCGAACAGTTCGTGGTCGCCGAGCACCCCGCACATCGGCAGGGCCGCGTCGTAGTAGCCCGGATACTGCTCGAGTGAGCGGACCGTGACATGACCGCCCATGGACACCCCGGCCAGGAACGTCCGCCGCGGCTTGCCCACCACGCGCCCGAAGTGATCGGCAAGGTCGCGGGTGCTCAGCACGCCGGCCCGCACGTCATAGTCGTTGGCGTAGTAGGAGGACGCGGCCCACGCATAGCCCTGGTCCAGCAGCCGCCGCCGCAACCCGTAGCCGGGCGGATCCACGGTGAGCACCCGGGTGTCGCCACGGAACCCGTGGGCCCACATCAGCAGAGCCCCGTTCCACCGTGGCGGCACCTCGATGTCGAAGGCCGCATGCCCGTGCACCCCCTGCAGGACCCGGCTCGGCCGCCCACTCACGATCATGGGCTCCAGGGGCGGGTTGTCGATCGTGTAGCCGGGTAACGGCTGGTCGTCCCGTACGTGGCCACCGGGCGCCGCGTCCGCGGCGGTGGAGGTGAACAGCACGGCCGATAACGCCAGGGCGGACAGGATCAAGCTCCGACGGCGCATCTGCCGTCACCTCCGGGGCGACCTGCTCGGGCGGGTGATGATTCGTTCATACTCCGAGCGGCCGTGCAGAGGAAGGGTCCGCTGAGCGGCCCTGCAGAGGAAGGGCCCGCCGGGCGCCGGCTACCCCCGCGCCGGCTCGGCGGCGCCGTACGCGTCGTGCCAGTTCCACCACTCGTACGGCGGGGTCTGGGGATAGCCTTCGGGCGAGTCCTCCCACTCCTCCTGCCGCCCGAGCGCGGTCATGTCGAGGTAACTCCAGGTGCTCCCCAGCGCCTCGTCGCCGCGGTTGTTGATGAAGTAGGTGCGGAACACCCTGTCGCCCTCGCGGATGAACGCGTTCGTGCCGTGCCATTGGTCCACGCCGAAGTCGGCGTCGAACTCGTCGGTCAGCGTGTACCAGGGCATCGTCCAGCCCATCCGCGCCTTCACCCGCTCGATGTCCGGCTGGGGCGCGCGTGAGACGAAGGCGAGGGTGGTGTCGCGGGCGTTCAGATGGGCGAGGTGGCCGACATGATCGGCCACCATGGAGCAGCCGACGCACGCGTGGTCGGGCCAGCCCTCCACGCCGGGATCGAAGAAGGCCCGGTAGACGATCAGCTGACGGCGGCCCTCGAACAGGTCCAGCAGGCTCGCCCTGCCCTTGGGTCCGTCGAACGCGTAGTCCTTCTCCACCGCCATCCACGGCATCCGCCGGCGCTCCGCGGCCAGCGCGTCCCGGGCGTGGGTCAGCTCCTTCTCCTTGACGAGCAGTTGCTCGCGCGCTGCCTCCCACTCTCGCGGTGTGACGATCGGTGGTGTCTTCATCATGATGTTCACCTTCCTTGGTCAGCCGTGCCGTCTCGGTCTTCGCCGCGCGGAATTGTGGCGTCTTTGCGCGCGTCTCGGTCAAGGTGGTCCTTCAATGCCCCGAGCGGGCTGTCCCAGTCGCGGGCCAGCGCGGCCAGGAACTGCTGCGCCACCTGCATCGGAGCGGAACGCAGCCGGTAGCGCACCCGGCGCCGCTCCCCCGGCTCGGCCGTCACCAGGCCGGCCTCGGCCAGCAGCGCCAGATGCTTGGCGATCGCCTGCCGCGTGATCGGCAGCCGGCCCGCCAGGTCGGTGGCCGTGGCCGGCCCCTCCGCGGCCAGCGCGGCCAGGATGGCCCGCCGGCTCGGGTCGGCCAGCGCGATGAAGACCTGCTCGGCGATCGCCTCGCTATCAGCCGGCATCGAGGTGGCCGGCCAGTTCGCCGAGCTCGCGCGCCCACCCCTGGACGTGGCCGTCGTACGCCTCGCGGTAGACATCCTCCGGCAGCTGGGCGAACCCGGTCTCGACCACCCGCAACCGGGTGCCCGCGCCGGCCGGTTCGAGCGTGAACTCGACATAGGTGCGGCGCGGATCATCGTCGGGGAGCTCGTGGATCTGCCAGGTGAACCCGAACACCGTCGGCTCCTCCACCCGTTCCACGCGCAGGTCGACCGCGGACCCGTCGGACCACCTCATCTGGGCCGCCCCGCCCGGGCGCAGGTCGATCGTCGCCTCGTTGCCGAACCAGGCGCCCAGCCCTTCGGCCGTCGTGAGCGCCGCCCACACCTTGTCCGGCGGGTGAGCGAGCTCGACGGTCCGCTCGATGCGATCAGGGAAGCCCATGACACCTCTCAACAAGTAGCAACCGTCCGGTTGCCACATTATGGCAACCGGACGGTTGCGTCAAGTCGAGTGCGCCGCCTGCGGCAGAGGCGTCCGCGAGATCCCGGGCCAGCGAGGTTCCGATGGCACAGCCAGGGGAAACCGTTCCTCGTGACCGAGCCGATGCACCTGCGCGGCATCGCGTTGCCGTCGGAGGAGGTCGTCGAGTTCTGGATCCAGGACGGCCTGCTGACGGATGAGCCGGTGCCTGGCGCCACGACCGTTGTGGACGGCTGCTGGCTGCTGCCAGGTCTGGTGGATGCCCACACCCATCCCGGCGCGGAACAGCCGGGTGACCCGCTCGATGCGAACGTGCTCCGGCGGCACGGCAGAGAGCATCTGGCGGCGGGCGTGACGCTGCTGCGCGTGCCCGGCTCGGCCGATCGCCTGCCGAGCTGGTTCGGCACGGAGCCGGACCAGCCGCGGGTGCTGTCCGCGGGCCGCTGGCTGGGACTGCCCGGCATGTTCTACGAAGGCTGGGTACGGCATGTCGGCGAGGCGGAGATGGCCGACGCGGCGGTCGAGGAGGCGCTCGCCTCCGGCGGCTGGTGCAAGATCTACGCCGACTGGGTGGTCGACGAAGGCGGCCTGTACGGTCCCCACCTGCCTGCCGACCGGCTCGCCGAGGCCACTCGGCGGGTGCACGCTGTAGGAGGGCGGGTCGCCGTGCACGCGCAGACGGCCGAGGGCGCCAGGGCGGCGGTCGAGGCCGGGGTGGACAGCCTGGAACACGGCCTCGGCCTCGAGGTGGATCTCCTGGACCGGATGGCTGCCCAGCACATGGCGCTCGTGCCCACGTTTACCGTCTGGCGCACCTTCGAACGCGTCGCCCGCGCCTCGCGCTCGGCCCGCTTCCGCGACTGGTTCCGCGCCGCTCACGCCGGTCTCGGGCCGCTGGTGTCCGCCGCCCATGAGGCGGGCGTGACGGTGCTGGCCGGAACCGACAGCTACGGGACGCCCGTGCTCCCGCATGGCCGGGTGAGCGGCGAGGTACGCCACCTGGCGGCGGCGCCGATGCCCGCAGCGGCAGCGATCGGCGCAGCGTCCTGGACGGCACGATCTTTCCTCGGATTTCCCGGTCTGGAGCCTGGAGCGCCCGCCGACGTCGTGGCCTACGACCAGGATCCCCGTACTGACGTGACAGTCCTGGACCGACCTGTGCGCGTCATTCACCGCGGCCGGCTCGTCAGATGACACGCCGCCGGCGGACTGAGCACTCCCCGTCGTGACCTTTTCAGGACTGTATGCGGGACCACTGCTGGTGGGTGCCGCTGCCGCAAGCCCACTGCTGGATGTCCGCACCGTCGGCGGTGGAGGCGTTGGCCACGTCCAGGCACTTGCCGCTGTGACGGGCCCTGAGCTGGAAGTAGCCGCCCGTGGCCGCCCACTGCCACTGCTGGTTGGCACCGCCGCCGCAGGTGTACTGGATGACGTTCGCCCCATCCGCCGTGGAGCCGCCGGCCACGTCCAGGCACTTGCCGCTGTTCTGGCTCACCAGCCGGTAATAGCCACCGCCGACGTCCTGGAACTGCCACTTCTGGTTGCCGCCGCCGTTCCACGGATACTGCTTCACCTCGACGTTGTTCGCCGTCGAGGCGCTGACGACGTCCATCACCTTGCCGCTGTGCCGGGCGGTGATCCGGTAGGAGGGCGTGGAGCCACTGCCGGTGATGACGCCGGTGGCGGTGTCGATGGTGATCTGCGGGTACCAGGTGAGACTCATGCTGGTGGCGGACGGGAACGTGATCGGTAACCAGACGTACTGGGAATCGTTGACCGGTCCGCCCCAGGCGCCGGCCCAGCGGTCCCCCATGTAGAGGTAACCAGTGGTCGACGAGCCCTGGATCGGCAGCACATACGCCGGTTGCGAGCTGAACGTCGTACCGTCGCCGACGTTGGTCCACCCGGTCCATGGGCCGGAGATGCTCGACGCGGTGGCGTAGCGCGCCTGGTTCGGGTTCCAGCCCGTCGCTCCCGAGGTCAGCAGGAAATAGACGTTGCCCCTTTTGAACAGGGCGGGCGCCTCACGGTGGGCGTCGTTCCAGAAGTTGCCCACGAGCGAGCTGACGTTCAGGTAGTCCGGCGTGAGCCGGTAGATGTGCAGGTCGTAGTTCTCATCCGCCGCCGAGATCATGTAGGCCGTTCCGTTGTCGTTGTAGAGCGTGATGTCCCGCGACATGTGCTGCCCCAGCGGGCGGAAGCTGCCGTGGTAGGTGTAGGCGCCGTCCACGGTCGCGGAGGAGGCGACGGCGGCGCGCGCCTCGCTGTAATTGGATCCGTTCTCCTTGTGCATCCACATGACGAATCTGCCGGTGGAGCTGTTGTAGATGACCTTCGGTCGTTCGATGTTGGCGACGTTGAGCTCGGCGTGCGACGACTGGGTGAGGACGTTGTTGCGGAACTCCCAGTTCAGCAGGTCCGTGGACCGGTAGACCGAGACCGCGCGGAAGGTGTTGTCGGGATTGCGATGCTCGCCGAACCAGTAGTAGTAGTCGCCTGACTTCAGCACGCCGCCGCCGTGGGCGTGCAGCACATTCCCGCTGGTGTCACGGAACTGGGTGCCATTGGTGATGGTCACCGGAGCCGCGTGTGCCGGTGACCCGGCATGGACGACGACGGCACCGGCGAGCAGCACGGTTGCCGCGACCGCCCGCGACAGGCTCATGAGGTGCGCACGTAACCCTGTGATCATGCCGATCCTCCGTTGTCAGAACGAAGATCAATGTTCGCGCTAACATGCCGTGCCGACGTACACCCACGTTTCTGGCGCGTTTCGCAGAGTGTCATGGCGCCCAACAAGATTGTCAATGCTCTGTCAATTGTTACCAGTGGGATTGCAGTGGCTTCCAAGGTCTGCTCGCGATCATGTGGCTTTCAGAGCAGAGAAAGGGACCCCCATGAAGAGGACAGCGTTGCTGCTGGGCGCCGTGGTGCTCAGCGGCCTGCTGGCCGCTCCTCCCGCGCTCGCCGCGCCGGCGATCAAGACGGCGGTGGCGCAGGTCAAGGCAAGCCCCGCCCAACGTTCCGGCGGGTGCCCCACCACGGTCGGCTTCTCCGCCGTGGTGGCGGCCAAGGGCAAGGGCACCGTGCGCTACCGGTGGGTGCGCGGTGACGGCAGCAAGGGCGCGATCAAGAGCTTCCGCGTCAACGGCGCACGCAAGGTCGTGGTACGCGATCGGCAGACGTTCGACCGCACGACGTCCGGGTGGCAGGCGGTGGAGATCGTCGGTAAGCGGGGACTGTCGAGCAAGGCCCGGTTCAGCATCGCCTGTGAGGGACCCGTCACGGTGTGGGACTCCTCCCACCCGCTGCCCGCAGACCCGGGCAAGCCCTTGATGTCCGCCGCCGACGTCGACGTCCGCCCGGCTACCCACAACGGCGCCTGCCCGACGACGGTGACGTTCACCGCTACCATCCAGGTGTCGCGGACCCCGGCCAAGGTCGACTACCAGTGGATCGACAGCGCCACCGGCGAGGGACGTCCGGCGTCGCTCTACTTCGCCGCCGGCGGCCCGCACCTGCGCCAGGTCACCCTGCCGCTCAGCGTGGGGAACACCATGAGCGGTTGGAAGGCCATCCACATCCTCAACCCCGGCGGCCACGACTCCGGGCGGGCGGCGTACCACGTGACCTGCAAGCCCGGTCCGACCCCGACTCCCACCGGCACCCCCACCCCGACCGGCACTCCGACCCCGACCGGCACTCCCACCCCGACCGGCACCCCCACCGGCACTCCCACCCCGACCGCCACCGGTACGCCAACCTCGACGCCCACAGGCCAGCCCGGTCACAAGCCGACGGCGCAGATCCTCACCTTCTGGCCCGGGGACTACGAGGGAAGCTGCGCGGAGCCCATCAACTACGAGATCACGGGCACCGTCAACCTCCCGGCTGGAGCGGCGCAGAAAGTCACCTACTGGTGGCTGATGGACGGCGTGAAGTGGCGGGAGCACACCGTGGACTTCCCGGCCAGCGACCAGCCCCGGTCCCAGTACACCTCCGCCATCTGGCAGATCAGCGTCGGTGGCCGCCACAGCGCGGCCCTCTTGGGCGAGGGCGGCGAGCCCGCCGAGCGGCAGTTCACCGTCACGTGCAAGGAGCCCGACACCGCCAAGGTGGTCATGCACGACGTGCTTACCCCGCACTACCAGGGTGACTGCACCTCCTACTACGGGCTCACCGCCAGCGCGAGGGTCATGTCCGACCGGGACACCGAGATCAGCTACCGGGTCGTGGTCGACGGCAAGCCCGGCCTGACCAGGACCCAGAGCCTCAAGGCGGGACGCCTCCTGTCGATCGGCGACTTCTGGTACGACTGGACGAAGACCACCAAGACCGGCACCGTCCGCATCGAGCTGCTCAACCACAACAAGGCAGCCAAGGAGGCCCCTTACCGCCGCACGTGCTGGACGCAGACTCCCGAGCCCGGCACGGTGCGGTTCGGCAGCTTCACCCCGATGGCCTACTACGGCGACTGCGCGGAGGCGCCGTACCCGACGGCCCACGCCACGCTCCTCGCCGCGCCCGGGACGGAGATTTCGTACCGGTGGGTCGTGGACGGCAAGCCGCAGGACACCGTCACGCACAAGACGGGGGATGCCGGGTTCCTGCAGGCGCAGGCCTTCCACTGGGACCGGAACCCGAAGACCGACGGCGTCGTCCGGCTTGAGGTGCTGAACCACAACAAGCCGTCCATGGAGGCCGCCTACCCGATCCACTGCCAGAGCTGACGTCCGGATCTGCCTGGCTCGCCACCAAGCGGACCAGGTCGGGCCCCGCCTCCTGCAGGGCAGCGCGGCAGCACGCCGGCCGTATAGTCGAATTCATGAGCACCAAAGGGACATCCTCACCGGCGGCCGAGCACGCCGAGGGAGATTTCGGCTGGTCCCTTGGAGTGCTGTTGCGGGCGCTCCACGGCTCGCTGGAGTCGGTGCTGGGTGACCTGCCGCACGGGCCGCGTGGCTATCAGACGCTGTCCACCGTGGTCCACGGTGATCAGCCCAGTCAGCTGGCGCTGGCGGCACATCTGGGCATCGACAGGACCGTGCTGACCTACCTCATCGACGACCTGGTGGAGGCGGGCCTGGTGGAGCGCCGGCTCAACCCGGCCGACCGGCGGCAGCGCAAGATCGTCGCCACCGACAAGGGGACCGCCACGCTGCGCGATCTCGAGCAGCGGGTGCGGGCGGTCGAAGACCGCGTTCTCGATGCGCTGGACGCCGACGAGCGTGAGGTGTTCCGCAAGCTGCTGCGGCGGGCGGCCTGCGGCGTGCGTGACATCGAGGCGGACACCGATCCCTGTGTCGTGGTCGAAGAGGTGCTCGGCACCGGTTCCGCCGCCCCCGGCGCGTAGCAGCATGGCTTCATCCCGGCCTCCGGCGCTTCTGCGCCGGAGGCCGCGGTCGCGTTGCCGGGGTCTGGAATAGCGGAGCCAGATCTGTGGTTTGGCAACACATATTCTCTACATACAGTTTGTGCAGCCACACATCTGTAACAGATCGATGAACGGGGAACTCATGGCTGACTACGGCCACGACCTGCTGTTCGGGTCGTTCATCACCCCTGCCAACACCGCGCCCGAGCACGTGCTGGACCTGGCGCAGGCCTCTGAGGAGGCGGGACTGGACCTGGCCACCTTCCAGGACCACCCCTACCAGCCGGGCTTCTTGGACACCTGGACGCTGCTGAGCTACGTCGCGGCCCGCACGGAGCGGATCCGTGTCACGGGCAATGTGATCAACCTTCCGCTGCGGCCACCCGCCGTGCTCGCCCGCGCGGCGGCCAGCCTGGACCTGCTCAGTGGCGGCCGCTTCGAGCTCGGGCTGGGCGCCGGGGGGTTCTGGGACGCCATCGAGGCCATGGGCGGCCGCCGGCTGAGCCCCGGCCAGGCCGTGGACGCGCTCGATGAGGCCATCGACATCATCCGCGGCGTCTGGGACGCGGACAACAAGACCCGTCTGCGCGTGGACGGCACGTATTACCAGGTCGAGGGCGCCAAGCGCGGCCCCGCCCCGGCGCACGACATCGGGATCTGGCTGGGCGCCTACAAGCCCCGGATGCTGCGGCTGATCGGCCGCAAGGCCGACGGCTGGATGCCGTCGTTGCCGTACGTCCAGAGCCTGGACCAGCTCGCCGAGGCGAACGCGACCATCGACGCGGCCGCCGTCGAGGCCGGCCGCGACCCCTCCGCCATCCGCCGGCTGCTCAACATCGGCGGGAAGTTCGGCCCGCCCAGCGACCGGCTGCTGTCGGGCCCGCCCGAGCAGTGGGCCGAGCAACTCGCCGCGCTGACCCGCCAGTACGGCTTCTCCGACTACATCATCATGGGTGACGACCCGGCGACCCTGGAGATCTTCGGCCGGCAGGTCGCGCCGGCCACCCGCGAACTGGTGGCCGCCGCCCGCCAGGCGAAGGCAGGGGTCTGAGGTGGACTACGGCCAGCCGCTGCGGTTCGGCGCCTTGATCGACGCCTCCTCGCCGCAGGAGGCCGTCGCCCACGCCACGCTGAGCGAGGAGCTCGGCCTCGACCTGGTCGCCGTCGGCGGCCCGGGTGACGACGACCACGACGATGCCATGCTCGATGTGTGGACGCTGATGAGCTGGGTCGCGGCCCGCACCCGCACGATCGGCATCACCGGCGTGCTCGACGCCGGATCGTGGCACCCCGCGGTGCTGGGCCGCTCGGCCGCCAGCCTGGACCTGCTGACCTCCGGCCGGCTCGGCCTGGCGCTGGCCGCGTCGAGCCGGGCGCATCAGGCGGCGGTCTCCGTGGGGCTGCCTCCCGCGCAGGCGGCCGCCGCGCTGGACGAGGCGATCGAGGTCGTGCGCGGCATCTGGGCGATCGATGAGCAGGCGCCTTTGCGTCTGGAGGGCGAGCACTACCGCCTCGACGGCGCCGAGCGGGGGCCGGCGCCTGCCCACACCGTCCCGGTGTGGCTCGGCGGCACGCAGCCGGAGCTACTGGAGCTGGCCGGCGCCCAGGCCGACGGCTGGCTGAGCGTTCTCGGCGACCTGGCGGAGCTGCCCGTCCGGCAGAAGACCATCGACGAGGCGGCGGTGCGCGCGGGACGGGACCCGCGGGAGATCCGCCGGCTGGCCGTCATCCCGGTCTCCGGGCGGCCTGGGGCCGGCGAACTGGCGGCCCTGGCCATCGAGCACGGCATCAGCACGTTCCTGCTCGCCGGCGCGGGCGTCGACGAGCTGCGCCGTTTCGCCGAGCAGACCGCGCCCGCGGTGAGGGAGGCGGTCGCCGCCGACCGCGCCGCACGCGGGCTGGCCGAGGCCACCATCCCCAGCCTGCGCGTTCGCCGGCTCCGTCATCGGGACATCGACTACGACGCCGTGCCCGCGCACCTGGCGCGGGTCGAGCCCGGTGACGCCGGGTACGCCCGCGTACGCTCGACCTACCTGCGGGGCGGATCTCCCGGCCTGGTCCTGCGGCCGGGCACACCGGGCGAGATCGCCGACGCGCTGGCCTTCGCCCGCGCCCAACCGGTGAAGCTGGCCGTCCGCAGCGGCGGGCACGGCATCAGCGGCCGCTCCACCAATCACGGCGGCATCGTCATCGACGTCTCCCGCCTGAACGCCATCGAGATCCTCGACGAGCCGACCCGCCGCATCCGCGTCGGCCCCGGCGCCCGCTGGAGCGACGTGGCAGCGGCGCTGGCCCCGTACGGGTGGGCGCTCAGCTCGGGCGACTACGGCGGCGTCGGCGTCGGCGGGCTCACCACCGGCGGCGGCATCGGATGGCTGGTACGCGAGCACGGCCTCACTCTCGACCACCTGCGTGCCGTGGAGATGGTGCTGGCCGACGGCACCATGGTCAGGGCCGATGACACCGAGCACTCCGAGCTGTTCTGGGGCGTGCGCGGGGCGGGGGCGAACTTCGGCGTCGTCACCGCCTTCGAGTTCGAGGTGGACGAGGTCGGAGACGTCGGCTTCGCGCAGTTCGCGATGGACGCCTCCGACACGGCGGGGTTCCTGCAGAGCTGGGGTGCCGCCATCGAGGCCGCGCCCCGGGATGTCACGGGCTCGCTCATCATGGGCCGGTCTCGCCCTGGCGAACGGGTGATCGCCCAGCTCATGACCGTGGTGGACGCGGACGACGCCGAGACGGTGATCAGCCGGCTCCAGCCCATCGCCGCCGTGGCCCCGCTACTCGACTACAGCATCCAGATCCTGCCGTACGCGGCGATCATGAACGTGCCGCCCGGCACGCACGCCGGCCAGGGCGAGCCGGTGACCCGCTCCGCGCTCGCCGACCACCTCACGCCCGAGCTGGCGGACGCCGCCGCCCGCCTGATCGGCAGCGGTGAGCTGTACTTCTTCCAGATCCGCGCGGTGGGTGGGGCGGCCTCCGACGTCCCAGCGGACGCGACCGCGTACGCGGGCCGGTCGGCGAACTTCCAGCTGGTGGCCTTCGGCTCCAGCCGCGCCCGGCTCGACCGCCTCTGGGATGAGCTGCGGCCGCACTTCTCCGGGATCTACATCAACTTCGAGACCGACCTGCGGCCCGAGCGTCTCCACGACGCCTACCCGGGTGAGACCCTGCCGCGGCTGCGCGCGCTCAAACGCCGCTACGACCCCGGCAACGTCTTCCGCGACAATTTCACCATCACCCCGGCAACCTGATCAGGCGGTAGCGCACCGCAACAGATCATGTGCCCCGGACTCAACGAGGAGAGAGGACCCGCGTGCCGCACTACAGCAGGCTCTGCAAGATCGTGATCGATGTCAACGAGGCCGACCATGCCAAGGAGGTCGGATTCTGGCAGGCCGCGACCGGTCAGACGCTGACGCAGTTCGCCGGCTTTCCCGAATACCACGGCGCCGACCTGGGCAGCGGCGAGTTCGGGCTGCTGGTCCAGCGGCTCGAGGAGGGGCCGAGCCGGGTGCACCTCGACATCCACACCGACGACGTGGAGGCGGAGGTCGCCCGGTTGGAGGGACTGGGGGCGAAACGCGTGCGTCGAGATCGTTGGTGGGTCATGCGGGACCCGGCAGGCCTGCCGTTCTGCGTCATACCGGATCCTCCGGGCACGCTCAATGACGACAACGCCCACCGTTGGGACGACGCCGAGTAGCCGGCCGACCGCTTCCGGCATGCAGCCCGTCCGCTGATCGAAGGTGGATCATAGACCGTATGAACGCCATCAGGCTCACGCAATACGGCACCGGGGGCGGCTGCAGCTGCAAGATCCCTCCCG
The DNA here is from genome assembly GCF_052245915.1 of Nonomuraea sp. 10N515B. NCBI lineage: Bacteria > Bacillati > Actinomycetota > Actinomycetes > Streptosporangiales > Streptosporangiaceae > Nonomuraea > Nonomuraea sp. 10N515B. Next base: position 68,688 of record NZ_JBQQBQ010000020.1, read on the forward strand.
GCGAGTTGGAGGACCTGGTCGCCGGGCTCACCCCGGTCTCGTCTCCGACGGCGGGCCGGATACTCCTGGGGATCGACCAGGGGGACGACGCCGCGGTGCTCCAAATGGAAGGCGAAGGCCGGGCCATCGTCGCGACGACGGACTTCTTCACCCCTGTCGTGGACGATCCGTACGACTTCGGAAGGATCGCGGCCACGAACGCGCTCTCCGACGTCTACGCCGTCGGCGGCGAGCCCGTCATAGCCCTGAACCTCCTCGGCTGGCCCCGCGGCGTCCTCCCCCTGGAGCTCGCCCGCGAGGTGCTGCGCGGCGGGTCCGCGATGGCGCAGGCGGCGGGGTGCCATCTCGCGGGGGGCCACAGCATCGACGACCCCCACCCCAAGTACGGGCTGGCCGTCACGGGCCTGGCCGCCCCCGGCCGGCTGCTGCGCGTGGACGCGGGCGAGCCCGGGCTCCCCCTCACCCTGACCAAGCCTCTCGGCCTCGGGGTGCTCAACACGCGGCACAAGGCGACGGGGGAGGTCTTCCCCGAGGCGGTCGCCACGATGACGACCCTCAACCGTGACGCCTCCCGGCTGGCGCTGGCCGCCGGGATCCGGTGCGCCACCGACGTCACGGGCTTCGGCCTGCTCGGCCACCTCTACAAACTGGCCAGGGCGAGCGGCGTGACCGCGGTCGTCCACAGCGCCGCCGTCCCCTACCTGGACGGAGCCCGCGAGGCCATCCGCGACGGTTACGTCAGCGGCGGATCCCGGAGGAACCTCGACTGGGTCTCCCCCCATGGCGACTTCGGCGACCTGCCGGAGGACGAGCTGCTGCTCCTCGCCGACGCGCAGACCTCGGGCGGCCTGCTCGTCGCGGGCGAGATCCCCGGATTCCCGGTGATAGGCGAACTCGTCCCTCGCGGCGAACACCTGCTGATCGTGAAATAGCCGCGCTGATCGTGAACGAGCCGTGAGCCCCGGCTCGGGCAAGCGCGCCCGAGCCGGCACCTTCAGGTTCGTGAGGTCGGGAACCGCTCGGCGAACGCGGCCCGGTTCGCCGAGTCCGGCATCCGGTCCCATACGGCGAACACCACCCGCTCGAACACCGCCGCGAAGGCGCCGCCCTCGGCCAGGTGGGCGTGGAAGGCCCCGGCGACCTCGCGTGGATCGTTGCGGAACACACCGCAGCCCCACGCCCCGAGCACCAGCGCGCGGGCGCCGTGATGCGCCGCGACGGCCAGGACGCGCCCCGTCCGCTCGTGGAGCGCCTGCCGGATCCGCTCACCCGCACCCGGGTCGCGGCGCAGCACCTGCCCGGCGTTGGGCGCCGGTGAGGTGAGGAACGAGACCAGGAACGGCTCGGCCAGCAGCCGGCCGCCCTCGTCACGGTGCACCGGCACGCCGGGCGACCAGATGACGCGGTGGCTGTAGAGCAGATCGGGCGATGCCCGGTGCGCGGCGTAGTAATCGGGCGCCTGGAGAAGGCACGGGTAGAGCAGGGCGTGGCGGCACAGGTCCTCCTCCTGGGCCTTCGCGCCGCCGAGGTAGCCGCCTCCCGGGTTGCGGGCGGAGGCGAAGTTCAGCACGGCGATCCCGGCCGCCCCCTCCCGGTGCAGCCGCCGCGCCGCCTGCAGGCTGCTCTCGCCGGTGACCTCGAAGACCGTCCGGTACGCACCGGCCGCCGGCCGATCCAGAGGGCCGTCCGGCGGGTGACTCACGGTTCCGGCAACCGCGGCCCGCAGCACGGCACCCACCTCCACGGCCGTGCCGTCGGCGGCCGAGTACGAGCCTTCGGCGACGATCCGCTCGTTGTCGGCCGCGACCTGGCGCAATCTTCCACTCACGCGGCCCTATCGTAGATCGTGACCTCTGCTCACACCGAGTGGTTTTCTCCCGGCTTCGGCGCGGTCTGTGCGGGCGCCGCGCCGGCGCCGCCGCCGTCGCGAATCCAGACGGTCATGTCGGAGAGGCCGCGGTTGGCCCAGGAGAAGTAGGGCACTGCGGTCAGTGCGGCGCTCCGTTGGCCGGGCGAGTGGCTGCCGTACAGCTGGTCGCCGGCGGTGGCGTCGGCGGTGGCGTCGGCGTGCAGGGTGACCACGCCGGTCCGCTCGTCGGGGACTGCGCGGATGGGGACGTCGCGGGCGAGGGCGAGGGTGTGGACGGCGTGGTCGTGGTCGACGCCCTCCAGGCAGAACACGACCGGCCCGCGCTCGAGGGCGACCTTACCGGCGGCGGAGACGACGGCGGGGTGTGCCCAGGTCCGGCGGACTTCCATGCCGAGGTCGATCTCGACCAGGTCGCCGGCCCGCCAGCGGCGGGACAGGGTGAGGTAGCCGTCGCGCAGGATGGGCTGGTGAACGGGTTCGCCGTTGACGGAGACGGCGGGTTGCCGGCTCCAGCCGGGGATGCGGATGGCCAGGGTGAACTCGGCTTCGTCGTCGGCAGGGGCGACGGTGACGGTGAGGCGGCCGTCTTGGGGATAGCGGGTGTCCTGGCGGAGGGTGACCTCACCTCCGGAGAGGGTGAAGCGCCCAGTGCCGGCCACGTACAGGTTGACGACGGCTTCGTCGGGTCCCTGGGCGTAGACGTAGCGGCCGAGCTCGCTGATCAGCCGGGCGAGGTTGGGCGGGCAGCAGGCGCAGTCGAACCATTCCTGCCGGGCGACGATGCCGCCGCTCGCGAGCGGGTTGCCGTAGAAGTAGCGGGTGCCGTCGGCGGAGGCGCCGCTGAGGACGCCGTTGTAGAGGGCACGTTCGAGGGTGTCGATGTAGTGGCCGTGGCCGGTGAGGTTGCTCATCCGCTGCGCCCATTGGACGAGTCCGATGGAGGCGCAGGTTTCGGCGTAGCCGTGGGCGTCGGGCAGGTCGTAGGCGGGTCCGAAGCCCTCGATGCTGGGGTCGGAGCCCATTCCGCCGGTGATGTACAGCTTCTTGGTGGTGAGGTTGGTCCACAGTCGCCGCACGGCTTGGAGCAGCCGGTCGTCGCCGTACTCGTCGGCCAGGTCGGTCATCGCGCTGTACATGTACATGGCGCGGACCGAGTGGCCGACGACCTCGGCCTGGTCCGCTACGGGCTGGTGGCTCTGGTTGTACTCGCGGAACCGCCGCGTCTGCTCGGGTCGCCGGGGCAGCGTGGTGCCGAAGTAACCCGGGGTGCCGCGGCGCTGCAGCTCCAGCTCGTAGTAGTAGGGCTGCTGTCCCCGCCACTCGATGAGCCGGCGGCTGAGGTCGAGGTAGCGGCGCTCGCCGGTGACGCGGTAGAGCTTGACCAGCGCGAGCTCGATCTCCTGGTGCCCGTCATAGCCTCCGGCGCAGGGGCCGTCGGGGCTGAAGACGGTGTCGATGAGGTCGGCGTAGCGCCGCACGATGTCGAGCAGCCGGGTCTTGCCGGTCGCCTCGAAGTGGGCGACGCCGGCTTCGATGAGATGGCCGGCGCAGTAAAGCTCGTGGGCGTCACGCAGGTCGGTGAAGCGCTGTCCCGGCTTGACGACGGTGAAGTACACGTTGAGGTAGCCGTCATCCTGCTGCGCACCGGCCAGCAGCTCGATCGCCTCGTCGACGGCCTGGTCCAGCTTGGGGTCATCGGTGGTGGCCAGGCAGTGGCTCGCGGCCTCGATCCACTTGGCGACGTCGCTCTCCCAGAAGATGTGCGGCTCGTGCGGGTCCCCCGGCCGCCACGTCAGGGTCAGCGCGTCGAACTGCTGACCGGGCCGGCGCATCTGGCCTTCTTGCTGCCGCAGCGTACGGGTGCGGATCAGCTCACGGCGTGGCGTCCAGAAACGGTCATCAATAGTCACGGCGGTCAGCGGCAGCGGTTCGCGCGTGCGCATGGCAGCGGCAGAGGTCATAGTCATGACGGCTCCCAAAAAGGTTGTCCAAAAGGCCGATCTCCGCAGCCTGTCACGAGGCCGGAGCGGTAGGGAGGACCGCGGTGCCCCAGACGTAGGCGAAAGAGACGAAAGCGGGCAGTGCCACGCCGAAGACGGGGACCAACCCCGGGACGACGTAGTACACGCACAGGATCACGCCGACCGCGAGCAGTGTCACCATCGCCTGGACCGGGCGGGCGAGGACGAGGATCGCACTGCGGCGGACGAGCGCCAACGGTCCTTCGGCGAAGTGGGCGGCGAGGATCCACACGTTCACACTCATACCCGACACGAACAGGGTGATCAGCCAGAGCGCCGCGCCGAGCAATGGCTCGACGACACCGAGGTCGGCGATTTCGAGGAGTCGCCGGTCCACCAGGAGCACCGCCCAGGCCGCCGTGAAGACGTACCCCACCACGTTGGCGGTGCGGAACTCCTGCCGCCAGAGCCGGCGGAATTCGCCAGGCCGGGCGGACCCGAGGAGCTCGCGGCGGATGACGCCGTACACGGCGGCGGTCGCCGGGAAGACGCCGAGCACGATGCCACCGGCCAGGCTCCAGAACACCCACAGCAAGTGCAGCTTGAGCAGCAGCAGGCCCACCTCGCCCGCCCTCGTGTGCCAGGTGAGGACGCGTTTCATCAGCCTTTCACCGACCCGATGAGGACGCCCTTCTCGAAGTAGCGCTGGAGGAACGGGTAGAGCACCAGGACCGGGAGACTGGAGACGACGATCACGCCGTACTTGATCTGGTCGGCATACTGCTGGTCGTAGCCGACGCCGCTGCCTCCGCCGGTTCCGGCGCCTCCGGCGAACGCCTGGTTGGACAGCAGGATGTCACGCAGCACGATCTGCAGCGGCTGCAGGCTGTTGTCGCGGACGAACACCAGGCCGGTGAAGAAGTCGTTCCAGTGCTGGACCAGGTAGTACAGGCCGATGACCGAGATGATCGCCTTGGACAGCGGCAGCGCGACCTTGGCGAAGTACTGCAGATAGGAAACCCCGTCGATCATCGCCGCCTCGAACAGCTCCTTCGGCAGCGAGTGCTCGAAGAACGCCCGGGCGATGATGAGGTTGTAGACGTTCACCGCGGGCGGCAGGATGAACACGAGCCAGTTGTCCAGCAGGCCAAGATCGCGATAGAGCAGATACGTCGGGATCAGGCCACCGTTGAAGAACAGCGTGAACACGAAGAACAGCATGAGGACCCGCCGTGGGCGAAACTCCGGCCGCGACAACGCGTACGCCGCCGGGAGGGTCACGACGAGGTTCAGCGCGGTTCCGACCACGCTGTAGAGCAACGTGTTGCCGTAGCCCGTCCAGATCCGATCGTCGTCGAAGATCTGCTGATACCCGAAGAAGTTCACCTCTTTCGGCCACAGCCACACCTCGCCGGTGGAGATGAGGGACGGGTTGCTCACCGAAGCGATCATCACGAAGTAGACCGGGTAGACGACGGCGAAGAGGATCGCCACGCACAACAGGCCGAAGACGAGCATGAAGACGACGTCGCCCGGTGTCTTGTTGCGGAGGAATCCCTTGCTCTGCACGTGGGTCGCGCTCACCACAGGCTCCAGTTCGATACGCGGCGGGCGATCGCGTTCGCGGCGATCAGGAACACGAAGTTGATGACCGTGTTGAACAGGCCGATCGCGGTGGCGTAGCTGAACTGCGTGCTGAGGATGCCGATCTTGTAGACGTACGTCGCGATGACCTCGGATACCGGCAGGTTCAGGGTGTTCTGCATCAGCCACACCTTCTCGAACCCGGTGTTCAGCACACCGCCCATGGTGAGGATGAGCAGGACCACCATGGTCGGCACGATGCTGGGGACGTCGACGTGCCGGATGAGCTGCAGCCGGTTCGCGCCGTCCACTTTGGCCGCCTCGTACAGCTGAGGGTCGACGCGCGACAGCGCGGCGAGGTAGATGATGCTGTTCCACCCGCAGTGCTGCCACACGTCGGAGATCACGTACACCGGCACGAAGGCCGACGTGTCGCCGAGGAGGTTCGCCTCGTCGAGGCCGAAGACGGCCAAGACCTGGGTGAGCAGTCCGGTGGACGGGTTGAGGAACGCCTGCAGCATGCCGACGATGACGACGATCGAGATGAAGTGCGGCAGGTACGTCGCCGTCTGCATGAGCCTCTTGCGCCGGCCGCCGGCGATCTGGTTGATCATCAGCGCCAGCACGATCGGTGCCACGAACCCGACCACCAGCGTGGTGATGCTGATGACGAACGTGTTCCGCAGCAACGTCCAGAACATCGGGCTGTCGAAGAACTGCTGGAAGTACTTCAGGCCGGCCCATTGCCCGCCGGTGAGACCCGCGGTGAAGTCGAACTCGCGGAAGGCCAGTTGGATGCCGTACATCGGCACGTACATGAACAGGCCGACGAATCCCACGGCCGGCAGGACCATGAGCCACAGTTGCCAGTACCTGCTCACATGCCGGCCGAGGCCCAGACGGGATCGCCTCTGGGCCACCGCCACCGGCTTGCGGGCTGCGACAAGAGTCTCCGTCATCAGCGCGTCTTCATGTACTCGTCGTAGTAACGCTGGTAGACGTCGATGTTCTTCTGCAGGCCGGCGTTCTGGATCTGCTGAACGTACTTGTCCCACTGATCCTCGATGCCGCCCTTGGTGATCCACTCGGCGAACTTCGGCATCGTGGAGTTGGAGATCGTGGTGTTGTTCAGCGCCAGCTGGTTCGTATCCTCAGGCGTCATCTGGATGAACTGGAACGGATAGACGTCCTTGGCCGGATCCATGTTCGCCAGCGCCTTCTCCAGCGGCTTCGTCTGTTCGACGGCCTCGTCCAGGTCGGCCGGCAGCTTCAGCTCGATGTCGTCCCTGATCCAGGTAGGACCGTTGTCCGCGATGGTGACCGTCCACTTCCAGGTCGACGGGTCGGTCTTGGGATCGGCCGGCGGGAGCACCTCGTACTCGTTGTCGCTGATCTTCTTGACGTACCGGCCGAGATCGCCGAACAGCACCTGCAGCGACATCTCCTTGTCGTAGAAGGCGTTGATGACCTTGAGCGCCGCTGGTTTGTTGCTCGCCTTCGCGGACATGACGATCTGGTTCGACGGGAAGTTCTCGTTGTTGGAGTCGTACGTCCAGGCCACCGGCGTCGTCTGGCCGGCCTCCGCGAGCAGCGGCGGCATCGCGACGTACTGGTCGGCCAGCTGGGCGCCGAACCGGTCGCTGGCCGTCCAGCCCCAGCTGAAGCCGACTTTGGCCACGTCTCCGGACCCGCGGCCGACCGCCTGGTACGCCGAGTAGTCCTGCGTCATGACGTTCTTGCTAATCAGGCCCGCGGCGTAGCAGCGGTGGAGGAACTGGACCACCCGCTTGTAGCGCTCGTCGACGAGGAAATTGCCGACCTTGCCGTCCTCGAGGAAATAGCCCTGGCCACCGCCGCCCGCAATCGGCAGGCCGAGGCTGCCGAGCAGCACGCTCGGCTGGAAGTACCCGAAGCCGCCCGTGCCGACCGGCGACCAGTCCATCGGGATCTCGTCGTTCTTGTCACCGTTCCCGTTGGCGTCCTGTTCCTTGAACGCGACGAGCACGGTGTAGAGCTCGTCCCAGGTGGTCGGCATCTCCAAGCCGAGGTTGTCGAGCCACTGCTTGTTGATGTACTGGTGCGTGACGGTCTTCGGCCAGAACCGCTTGTAGCCCGGGACCGCGTAGACCTCGCCGGTGGTCAGCGTGGCCATCGACTTCAGCTCCGGCTTCGCCGCGAACAAGGCCTTCACGTTCGGCAACGCGTCCAGGTCGTCGGCCAGGTTCTCGAACAGCGTCCGGTACGTGCCCATGTCGGCATTGGTGATCGCGTTGGTGCCGACGATCAGGTCCGGGACGTCGCCGGCCGCCAGCATGGTGGACTTCTTCTGGTCCCAGTCAGCCGAGATCTCCTGCCACTGGATCTTCACACCGGCGATTTTCTCCAGCTGCTTGGTCCACTCCATCGTGTTCATGGGCTTCGTCAACGCATGTTTGTTGACCAAGATCCGCAGTGTGTTCGGATCGCTCGAGGAGTTCTTGCCGGAGCAGCCGGCGAGTGCGGTGAGTCCGGCCGCGACGACGAAGGCCCGGCGGGACATAGCGGGTGGAGTGGCCATGTGGTCCTCCTTGGGGGGGACGGAGGGAGTGACCCGGATCTCGCTGAAATGTTTCAGCGATGTTAGGTGCGGCCATTCAGCGTTGTCAATGACAAGACAACCGAGGCGACGAGGGACCGGCGAGTCAAGGTGTCGAAGGGTGGATCAGGCCGGTGCGGACGAGTCGCGGAGCACCAAGTGCATACCGGTGTGCACCTGCCGGGCCGCGCCGTCGTAACCGTCGAGGCGCTCGATGAGCAGGCGGAGGGCGGCGGCCACCATCTCGCCCTGATCAGGGCTCACCGTCGACAGCGACGGAACGGTGAACTCACCCTCGTCCGTGTCGTCGAAGCCGGTGACCGCGACATCCCCGGGGACGCGGATGCCGTGCGCGTGCAGGGACTTCAGCACGCCCACCGCAATTGTGTCGTTGACGCACACCGCGGCGTCGAACCTGGGGCCGGAGCGCCGCAGCAGCCCTGCCATCGCCTCGTAACCCGAGGCCCTGCGGTCCCAGTCCGAGCTGTTGGCGACGAGCGACGGTTCAGGCTCGACGCCATATTCCTCCAGGGCGGCGGCGAACCCGGCGTACCTGTCCCCGGTCGGGACGACACCAGCCGGACCGTTCCAGACGTACGCGAGCCGACGCCGGCCGGTGGCGAGCAGATGCCGAGTGATCGCCACGAATCCCGCGTATTCCCCCATCAACACACAATCAAGCGTTTTGATCGGAGCGCCGCCGAGGGCCACCGCTGGGCGCCGCAGGGCGCCACCGGCCAGTATCTCGTCGGACAGGTGGTGCGGGCAGATGATGACACCGTCGACGTCGGCGGTCGTCACGCCGAGGACCGCGTCGCGTTCGCCGGCCCTGTCGGGGGCGATCCGCAGCGTGCTGGTGAACCCGCGCTCGGCCAGGGCGAGGATGAGACGCTCGGCGTTCTCCGCGAAGTAGGGCTGGTGGAGGTTCGGCACGACGACGGCGATCCGGCCGGTCCGGCCGGAGGCGAGCCCACGTCCGGCCTGGCTCGTGGCATGTCCCACGTCGTAGCCGACCTCCGCGATCGCGGCCTGAACCTTGGCCCGGGTAGCAGCCGAGACATGCGGGCGTCCGAGGAGGACGTTGGACACGGTCTTCGCCGAGACCTCGGCCCGCGCGGCGACATCCGCGAGCGTCGGGCGCCTCATCGGGGACCTCGGCCGAGCGTGGACTCACGGCGCACCAACTCGACCGGCGACACGACCGCGCGAGGCTGTCGCGGTGCCGTGCCGGCGAGGCGATCGGTGAGCAATTCCAGTGCGCTGCGTGCCAAGCGGGCCGGCCCGGGGTCGATGGTGGTGAGCGACGGGGTCGAGAACCGTCCGTCCTCCAGGTTGCCGTAGCCGACGGCCGCCACCTGTCCCGGAACGTCCACTCCGTGCTTGACGAGCGTCGCGAGCGCCCCGAGCGCCACTTCGTCGTTGGCACACACCAGCGCGTCGACGTCCGGATGCCGCTCCAGCACGTGCCCGGCGGCTCGCGCGCCGGCGCGCCGGTCGGCCACCTCTCCGAGATCCACCCACGGTACGGCAGCGGGGTCGATGCCGGACTCGGCGAGCGCCGCGCGCATCCGAGGCTGATTCGCTCCGAGCAGAGCCGGGCGCGACCGGCCCATCACGGCGAGGTGGCGAGCCACCAGTGCCGCCGCCTCCGTGACGTCCTCATCGACACTGTCCACTTCAGCCGCGCCGCCTTGCACGACGACTACGGGGCGATCGTCCAATCCATCGCTGACCAGTGCTCCCGAGCCGATGCACACCACGCCGTCGAACGTCTTCCCCCGAGCGGCGAGGACCGCCTCCAGCCGGATCAGATCGCCGTGCGTCGGCTCGACGGCGGCGAGCAGGCCGCACCGATCCGCCTCGGTGACGAGCGCCTCGACGAGACCCGCGAGATACGGGCGGCGCAGCTCGGTGACGGCGATGCCCACGACCCCGATCAGCCCGGTCCTGAGCGCCCGGGCGGTCCGATTCGGAACCCAGCCGAGCTCGTCGATCGCCGCATGCACCCGGTGCACCTTCTCCGGACGGATGTGCGGTTCGCCATTGACCACGCGCGAGACTGTCTTGATCGAGACGCCGGCCCGATCCGCCACCTCCCGCATCGTCACGCGCATGCGTACAGCGTAGGTCACGTCAGCAGCTCTCAGCATTTCGTTAGGACCACCGCGGACGCCCCACCATGGGGCATACGCCTTCGAGCGCCCGCTGCACGCCGCAGCGGAGCGCGGCTCGCCGGAGGTGGTCGATCAGCTCGTGATGCCGGTGACCGCGGTTCCCGACTTGGTGACGTAGTAGGTCACGGTCGCGCCGCTCCAGAAGTGGAGGGTGAGCGTGACCCGTGAGCCGTCATTGACCTCGGCGAAGAAGGCCGGTCGCAGGGTGATGGTGTTGGCGCTGTAGTCGGGCGCGAAGGTGACGTCGAACTCCTTGAACGACGTCCAGTTGTGGGGGCCGGCGTTGCTGCCGTCGGCGTACTTGGCCTCCATGGTGGCGAGCTGGTCACCCCTGAAGGTGGTGGGGATGGCGAAGGAGCTCGTCGTTCCGGTCGCGTTCTGCACTGTCGGCGTGTCGTAGGTGATGATGTCGATCCGCCACGGGACGCCCTGGGAGAACCGAGCCGACAGCGTCGCGTTGACGCCATAGGCCCGGGAACCCGTCAGGCGGGTGAGCGCGGATGCCGTGAACGTGAGCTGGTCGCCCGAGACGGTGTAGTCGGTACCGCGCACGAGGTCCGTGCTGCCCTGGCGGATCCCTGCGAACGAGGTGCCGTTCAGGTTCAGCGTGAGCGTCTTGCTCGTGATGGGGGACGCCTTCGCGTTGAACACCTGATCCGACGAAGCCGTACCCGAGCGCGTCGTCCAGCTGGACTTGATCTGGGCGAACAGCTCGGGATCGGCCCACTGGTACGAGGTCCGGTTGAAGTGCTGGCCGTTGTCCCACAGCATGGTGGTGATCTGCTTGCTACGCGCGTAGTGGCCGAGGAACTCGAAGAACTTCAGTTTCTCGCCCTGTTGGATCGTGCCGGTGTGCCGGTCGAAGCCAAGGAGACCGTACTCGCCGATGATCACGGGGATGCCGCGGGCCGTGAAGGCGTTGTGCACCCGGTCGAAGGCGCCGGTCAGGTCCTGCTGCACGGTGGCGTCGAAGCGGGTGCCGCCGGCGACGTTGACGCTGAACGGCCAGTATCCGTAGAAGTGGACCGTCGCGATGAGGTCGGGGTCGTTCATCGCGTTGAACGTGCTGACCAGCTCGTCGACCCTGGCCTGGTCGGCCGACGTGTGCAGGGTCGGCAGGACGAGCAGCCGCGTCGCGTTGTTGCCGCCCGACTGGCGCACGATGGTGCGGAAGGACGTATTGAGTTCGTTGAGGAGCGTCGCGTTCTGGGCGTCTCCGGAGCTGCCCGTGAACGTCGGCTCGTTGACGCTCTCGAACAGCAGCTTGGGAGAGGAGCTCCGGAACGTGCCGGCGATCTGGGTCCAGATCGCGTTGTAGCGAGCCAGGACGTTGGTCCGGTCGCCCGGCATGTTCTGGATCCACTGCCACGAATCGTGATGGATATTGATCATCACGTAGAACCCCTCGGCGAGGGCCCAGTCGACGACCTCTTTCACCCGGTTCATGTACGTCGCGTCGATGGTGTAGTTGGGCGCTCCACCCTGGTGCTGACCCCAGGTCACCGGGATCCGGATGCTGTTGAAGCCCTGCGCCCTGACGTTGCGGAGCAGCGCCTGGGTGATCCGCGGGTTGCCCCATGAGGTCTCGTCCGCGCCGGTGGCATCGAGGGAGTTGCCCAGGTTCCAGCCAGGCTGCATCGCGGCCACGACAGCCTGCGCGTTGCCAGGCGTCGACGTCGGAGTCGTCGTTGGCGTGGCCGTCGGGGTGGCCGTCGGGGTGCCGCCGGTGCCGCCGCAGGCCACGCCGTTGACGGTGAAGGCGGAGGGGCTGGTGTTGGCGCCGCTGTAGCTGCCGTTGAAGCCGATGGTGACGCCGGCTCCCGTTCCCAGGCCCGGGGCGTACGACGGCGCGGTCACGGTCACGGTCTGGCCGGATTGCGTCCAGGTTCCGCCCCAGCCCTGGGTGACCTGCTGATTGCCAGGCCAGGTGTAGCGCAGCGTCCACGGGCTGACCGGGTCGCCGAGGTTGTTGATCGTGATGTTGGCGCCGAACCCGCTGCCGTTGTCCCATGCCTTCGCATAGGTCACGGAACAGGCGACCACCGCGTGGGCAGCGGGCGAGGTGACGGCCACCCCGATCGCCGCCAGCAGCGCGGCCGCTGCGGACAGAACCCACAAACGTAATGTCTTCACCTTCATGCCTCCATGGAAGGAGCGCCCTGTGGGAGCGCAGTGATGAGCGGGTCACGCCACCTGGCAGGCGGCTGCGTTGAGGGTGAAGGAGGGGGGTTCGGTGGTGTCGCCGGTGTGGGTGGCCTGGAAGCCGATGGTGGTGGAGCCGCCTGGCGCGAGGTCGCCGTTCCAGCCGGCGTTGGTGGCGGTGACCTGACCGCTGGCCGGCGTGTACGACGCGCTCCAGCCGTTGGTGATGCTCTGCCCGCCGGGCAGGGTGAACACCAGCCGCCAACCGTTGATCGCCGAGCTGCCGGTGTTCGTGATCGTGATGCTGGTCGTGAAGCCGGTGTTCCAGGTGTTCATCACGTACGCCACCCGGCACGAGCCCGATGACGTTGGTGTGCTCGTCGGGGTCACGGTCGGGGTGACAGTCGGAGTGGCGCCGCCGTAGATGGTGGCCTCCTTCGCCGTGGCCTTGATGCCGTTGGCGCCGTTGAAGATCCGCTGGCCCCAGGTGGTGAGCTGGTTGGGGTCGAAGCCGGCCGCCATGTCCAGGATCGGGTCGGTGTTGCCGCTCCAGGACCAGCCGAGGTAGCCGAGGCCCCGCGACACCGCTTCGGACAGCAGCGTTTCGTGGTCCACCTCGTTGGCGGCGAACCGCCAGCCGAACTCACCGATGACCAGCGGCCACCCGTTGTCCCGGAACCGGTTGAGGTAGTCGGTGATCGCCGCGGCGCTGTTGAACACGGCGTACATGTGGATGGACAGCACGGTGTTGTGCTTGCTGTCCGCGTTCAGGATCGTCTGGGCGTTGTCGCGCATGACGTACTGCCAGTCCTGGCCCCAGTTCGGCCCGTCGACCATGAGCAGGTGCTCGAAGCCGTTGCTGCGCATCTTCTGGATGGCGGCGGTGGTCGCGCTGGTCCACTGGCCGGCGTTGGTGTTGCCGATCGGCTCGTTGCCGATGTTGATGACGACGTAGTTCTCCTGGCCGACCAGGGCGCTCTTCTGGCTGATCCAGTAGTCGGCCGCCTCGTCGAGCGAGGCGGCCGCGCCCTCCTCGCCGTACCCGGTGGTGTCGTGCACCTCCAGGACACAGATCAGCCGGTTCTGCTTGCACAAGGAGATCACATTGGCGACGTCGGTGGACGGGCCCCAGCGCTTGCCGCTGCCCAGGACCACACGCACGGTGTTGGCCCCGAGCGCCTTGATGTCGGCGAACGAGCTGGTCCGGCTCGTGTACCAGACGTGTGGATGGTTGACCCCGCGCATGACGAGCTTCTGGCCGTTGGCCTCGACGATGTCCGTGCCGCTGACGTGGAGCCCCACGGCCGCGTGCGCGGGCGGAATGCCGGTGAACATGACGGTGCACAGCGCTACGGTTAAGGCGACGAGCGCCGCACCGACCGCGGCAAGCCACGGCATGGATCTCATGTCGAATCTCTCCTCGCTGATGTCGCGACGGTCGGCAACGGCGCGGGCAGCTGAGAGCCCGCTGAAACGCACCCAGAATGTACGCAGAGCTGCCACACCCGTACAGCGACTACCAGACCGTCCTGCCGCGGCCCATCAATGCCGGACCCAACCCCTTAACTGTTAAGCATCTGCCGAGCTGGGCGAATCCGCACAAAACGCAGCATCAAGGGTCGCCGCGGCAGCTCCCCCGAACCCGGCCTGACCATGAAAATTCCACACCAGACAGGTCCCTCTTCGTCGGCGCCGTGCACCATCCCACGATCAATCGGCGAGTTCGCCGAGCACCCGCACGTCCCACGCGCCGAGCGTCAACGCGCTGCCGGCGGGGACGGAAGCGCCGTCCACAACGTCCGACAGCTCCACCGGCACCGCGACGCGGGCGGGCTCCCAGCTCCAGTTGTGCACGACGTGGACGCGGCGCCCGTCCGGGGACGTCCCGGTGGTCGCGGTGACGGAGGCCGGGAGGTCCTGCCATCCGCTGACCGGGGACGGCGCCAGCCAGGTGGCGAGCGTGCGGGCGAGGTCGCGTCCGGGCACGGTGCCGACGTAGGTGACGCGGCCCGCGCCATGGCGGCGGGTGGTGATCGCCGGCCAGCGGCCGAAGTGCGGGTGGACGTAGGTGGCGAGCACGTCGGCGTCGGCGACGGTGAGGGCGTCGGCCCAGCGCGTGGCGGTCGCGTTGTCCGGCAGGGCGAGCGGGCTGCCGGGCGCGGCGCGGACAGGGAGGTCACGCGTCAGGTTGCTGAACTCGTCGTAGCGGACGCCGGCGGCCTCGGCGAGACGCGCGGGTGCGGGCTCCCGCCGCGCCCGGGCCTCGTGGTCGGCGTAGGCGGTGCGCGGACCGAGGACCAGGTGGCCGCCCGCGTGGGCGTAGGCCGCGAGCCAGTCGAGCGTCGCGTCGTCGACGACGTACAGGGCCGGGACGAGGAGGACCGGGTGACGTCGCGCGGCCTCTTCAGGCGTCGTCCCGGCCCGCCGGCCGCGGGGGTCGTGCAGCTGCCGGGCGTGGACGATCCGCACCTGGCGGCCGGCGTCGAAGGCCCCCCGGTAGAACGGGTCGAAGATCCGGTGGTAGGCGGCGGCGTCGGGGCCGCCATCGGAGGCCGGCAGCGGCGGGTGCTTCTGCATGAGCCACTTGCTCGGCAGCGAGTAGACCATTGTGATGTCGGCGTCCGGCTCCAGGCCGGCGACCAGGGGGCCGGCGGCTTCCAGCTCAGCTCCGAGCCGGGCGAGCTCCGCGTACGTGCGGCCGGGCTGGTTGCTGTGCGGGAGGACCCCGCCCCAGTAGGTCTCGAAGCCGAAGTTCAGCGTGTGCCACTGCCAGTACTCGATCATCCGGGCGCCACGCGCGATGTGCGCCCATGCGGCCTGCCGCCACTGGCCGTCGTAGGCCGGCCGGTTGTCCCACGGCGTGCCGATGTGCATGGCGTTGGTCTCGGTGACCAGGAACGGCTGCTGGCAGGAGGAGAACATCCGGTCCGCGGTCTGGTACATCGACCACACCCCGGTGGTCGCCCAGCCCTGCTCGACCTCGTCGGGGGTGCGATCGGGGAGTTCCAGGGCGTCCTGCATGAAGTAGTACGGGTTGCCCGCGGCCACGTCGAGGCGGTCGGTCAGCTCGTCGTCCTCGATCGCCGGACGGGTGTAGGAGATGCATGTCGTGACGAACTGGCCGGGCCGGGCGTACTCGCGGACGAGGTCGGCCTGCCAGCCGATGAACTCGTTCACCTGGCGGGCCTGGAACTCCCGCCACGCGACGTCGTACTGGGGTTGCACATTGCCGTCCGGGGTCCACAGGTCGGCCCAGGTCGACAGGCGGTGCGACCAGTAGACCAGGCCCCACTCGCGGTTGAGGGTCTCGACGTCGCCGTACGTGTCGCGCAGGTGATCAACGAACCGCTGGAAGACGCCGTGGTTGTGCAGCAGGTGCAGGCCCGGCTCGTTGTCCACCTGGAACCCGATGACCGCCGGATGATCGGCGTACCGGCCGACGACCTTACGGATCACTCGCTCGGCGTGGAACAGGAAGGCGGCGTGCGTGAAGTCGACCTCCTGGCGGGCGCCCCAGCCGATGCGCTGCCCGGTCGCGTACTCCCCCGTGATCTCCGGGTAGAGCCGGACCAGCCACGGCGGCACCGCGTACGTCGGCGTCCCCAGGATCACCGAGATCCCCCGTTCGTGGGCGCCGTCGAGGACCGGCTCGAGCCAGTCAAGGTCGAACCGTCCGTTCTCCGGCTCCCACGTGGACCACACCGACTCGCCGACCCGGATGACGTTGAAGTGAGCGTCGGCCATCAGGTCAAGGTCGATCTTGAGCTGGCCCGGGGACGGCTGGTACTCGTAGTAATAAGCAGCACCGAACAGGACGCGGGCGGGCCAGACCGCCATATGAAAACCTCCGAGGGGATGGATGGGGATATCGCGCAGCGGTGCCGGCGACGGGGTCATTGCTTGACGCCGCCGGTCGTCAAGCCGCTCTGCCAGTACCGCTGCAACAGCAGGAAGGCGACGACGAGGGGGACGACCGACAGCATGGAGCCGGTCACGACGAGCGCGAGCAGGTCGCTGTTCGCGCCGGCCCCGCCTCCGACGGCCTGGGACGCCCAGGAGGCGAGGCCGACCGTGATCGGGTACAGGTTCGGGTCGTTGAGCATGATGAGCGGAAGGAAATAGTTGTTCCAGGTCGCGACGAGCGTGAAGAGCACGACGGTCACCAGGCCGGGCGCCAGCAGCCGCATGGCGATCTGGAAGAAGATCTTGAGCTCGCCGGCGCCGTCGATGCGGGCGGCCTCGAGGATGCTGTCCGGGACGGCGTCCTGCGCGTAGATGCGCATGAGGTAGAGGCCGAAGGGGCTGACGAGCGAGGGCAGGATGACGGCCCAGGGCGTGTTGACCAGCTCCACCTTCGCGAACAGCAGGTAGGTCGGGATGGCCAGGGCGGTGGTCGGAACCATGATGGCGCCGAGCACCAGGTTGAAGGCGGCACGATCACCGCGGAAGCGGAACTTGGCGAAGCCGTACCCGCCGGCGGCGGCCAGGAGCGCGGCGCCGAACGCGCTGACCACGGCGTACACGACGGTATTGAGCAGCCAGTGCGTGAAGACCCCGTCGTCGTGGGTGAGGGTTTCCCCGATGTTGGCCAGCGGCTGCGGGCTGCGCGAGAACCACAGCCCGAAGGTCGTGAACAGATCCTCCGTGCTCTTGGTTGAGGAGACGACCAGCCAGAACAGCGGCAGGAGGAAGTAGGCCAGCGCGGCCAGCATGGCGATGGTCAACGGCGTGCTGCGCTTACGGCCGACCGTGGTCATGAGGTCCTCCTGCGGTTGGCGGTGAGCAGGACGGCGTAGGAGACGATCACGATGACCAGCCCCAGGAGGAAGGACACCGCGGCCGCGTAGTTGATCTGCTGGCTGGTGAAAGCCAAGGAGTAGGCGTACAGGTTGGCGGTGTAGGCGTTGTCGATGACGTCCGGGGCGAGGCGCTGCAGCAGGTTCGGCTCGTTGAACAGCTGGAAACTGCCGATCACGGAGAACACCAGTGCCAGCAGCAGCGCCGGCCGCAGCGCGGGCAGCTTGACGCTCCAGGCGATCCGCCAGGCGCCGGCCCCGTCCATCGCCGCCGCCTCGTAGAGCTCCTGGGGAATGGCACGGAGGGCGGCGTACAGCAAGATCATGTTGTAGCCGACGAACTCCCAGGTCACGATGTTCGCCAGGCTTCCGAGCATCCAGCCGCCGCTGAGGAAGGACGGCGCCGGCAGGTCCAGCGCCCTGCTCAGCTGGGCGAACGGCCCGTAGTCCGGCCCGTACAGATACCCCCACATGAGCGCGGCGACCACGCTGGGTACGGCGTACGGGACGAAGATGCCCAGCCGGACCACCCGCGCCAGCCGCACCAGCCCGCTGTCGAGCGCGAGCGCGAACAACAGCGCGAGCAGCAACATCACGGGGACCTGGATGACGAAGAACACCGCGACGCGCAGGACCCCTTGGATGAGGAGCGGATCCTGGACGGCGGTGACGTAGTTCTCCAGCCCGACGAACGTCGTTCCGCCGATGAGCCGGTTCTGGAACAGGCTGAGGTAGGCGGCGTAGCCGAGCGGAGTGAGGAAGAGCACCAGGAAGAGCACCATGAACGGGGCGACGAACAGCGGCCCCGCCACGCGTTTCCGGTCGCGTCGGTGACGTGTAGCCGCTGCTCGGTGCGGATGCTCGCGGGAGGCCGCGGGTATGGCGGTCATAGCCGGCCCTTTCTGCGGTGGCGCCGGGCCCCGCACCGAGTGCGGGGCCCAGCGGCGGTCACGGGGCGGTCACTGGCCCTGGACGGTGAAGCCCTGGCTCTTGGCGAACGTGGTGATCCGCGTCTGCCACTGGTCGAGCGCCGCGGCGGTGTCGCTCTTGTCGGCGAGGGACTTGCCGACGGTCTCGGTCCAGTCCGTCACCACCCGATCGAGGAACGGGGGCCACTGGAAGGAGAGGTTGACCGTGCCGCTGATGTCGGCGAACACCTGGTTGACCTGCTGGCCGCCGTAGAAGTCCGGCTTCTCGCCGACGTAGGTGGGGTCGGTGAGCAGCGCCTTCGTGGCCGGGAAGAAGAACTGCTTGGTGGCGAACAGCTTGGCGCTTTCGGGGTCGCTGTTGATGAACTGGGCGAACATCGCCGCCGCGATCGGGTTCTTGGTCGTCTTGGTGACCGCGCTGGTCGAGCCGCCCCAGTTGCCGGAGACCGGCTTGGCCGGGTCCCACTGCGGCAGCGGGGCCGCCCGCCACTTGCCCGCGGTGGACTTGGCCGCGCCGGACAGGAAGACCGGCCCCCAGGCCGCGGTGATCCAGGTGGCGTACTTGCCCTTGTTGAGCGCGGAGAACCAGGGGTCGGTGAAGTCCGGCTCGACGCCGATGACACCCTCCTTGGCCAGCCCGCCCCAGTACGTGGCGAGCTTCTTGGAGGTCTCGTCGTTGACCTTGATGGAGATATCGCTCTTGTTAGCGCTAACATACGGCTTGGCCCCGGCCTGCCACAGCAGGCCGTGCCAGGCGGCGGCCTCGTTCGAGGCGAGGTTGGTCAGATAGACGTCCGGGTCGGCCGCGTGGAGCTTGCGCGCCGCGGCGGCGAACTCGTCCCAGGTCTTCGGCACCTGGATGCCGTGCTTGTCGAAGATGTCCTGCCGGTACAGCATGCCCATCGGGCCGGTGTCCTGCGGGATCGCCCAAACCTCCCCGCCCGTGCCGCTGACCTGCCCCCACGTCCAGTCGACGAACTTGTCCTTCAGCGCCGACGCCCCATACGGCCGCAGGTCCAGCAGGCTGTCGGTGATCGTGAACGTCGGGATGTACTGGTACTCGATCTGCACCACGTCCGGAGCGCCGGTGCCCGCCTGCAGCGCGGTGCGGAGCTTCGTGTACTGCGGCACGCCCTGGCCGGCGTTGACCACCTTGACGTTGATCGCCGGATACTTCTTCTTGAAGAGCGCGACCTCTTGCTCGATGTCCGGGACCCAGGTCCAGAACGTCAGTTCGGTCGGGGTGGACATGGCCTTGTCGATCTCGGCCTGGCTCACGGCCGCAGCGGCGGGGGCGGAGGCGGCAGAGCCGCCGGTGCCACCACTGCCGCCGCCGCACGCGGCCAGGGCCACGCACAGCGACATCGCTCCGGCGGTGGCGAGGACAAGCCGACGGCTGATCGGGGGGTGACTTGATTGGGGCATGGGGGTACTCCCATCCATGGGCATGAGTGATCGATGCTGATCAGCGAGGGGTCGCACGTCCACGTCCCGGGGTCCTCCGGGGCGGGGGCGCGCTCGAGGCGCGGACGACGAGCTCGACCGGGTGGTCGGCCGCCGGTGGAAGGTCTTCGTTCGGCCGTTCGATGGCATGGACGAGGAGCCGGAGTCCCGCCGTCGCCACGGCGTCGAACGGCTGCCGCACCGTGGTGAGTGGAGGTGTCACGTACGCGGCGACGGGGATGTCGTCGTAACCGACGACGCTGACATCGTCCGGCACCCGGCGGCCGGCCTCCATCAGCGCGCGGATCACGCCGATGGCCATGTCGTCGTTCGCGGCGAACACCGCGGTCACCTCGCCGTCGGAGGCCAACTGACGGCCTGCCGCGTATCCGGACGCGGCCGACCAGTCACCCTCGATGACGGGCGGTTCGCCGAGGCCGCGGGCCGCCAGCACTGCTCGCCACGCCCCGAGCCGCTCCCTGGCGGCATACCAGCGCTGCGGACCGGCGACGTGATGGACGGTGGCGTGCCCCAGATCCAGTAAGTGCTCGGTGGCCGCATGGGCCAGCTCATCGGAGCCGACGCCCGCGGTCACCACGCGAGGGGCGGCGAAGGGCAGTGGAGTGCCGTAGACGAGAACGGGCACGTCGGCGCGGACGAGCTCGCCTCCCTCGTCTATCGGCTCGGAGATGACGATGCCGTCCACGCCCTGCTCCAGGAGCGATTCCACGGCGCCGGCGATGCCCGACGGGTCGCCCTCCATCGTGTTGACCACGCGGAGTGCGTAACCCGTGTCCCGGACGGCTCGTTCGATGCCCATGAGCAGCGAGGCGGGACCGTACAGGGCCGTCCCGAGCGTCACCACGCCGATGGAGCGGCTCCGTCCGGAGGCGAGCGCGCGGGCCGCGTTGTTCAGCCGGTAGCCGAGCTGCTCGGCGGCGGCGAGCACGCGCTGGCGCACCTCGGCGGAGACGTACGGCTCGTTGTTGAGGACCCTGGACACGGTCTTCTGCGAGACCCCGGCCAGACGGGCCACATCCACACTGCGCGGCATGGAGGCGCTTCCGCCCCGTCTCGCTTCTCGTGTCACAGTCGCTCTCCTCACGGACGCCGACCTCACATCTCCCGAGGTCAGTGCTATGACTGCGCAGTCATGTCTGCGCAGTCATATCTACGCAACTCTGGAGGCAAACGTCAAGAGTCCGCAACACACCCGTAACCTTGCGCCACCATCCGTGGCATCGCCCGCGCACCCGACTGGACAACGCTTCGCTCGGCATGATCACAATATTGGGCTTTTCGCTTCCTTCTCCGCCCGGAGGGCGTACGTGGTCAAACGAGTTCTTACGGGGTTGCTTGCCCCTGTTGTCCTCTTCATCAGTACCGGTATTCCGGCCGCTGCGGACGACAGATCCGTCAGTCCCACACATCCCGGGCCGGTCTACGCGACGGTCACCGACAAGAGCGGCAAACTCTCCCTCCAGACGTTCGGGCGTCCGGACGGGAAAGACATGGTGTTCCGGATCTCCGGCTCGGTGTACGCGAACATCGAGGGCAACAGCCTGGACCCGGCGATGCGGCACGGCCAGAAACTCTTCAACATCGAGGGCTACAACATCCGGCGGCTGTACCGTGTCCCCGACACGAACCAGCTTTACCAGCTCTCCCGGGAAATCGTCTTCTACACCGACCCGGCGGATCCGCGGCGCGTCCTGCGCGAGTGGAAGAACCCGATCGACGGCAAGACCTACCCGGTCGTCCCCATCAACAACGACGCGGTCAACTTCGGCCCGTTCACGATCACCTCATCCTTCGCGGGTCCGCCACTGCAGCAATTGCACGACGAGACCGTGTGGACCAGCGACATCCCCGTGCGGGCGAACTTCGGCACCACGCTCGGCGAGCGGTTCGGCCTGACGGGCGGCGTGTACGCCGCGCAGGAGATGTTCGACTTCTCCGTCGACGACCGCGAGGTGGCGGCCCGCACCGGGGCCGGCGTGCCGTTCGGCGCGATGAAGACGAAGATCAGCTGGGCGCGGACCAGCCCGTGGACCCCGTTCATGTGCCTGGCGGAGACCGACGTGCGCGGCCAGCTCACCTACCACGCCCGCAGCTGGTCACTGGGCTCCTACGCCGACATCGAGCCATGGCTGCGGGCCGAGGTCGAGGCGAACCACCCGCTGTACACGGCCGCCCCCGGCGCGCCGGGGCCGAGCGAGAACTCCTGGACGTCCTTCTACAACAAGCAGCTCGGCAAGGGCGCCACCACCTGGGCAGGCTGGTGCGCCGCCAACGGCCGCCCCTGAACGTCCGCGACCGGTGACCGGCCGGACCGAGCCGCCGCTCGGTCCGGCCGGACCGGTCAGGCCGCGGGGTTCGGTGTGGTGCGGGACTGGGCGGCCATGAGGTGGTCGATGAGTGCCAGCAGCACATCGCGTGCCGCCGTCCGGTCGCGGGCGTCACAGAGCACCAGTGGCACCTGCTGATCGAGATCGAGTGCCCTTCGGATCTCCTCCTGCGTCCGGTCCCGGATGCCGTGGAAGCAGTTGACGCCGACGACGAAGGGGATGCCGCGGCTCTCGAAGAAGTCGATCGACGCGAAGCTCACCTCGAGCCGGCGGGTGTCGACCAGGACGACCGCGCCCATCGCTCCGTGGACGAGGTCGTTCCACATGAACCAGAAGCGTTCCTGCCCGGGGGTGCCGAACAGGTAGAGGACGAGTTCGCTGTTGATGGTGATGCGCCCGAAGTCCAGTGCCACGGTGGTGGTGGACTTGCCGCTCACCCCTTCCAGGTCGTCGACGCCGACGCTGGCATGGGTCAGATACTCCTCCGTACGCAGCGGGGCGACTTCGCTCACCGCGCCGACCAGGGTCGTCTTCCCGACGCCGAAACCGCCGGCGACAAGGATCTTCACCGCCAGGGCGGCAGCGTCTCCGTGGTCAGAGTTTGCGTAACCCATCCCTCACCGCCTCAAGGATTGCTCTATCGGGAAAGCCGCCTGCCTGTGCGAAAGTCAGTGGTGGCCGCGCCCGCAGCTGACCGTTCTCGATCAGATCCCCGATGAGGATCTTGGTCACCGACACGGGGAGGTTCAGCGCGGAGGCGACTTCGGCCACCGCCAGGGGCCGCTTGCACAGAGCACAGATGGTGCGGTGCTCCGGCTGCATTCGTCTCAGGCGGCGTCTGGTTTCCGGCGAGAGCTCGGCAATCGCCGTCACCAGGGTGATCAGCGTCAAGTCGTCCCGCTCGGGAGCGGTGCGTCCGCCGGTGATCGTATAAGGACGGACGAGGGGCCCGTCGGCGTCATCGTCATCGAAGCCCTCCGTCCAGTGCTTCATCCGTGTCCCCCCACGTCACGGCTGTGGTGGGTCCGCGCGTCGGTTCCCAGCTTCTGGCCGACCTGCTGGATCAGGGTGTGCATCGCGATGCTCATCAGCTCGGCGTCGACCTCCTGGGACGCGACCACGGCCAGATGGGTGCCCCGTCCCGCGGCGGTGACGAACAGCCACAGGTCGGCCATCTCGATGATGACCTGGTGGACCGGCCCGCCGCTGAAGAGCTGCCCGACACCGCGGGCCAGGCTCTGCTGGCCGGTGGCGATGGCGGCGAGGCGTTCGGCATCCGCGCGTTCGATGGTCCGGGAGCGGCTCATCACCAGGCCGTCGTCGGTCAGCAGGATGGCGTGCCGGGTGCCCGCGACCCGATCGACCAGGCCGTCCAGAAGCCAGTCCAGGTCAATGTTGGTGGCGGTGGTTCGCTGCGTCATCGTCGCTCTTCCGTCGTAGGGGAAACGGGCTCAGGAGATCCGCTCAGCCGGGGCTGTGAGGCGTCGTCACCGGCTCGGAGCCGGCGAGACTGCCTCTGGAACGCGCCGATCGTAGCGCTGGATCGGCTGGGCTGATCACGTACGGCCCAGGTCTCCTGGTCGGTGCGTTCATCCCTGTCCGCCGGGACTTTGAGCTCGGCGGCCAGACTGGCCTGGCGCACCCGCTGGGGCAGCGGCGCGTGTCCCCTGGGCCGCGTCGGCAACTGACCGTCCTGGTGAGGCGGGCGGGGACCGTCCGAGCCTTCCTGCGAGCGGGGTGGCGAATCGGTGGCGTCCTGGGGGACCTCCGTCTCGGGGGTCGCCGCCGGCTCGGGTACGGTGCGGGGGCGGTCCACCACCAGCGCTTCCGGGATCAGCACGATGACTCGGGTACCGCCGAAGGCCGACGACCGCAGCTCGATCCGGAGGCCCAGGCTCGCGGAGAGCCGGGCGACCACGTACAGGCCGAGACGCACATCATCGGCGTGGGTCATCACATCGAGCTGTGGCGGCGACTGCAGCAGGGCGTTGGCGGCGGCGTACTGCTCCGGTTCCATGCCGAGGCCGCGGTCCTCGATCTCCACGGCGACGCCCCGGCTGACCGGCGCGGCCCGCACCTCGACAGGGGTCGGCGGCTTGGAGAAGGCGGTCGCGTTCTCCATGAGCTCCGCCAGGACATGGACCAGCGGTCCCACCGCGCGCTCGGCTATCCAGGGTTCGCCCTCGACGTCGGTCGTGATCCGGCGGTAGTCCTGAACCTCGCCTTGGGCGGCGCGCAGGACATCGAGCAGGTGCACCGGCTTGCGCCAGCGGCGCTGCGGCTGCCCGCCGCCGAGGATGACCAGGTTCTCCTCGTAGCGGCGCAGCCGGGCAGTGAGGTGGTCCAGGTCGAACAGGCCCTCCAGCACCTCGGGGTCCTCGTGCTGACGCTCCAGTTCGTCCAGCTTCTTCAGTTGAAGACCGATGAGGATCTGGGTACGGCGCGCGATGCGCTGAAGCATGCGCTGGAAGCCACGATGTTGCTGGGCCTGCCGCACGGCGGTGAGGACAGCGCTGCGGCTGGCCATGTTGAGGGCCTGCCCGAGCTCGCCGAGTTCGTCGGGGGTGGGCTGGACCATGCGCACTTCCGCGTCCACGTTGACGTCTTCGCCGCGCTCCAGCCGGGCGACCACGTTGGGCAGCCGCTTCTGAAGTTCGTGGGCGGCGTGGCGCAGGTGGAGGATGCGCCGGCGGAGAATGGCGGTGAGGCGCCAGCTGGTGAAGAACACCAGGCACAAGGCGAGCACGCCCACGGTGGAGATGCTGATGAAGACCGTGAAGAGCATGTCGGCGTGGTCGTAGCCGATCGTGCGGACATTCTCGAATCGCACGTTGAGGAGTTGCCGCAGTTGCGCGGTGACCGTGTCCACCGCGGAGCGCCACTCCGCGCTGTCGTCGCGGAGCGGCACCTGGTCGCCCTCGGAGCCGCTCCCGGAGGCGATCAACCGCCCTTCCAGCGCGGTCATGGTCCCCCACGCCTTGCCGGCGGTCAGCTTTCCGTACGGGGACTCGTTTCCGGTGAGAGCGGGAACCACACGGAACTGCATGAGGTGCTTCCTGGTGCCGATGGCGTCGGCGACAAGGCCGTACTCGTCCCTCGTCAGGCGCCCCGTCTCCCAGCCGCGAGCCAGAATGGCGTCTTCGCGGCCGATGGTGTCGACGACCCAGTAAAGGTCGACCAGTGTCTGCGCCTTGCTGTTCACCTGGCCCTCGTCGGTGTTGCTGAGGGCGGTCAGCACGCTGAGGTCCGACTCGAGGACTTCGCTGTAGTAGTCGAACGCCTTCTGCTCGCTGGACCAGCCGGCGTCCACCACCCGGCGCTGCTCGCCGAGGCGGCCGAGATCGTTCACGGTCCCGGCGATGGCGTCGGTGAGCCCTTCCTGTCCGTTGGCGGGGTTCAGGGCCGCCAGGGGACGGAAGGCGTTCACGGCCTGGTCGGTCGCCGCGCGCTGCTTGGCCAGCTTGTCACGGGCGGTGTTACCGGGGTTGGCCTGCACCTCCGCGGTGAGCCGCCGCTCCTTGTCAAGGTTGAAGAACAGGTTGGCCGCCGGTCCGCCGACGGTCTTGGTGGCCAGGTCCATCTGGGCCTTCTCCGACCGCCACTGACTGGACAGCTGGAACATGCCCGAAGCCAGCAATGGGGTGAAGGTCAGGCTCGGCACGAACACGACAATGAGCAGCACAGTACGCAACGACAGCCGGCGGGCACCGGCAGGTCGCCGCGGCTCGCTCCCCGTTGACCCTGCTGACCCATCCCCGTCGTCCATGGTCCCCGTCCGTCGTCGCCCGCCCCTGCCCAATCCAGCCACGTGCAGGACACTCTCCTCCGCCGATCGGTGAGTCCATGACGAAAATCGCCAAAGTAGGCGATTGGTGCCTGATAGTAGCCATACGGCAGTTGAGTCGAAAGCCCCTGATTCACCGGCGGTTACGGCGATCGCGTGCGACAGAAGTGACTGATGGGCACATAGTGAGACATCGGCATGGCACCATTTCTGGAGTGAATGCGGGCAAGCAGGCCCCTCGGGGTGGAGATCGGCTGATTCGTGCGTCGATGACGGCCGTGGTGCTGGCGGTCGCGGCGGTGGCCGCGTGGGTGTCGTACTGGCATGCCGTGGCGGTGATCGAGAAGTACGGCGCCGAGGACGAGCTGTCGGCGCATCTGGTCCCGGCGACGGTGGACGGCATGATCTACGCCTCCTCGATGGTGCTGCTGTGGTGTGCCCGCTACCGCCTGCCGGTGCCGGCACTGGCCCGCTGGGCGCTGGCGCTGGGAGTCGCCGCGACGCTGGCGGCGAACATCCTGCACGGGATCGAGCGGGGCCCCTTGGCCGCGGCGCTGGCCGCGTGGCCGGCCATCGCGTTGGTGATCTCGTACGAGCTGATCATGTGGGTGGTCCGCTCGGGTCGCGAACTCGCCGACCGGGTGCGCGACCCCGGGCAGCCGGAGCGAGCGCGCGCCGAGCCCACCGCGCCGAGCTTCGCCTCAGACCCGGCGCCGCAGCCGGAACCGGTGGTGCACGCCACGCCACAGAGCGGCCAGGACGCGCCGGCGGACGCGGTCCCGGAGGACGGTGACCGGCGAGCCCAGGTGGCGGCCCTGCTCGCTCAGGATCCGAACATGACCGGGGCCGCGCTCGCCCGTGCGCTCGGCGTCCATGAGACCACCGGGCGCAAATACCGCCGCGAAGCACTCAACGGCCACAGCCGCGCCTGAAGACGCTGGAGACGCCGCTGAGTGCGGCCGGAGCGGCGCGGAGGGCGAAGATCTCGCCGGCGCCGGCCCCGGGCCGCACTCAGCTCTCACAGATCGCGTTCCTAGGAGAGGACGTCGATCATCTTGTCGGCGTCGCGGGTGAGGACCTGACGGACGTCGGCCCGCTGTATCGCGATCGTCTTGAAGGTGGTTAGGTGGCGGACGGCCCTGGCGTCATTGCCGCCGGCCTCCGCCTTTCTGGCGCGGGTCAGCTCCTTGGTCAGCGCCGTCTGCTCGGCGGCGGAGATCCAGGAGGTGGCGCGGAAGCGGTCGATGAGATTCTGCATGTCCCGGAGGGACGTGGTCACCGAGAAGCGGACGTCCGTCGTCATGGCGTTGTCCGCGTTGTCGAGTGCCGTGACCGAGACCGTGTGCCCGGCCAGCGACTGGGTGAACAACGGGAGCACCGAGTCCGCCGGGTAGGCGGTCCCGTCGATGGTGCCCAACGTGCTGCGTACCCCTGAGGTGGAGTCGACCGCCTGCCAGGTGATGCGCAGGTCCTGCGAGTCGCCGTAGACCTCGCCGTCGGAGACGCCGGAGACCATGAGGGTGGGGCGCGTCCCGTCGATCTTCAGCGTGGCGGCCTTCTCCTGCTCGGACGTTCCGGCGACGTCGACGGCCCGGTAGCGGACCTCGTGGCTGCCGTCGCCGCTCACGACGACGGGCTTGTCCGTGTACGGTTGCCAGGCCCCCTGGTCGAGGGAGTACTCCACGCGGGCGACGCCGGAGCCGGCGTCGGTGGCGGCCAGGACCACGGGCACGTCGGCGTTGTTCCACCCGCTGGAGTTGGGCGGCGCGAACGACGCGGTCGTCGTGGGTGCGGTGGTGTCGAGTTTCAGCGTGAGCGTGCGTGCCTCCTCCACGTTGCCCGCGCCGTCGCGGGATCGGTAGTCCAGCTTGCGCGTGCCATCCCCGCTGACGAGGATCGGCTCGCTGTAGGGCGTCCAGGCGCCGCCGTCGAGGCTGTATTCGGTGGCGGCCACCTCGCTGGCGTCGTCCTTGGCGGTCAGCGTGACCTCGACCGGGCCGCTCTTGTACCAGCCGTCGCCTCCGTTCGGCTCGGCCGCCTTGGCGGTGGTCACCGGCGGCGTCTTGTCGGCGCCCGCCACCGGAGAGAAGCGGAACCTCTCGTTGTCGGTGTTGGTGCACGTCCACTGGACGACCGCGGCGCCGTCGTCCTGGGAGACCCCGCTGATGTCGAGGCAGAGACCGCTCGCCGCCGCCGTGATCTTGTACGTCTCACCGGTGGCCGCCGGGAAGAACCGCTGGTTGTTGAGATGCCCGTGCCCGGCCGGGTGGCACGCCCACTGGACCAGCTGGGTGCCGGGCGTGGTGGAGCCGCCGGGGACGTCGAGGCACTTGCCGCTCTTGACGTTCTTGAGTTGGTAGCCGCCGTCCGCCAGCGGCACGGCCTCCCACTTCTGCTCGGCTCCCGTGCCGGCGGTCATCTGCACGATCGGCGCGTCGTCGGCGACGGAGGCGTCCTTGGGGGTGACGTTCTTGCCGCTGTGCTGGGCGGTGATGGTGTAGGTGCCGGGTTCCAGGCCGCCGCCCTGGCTCTCGCCGGTGAACTGGAGGGCGTCCAGGTCGAAGGCGTTGTTCTGGCTGTTCTTGAACACGGCGTAGATCGTCTTGGTGCGCACGTCCGACGTGACCGGGACGGCGGCGGTCATCTGGTAGGTGTCCCATCCGCCGGTGTTGTGCACGGGCGCGGTGGCCAGGAGCGTGCCGGTGGGTGAGTCCGCGTGCAGCTCGATGGAGCCGCCGCCGTACGGGCTGGACAGCCGGAAGGCGACCGAGGTGATCCCGTTGAGGTCCATCGGGGTGAAGGCGATCCAGTCGTTGTTGCTGATGTCGCCGATGCGCTTGCCGCTCTCGGCCCCGGCCTGGTCGATGACGCGGACGCCGGAGGAGGCCTTGAAGTATTCGGCCTGCTTGCGCTTGGGCTGCAGGACGACCTTGGCGTATCCGGTCAGCGAGTTCTCGCCCTGGTCGGCGTAGTGGGCGTTGATGACGTAGTAGAGGTTGGCGCCGGCGGGGTGGCCGCCGATGTCGCTGGTGGAGATCGTGCCCTCGCAGCCGGGCTTGTCGACGGTCTCGTGCTCGTGGTCGTCGTGGCCGAGCCCGGGGTTGACGAAGACCTTGGTGCAGTCGATCGTGCCGTCCTCGGCGTCGGTGACCTTCACCTTGTATGGGACGTCCTGCCCGAACTCGATGAGTGTCCCGTCCAGCGGCGTCTCCACGCTCACCACGGGCCTGGTGTTGCCGACGGTGATCTCGACGTTGGAGAACCCCTCCTTGCCGGTGGTGTCCTTGAGCCGGAGCTGGGCGGTGAAGCGGCCGTTGGCCGTGTAGGTGTGCGAGGCCTTGGCGGCGGTCGAGTCGACCGTGCCGTCGCCATCGAAGTCCCACGCCACGTCGAACGGGTCGCCGTCGGGATCGTAGCTGCCGGCGCTGTCGAACTCGACGGTGAGCGGCGCGGGTCCGTCGGTCTTCGACGCGGTGGCCTTGGCGACCGGGGACCGGGTGCCGGCGGAGTAGTCGATCCGGTAGAGGCCGGAGTCGTTGTTGCCGCCCCCGAAGGAGCTCCCCCACTCCAGCAGGTACATCGAGCCGTCACGGCCGAAGGTCATGTCCATCGGCTTGGTGAACGAGCCCAGGAACGGGTCGATCTTGAGGACCTTGTCCTGGTCGTCGAGGTGGATGGTCTTCACGTAGTGGCGCGACCACTCGTAGAAGAAGTTCTTGCCGTCGAAGTAGGCGGGGAACTTCGTGGTGGACGGGTTGGCGGCGTCGTAGCGGTACACCGGCCCGCTCATCGGCGCCGAGCCACCTTCCCCGAGCTCGGGGAAGGCCGGCGAGGCGCCGTAGCCGTACCACATGACGGGCAGTTCGATCGGCGGCAGCTCGGTCAGCCCAGTGTTGTTGGGCGAGTCGTTGACCGGAGCCGCGCAGTTGAACTTGGGCCCGACGACCTTGGTGTCGGGGTTGTAGGGCGCGTAGGGCTGGTTGTCGCCGTGGCAGAACGGCCAGCCGTAGTTGCCGGCCTTCTTGATGACGTTGTACTCGACCAGTCCCTCCGGCCCGCGGTCGGTGGTGGGTCCGCCGCGGTCGGGGCCGTAGTCGGCGGCGTGCACGTAGCCGGTCTTCTGGTCCACGGTGAAGCGGAAGGGGTTGCGGAAGCCCATGGCGTAGATCTCGGGCCTGGTCTTGGCGGTCCCTTCGGCGAAGAGGTTCCCGGCCGGGATGGTGTAGCCGCCGTCGGCCGTCGGCGTGATGCGCAGGATCTTGCCGCGCAGGTCGTTGGTGTTGCCCGCGGTGCGGGCGGCGTCGAGCATCTGCTGGCCGGGCCGCCAGTCGATCGGCGCGTATCCCTGCCAGTCGGGCGACAGGTTCGGCGGCACGTCGTCGCCGGTGCTGAGGTAGAGCGTGCCGTCCGGCCCGAACTCCACCGCGCCGCCGGTGTGGCCGGGCTCGGGGTAGGTGCGCTGCCGGTACGCGGGCACCTCGAGGATCTTCTTCTCGGTCGCGAGGTCGATCGTGTCACCGCTGACGGTGAAGCGGGACAGCCGGTTGACGTCCGTCTCGCTGCTCTCCGGCGACCAGTAGACGTAGATCCACCCGTTCTCCGCGAACTTCGGGTCGAGCTCCATGCCGACCAGGCCGTCCTCGCCACCGGTGTAGACGCTCAGCGTGGCGGCGGTGAGGGTGGTGTGCGTGTCCGGCTTGTAGATCTTGATCTCGCCCTTGCGCTGCACGTAGAAGACCCGCCCGTCCGGGGCGACGTCCAGCTCCATCGGGTCGGCGGTGTTGTCGTCGAGCGTCACCTTCTCGAAGCTGGTGGTGACGGTGCCGCCGCAGTCTCCCTCGACCGCGCCCGCGGCCCACTGGACGCCGCCGAGCACGTGCTCGCGGAAGAGCGGCTCGGCGTAGGCGGCGTTGTCGTGGCCCATGGCGGTGGCCCACACCTTGCCGCCTTCGGCCTTGCGGCACCAGGAGATCGGGTGGTCGGGCCCCATCTTCGCCGACCCCGGGTCGTAGGTGGTCTCGTCGGCGGCGACCAGCACGTGCACGTTGCCGCGCGGGTTGGGTGAGAAGTTGTACCACTCCTCGGGGCGCTGCCAGCGCAGCGGCAGGTTCTTGGTCGACGGGTGCACCCGGTCGGTCACCTTGGCGGTGCCCTGCAGCACGCCCGGCGAGTGGGCGGGCATGTGCGCGCCGCCGTTGATCAGCTCGTCCCACCAGGGGAACTCGCTCTCGATGCCCATGTCGAGGGTGTTGTGGATGCCGACGATGCCCTTGCCGGAGCGGACGTACTTCTGCACGGCCTGCCGCTGGGCGTCGTTCTCCCACACCATGCCGGAGTTCTGCAGCATGATCACCACGTCGAAGGTGGCGAGGTTGGCGTCGTTGAAGACGCTGGAGTCGTCGGTCTGGACGACCTCGAAGTCGTTCGCGGCGCCGAGATCCTTGATCATCTGGATGCCGGCGGGGATGGAGCCGTGGACGTAGCCGACGGCTTTCGTGAAGAGCAGGGCGCGGAAGGCAGCCTGCTGGGAGGTGGTGGCGAGAGCGGGGCTCGCAGGTAAGAAGAGCAGGATGAGGGCAGCAAGGAACCGACGCATGGCGGATCTCCGGTGATTTCAGAGTGTTCTGAGGAAGGTCAGTCCGTCGATGGCTAGAGCGTCTTGGCTGGGAGCGAGCGGCCGCCAGATGGAGGCGGCGGTGGCGATGGTCTGGTTGTGGGCGGTGAAGGACTCGATGACGAGCGGCCCCGCGTACCCGACGTCATGCAGGGCCTGGGTGAAGGCGGGCCAGTCGAAGCGGTCCTGGCCCGGGGTGCCGCGGTCGGTGCCGCAGACCTGGACGTGCGCGATCCGGCCGGCGGCGCTCCGTACGGCCGCCACCGGATCCTTCTCCTCGATGTTCATGTGGTAGATGTCGAGAGCCAGGTCGACGCCCGGCGGAAGGGCGTCCAGGGCCTGCTCGACGGTGTTGATCAGGCTGGTCTCATAGCGGTTGAGCGGCTCGACCGCGATCCGCACATCGGCGTGGTCGACCAGCGGTTTCAGGTTCTCCCGCAGCTCGGCGTAGGCGGCGCGGCGCTCGCCGGGCGACATGCGCCAGGTCCGGCCGACCGAGGTGTAGGCGGGGCCCGCGATGACCGGCGAGCCCACGGTGACCGCCACGTCCATGCAGTGGCGGAGGTAGTCCTGGGTCTCCTTGACCGCGTCGGAGGCGACGAGCTCCCGCCCTGGCGGCATGACCAGCACCACCGTGGCCTTGAGTCCGTGCTCGGCGAGGAGGTCGGCGGCGCGCGCCGGGTCCCAGTCGCCCGGCTGCTCGACCGGCAGCTCGATGACGTCGAACCCCCAGGCGGCGACCTGGGGAGCGAGCCTCTCCAGGTCACCGTCGGTCAGGGGCGAGGTCCACACCCAGGTGTTGACCCCGATGTTCACTTCTTGCCGCCCCACTTCTCCGGGAAGCCGGGCAGGGTCTCGCAGCCGCAGAGCGCGTAGTGCAGCGGCGGCATGTTGGGCTTGAGGTAGGTGGTCAGGTTCTCCGCGGTGATCTTCGGCTGCGGCAGGTTCCAGGTCTTGGGCACCTGCTCACCCTTGAGGATCTTCAGCGCGGCGATGATCGGCGTGCGCCACTGGTAGGTCGGGTAGGTGGGCGCGATGGCGGTGAGGTTGCCGTCCTTCCACTTCTGCAGGAAGTCCTGCTGGTCCTCGCCGTTGATCGGCGGGACCGGCTGGCCGGCGTCCTCGAACGCCTCGATCGCGGCGACGGCGGTGGCGCCCGCGTCCATCCAGACGCCGTCGATCTTGCCGTGCCGCTGGATGTAGTCGCTGACGATGCTCTTGGTCTTGGCCGCGTCGCCGTCGGTGAACTCCACACCCACGACCTGGAGCTGGCTCTTGTCGAACGTCACTTTCGCCGCCGACCAGCGGGTCTCCAGCACGTCCACGCCCGGCAGGATGCGCAGCGCCAGGATCTTCCCGCCCGCCGGCACCTTCTCGACGAGGAACTCGGCGGCGTCGGCGCCGAAGGCGTACCCGCCGATCGGCTTGATGAACGTCACCGGGCAGTCGGTCTCGACGCCGCGGTCGAACACGATCACCGGCAGCTTGTCGCAGGCGCCCTTGACCGCCGGGGTGAGGGTGGCGGTGGTGTTCGGCGAGATGATCAGCGCGTCGCAGCCCTTGGCCTGCAGCTCGGCGATGTCGGAGATCTGCTTGTCATCCTTGCCCTCCGCGTCCAGCGCGGTCAGCTTGGCGATCTCCTTGTGCTCGGCCACCTCGGCCTGCATGGTCTTCCAGCCGACCTGCCGCCACGGGTTGTTGACGGCCGCGTTGGAGAAGCACAGGTTGTACGGCCCGTCCTTCTTGTACTTCGCGGTGTCGATCATTTGCGGCGCGATCGCCTGCTCCCACGGCTTGTCCGAGGGGCCCTCGGCGGTCTGCGACCGCATGGCGAGCTGCGCGTCGTAGTCGGCCTGGACGAAGAACTTCGACTGCTCCCCGGTCCCCGCGGCCGGCGCCTGGCTGCTCGGGGCCGCGGACGACTGGGTGACGGTGGCGGTCGGCTTGTCGCTGGTGCATCCCGCGATGACGAGTAGCGCGAACACCGCGACTATGGCTTTATGACGCGACATGGGCGTCTCCTTTTCGGGGGGTGAACTTCCACGGCAGTCGAACGGCTCCCGCGGCGACAGCGGCGATGATGATGACGCCCTGCACGGTGAACTCCAGTGCCCCCGAGATCCCGTACAGGTTGAGCAGCGTGAACAACGCCTCCAGGGTGAACGCGCCGGCCATGGCGGCCACGACCGAGCCACGCCCGCCGCCGAGGACCACGCCGCCGAGGACGACGGCGGTGATCGCCGAGAACTCCAGGCCCTGCCCGACCTGGGCGGAGACGCCGGCGAACCCACCGAGCAGGATCCCGGCCACGGCCGCGGCCAGCCCGGAGATCACGAAGGCGAGGATCCTGACCCCGTTGACCCTGACTCCCGACAGGGCGGCCGCCCGCTCGTTGTCGCCGGTGGCGATGAGCGTGCGGCCGAAGTCGGCGCGCATGAGCAGGACCGCGGCCACGCCCACCGCGAGCAGGATGAGGACGGCCCACAGCGTGTCGCGGCCGAAGACGCGGAACGCCTGCGACAGCGCTCCCCTGGGCGCGCCGCCCGTCCAGAGGAAGACCGCACCGGTCAGGATGAGCAGCATGCCGAGCGTGGTGATGAACGACGGCACCCGCAGCAGTGTCGTCACCACGCCGTTGACCAGGCCCACGAGCAGGCCGAACCCGATCAGCAGGGCGAGCACCGGCCAGGTGGCCGCCTCGTTCCCGTCGATCAGGCGGGCGGCGATGACGACCTCGGCGGTGACCAGCGAGCCCACGGACAGGTCGAACTCGCCGGACACGATCACGAAGTACTGGCCCGCCGCCAGGATCACCAGCGGCGCGGCCCGCTTGACGAACGCCAGGAACCCGGCGGGTTCCAGGAAGAAGGGATTGGCCAGCGCGATGGCCGCCAGCAGGACCAGCAGGACGGCGAAGATCGGCAGGGTGCGCTTCATGACTTCCGCCTCCTGGCATAGATCGCGACGGCGGCCACGATGACGACGCCCCGGACGACGTCCTTGAAGAAGGAGTTGACCTCGAGCTGGTTGAAGATGCTGTCCAGCACCGCCAGGAGGAGGACACCGCCGACCGTGCCCGCGACCCCGCCCTTCCCGCCCGCCAGCGCGGTTCCGCCCAGGACGACCGCCGCGATGGACTCCAGGTCGTAGCCGCCGTCGGTGCCGACCGTGGGGACGCCGGCGCCGAGCCTGCTGGCGAGCAGCAACCCGGCGATGCCGGCGCACAAGGAGCAGAGCACGTGCGTGACGATGACCACGCGATCCGTTCTGACGCCCGAGAGCCTGGCCACCTCGACGTCGCCGCCTACCGCGTAGACGCGGTAGCCGTATCTGCTCCTGGACAGCAGGAACCACGCGGCGCCGGCCACCGCGGCCCAGAGCAGGGCCGAGACGGGGATGGGACCGATGCGGTCGTAGCCGAGATGCTGGAACGACTCGGGGACTTTGCCCGCCGGGCCGTCGTAGAGGTGGTCGAGGATGCCCTTGATGATCAGTGCCACGCCGAGGGTGGCGATGAAGGCGTGCACCTTGAGCTTGGTGATCACCAGCCCGTTGACGAGGCCGACGAGCGCGCTGATCCCGATGACGGCCGCCACGCCTCCCGGGACGCTGCCCGCTTCCATGATCTCGGCCGCCACCAGGGAGCTGAGACTGATGAGGTAGGCCACCGAGAGGTCGAGCGATCCGGCCAGGATCGCCAGCGTCTGGCCGACCGCCACGATGCCGAGGGCCGCGGATCGCTGCTGGATGCCGACGATGGTTTCCAGGGTGAGAAAGTTCCCGCCGTCGATGGCCACGAGCAGCCACCCGATCGCGATGACGGCTACGAGCGCGAGGTAGACGACCTTCGTCGGGTTGAGCGCCGTCCACGAACGCCGGGCTCCTCCGTTCCCGGTCGCGCCGTTGCGGCCCGGCGAGGTGCGGGTCTCGGCCACCCGGGGTCCCGGCGCGGTCACGAGGCCTCCTCCCCCGCGGCCAGGTGCATGATGGCTTCCTCTGAAGCCCCGGCGGGGAGCTCGCCGGCCAGGCGGCCGTCGCGCAGGACGAGGATGCGGTCGCTCATGCCGATCAGTTCGGGCAGTTCAGAAGAGATCATCAGGATCGCGGTCCCCTCCTCGGCCACCGAGCGCATCAGGTCGTGAATGGCCGCCTTCGCGCCGACGTCGACGCCGCGGGTGGGTTCGTCGAAGAGGAGGACGTCCGGTGCCATGACGAGCCACTTGGCCAGGACGACCTTCTGCTGGTTGCCGCCGGACAGGTACCGGACTTCCTGCTCCTGGCGCGGCGGCGACAGCCGTACCCGCTCCAGGAGAGCGGTCAGGGCGGGGACCCGCCGGCCGGCGGCGCGGGCCACGAGCAGCGCGTTGTCGCGGACGGATTGGCGGAGCGCCAGGCCTTCTGCCTTGCGGTCCTCGGTGACCAGGCCGAGCCCGGCGGCGACGCCCTCACGTACGGAGCGCGGGCGTAGGGGGGTCATGGTGCCGCTGGTGAAGG
This sequence comes from Nonomuraea sp. 10N515B, assembly GCF_052245915.1. Taxonomy (NCBI): domain Bacteria; kingdom Bacillati; phylum Actinomycetota; class Actinomycetes; order Streptosporangiales; family Streptosporangiaceae; genus Nonomuraea; species Nonomuraea sp. 10N515B. The sequence continues at coordinate 104,402 of NZ_JBQQBQ010000020.1, forward strand.
GTTCGGCGCCGAACAGGGCCTTGACGAGCTCGGTACGCCCGGAGCCCTGCAGTCCGGCGAGGCCGACGATCTCGCCGGCGCGTAATTCAAGGGAGATGTCGTGTAAGCGAGCGTTGCCGCCGCCCGTGACGCTGAGCCGGACCTCTCCCGCGGCAGAGGAGCGGGGCGGAAAGTAGGTGCCGAGATCACGGCCGACCATCAGGCGGATGAGCTCGTCCGGAGCGGTGGCGGCGGTCTCCACGCAGGCGACGCGGGCGCCGTCTTTGAGCACGGTCACCCGGGAGGCCAGGTCGAAGACCTCGCGCAGGCGGTGGGAGATGTAGAGGACCACGAGACCACGCTCCTGTAATCGCCGCACCAGCCGATACAGCAACTCCACCTCGTGCTCGGCGAGCGCGGCCGTGGGCTCGTCCATCACCACGATCTTGGCGTCCAGCGAGAGCGCCTTGACGATCTCGACCACCTGCTGCTGCGCGACGGACAGCCGTTTGACGGGGTCGCGGGGACCGAAGGAGTCCTCGCCCAGCTCCGCCAGGAGCCGCTCGGTCTCCCTGACCATGGCGGCCGCGTCGACGAGGCCGCGGCGGGAGGGCTCGCGACCGAGGAAGACGTTCTCGGCCACGCTGCGCTCGGGCAGCAGGTTGAACTCCTGATAGATGATCGCGACTCCGGCCCGCTGCGCCTCCAGCGGATGGCCGAACGACACCCGCCGGCCATCGATCTCGATCGTGCCCTCGTCGGGAGCGTGCACCCCGGCGAGGATCTTCATGAGCGTGGACTTGCCCGCGCCGTTCTCGCCCACGACCGCGTGTACCTCGCCGGGCGCCGCGTCAAGGTCGACGCCGGTGAGCACCCGGACGCCGAGGAAGCTCTTCCCGATGCCGGTCATCCGCAGCAGCCGGGAGTTTTCGGCCGATTTCCGGCCTATATCCTCCATGTTGCGAGATCGTAGATCGGACTTCTGCCGACGGTCAATCAAAAGCTGGAGTAATCTTGGACTTAATGCTCAGCGGAAGGGGCTGCGTTGACCCATGAATCGCCGGGGGCCCTGCTCTCGATCCTGCGCGACGGCCAGGCCCGCACCCGTGCCGAGCTGGTCCAGCTCACCGGCCTGGCCAGGTCGACGCTCTCCCAGCGGCTGGACGCGCTGCTGGACCAGCGCTGGATCCTGCCCGTCGAGGAGGCGATCTCGTCGGGCGGACGGCCCGCGACGGCGTTCGCGTTCAACCCGCGGGCCCGGCTCGTGCTCGCCGCCGACCTGGGCGTGACGCATGCGCGGGTGGCGCTCACGGACCTCAGCGGCGCGGTGCTCGCCGAACAGACCGCGGACGTGCCGATCGACAGCGGTCCCGAGCGCTGCCTGACCTGGCTCCTGGATACTGCCGCCGGCCTGCTGACCGATCGCGATATCAGCGACATCGGAGGCATCGGCCTCGGGCTGCCCGGTCCGGTCGAGCACACGAGCGGCCGCCCCATCAACCCGCCGCTCATGCCCGGCTGGGACGGCTTCCCCGTCCTCGAATGGCTCCACGGCAAGATCAACGCGCCCGTCCTGGTCGACAACGACGTGAACATCATGGCGCTCGGCGAGCACCGCGCCACCGCTCCCAACGTGGAACACATGATCTTCGTCAAGGTGGGCACCGGCATCGGCTGCGGCATCATCAGCGAGCGCCGCCTGCACCGCGGCGCGCAGGGTGCCGCGGGCGACATCGGCCACGTCCGCGTGCCCTCCGCCGACCAGGCGCTGTGCCGCTGCGGCAACATCGGCTGCCTGGAGGCCATCGCCGGCGGCGGAGCGCTCGCGGCGCAGTTGCAGGTGGAGGGCACCCGTGACGTCGTACGGCTCGTGCGCGGCGGCACCATCGAGGCCATCAAGCTTGTGCGGGAGAGCGGCCGCGAGATCGGCCTGGTCCTGGCCTCGATCGTCAACTTCTTCAACCCCACCACGATCGTGATCGGCGGTGACCTGGCGGAGGCCGGCGAGCACCTACTGGCCGGAGTACGCGAGGTCGTGTACGGTCGGTCCCTGCCGCTGGCCACCCAGCGACTCGACATCCGGGCCAGTTCCCTGGGGGATCGGGCGGGCGTGAGCGGCGCGGCCACGATGGTGATCGAGCACGTGCTCACACCGGCCGCGGTGGACCGGGTCGTCGACTTCAGCTAACTCATCGGCGTATGTCTGCGCCTTGATCGACAAAATTGACCCTTTACATCCCTAAATTTCAGGACTTATATGTGATCATCGGCGAATGATGGAGGTCCTGTGGCTGGGGTCGGGGTATGGCTCATCGGCGCCCGCGGTTCGGTGGCGACCACGGTTGTCACCGGGGCCGCCGCCATCAAGGCAGGTCTGACTACCGCGCAAGGGTGCGTCACCGAGACGACGGACTTCTCTCCAGGCGACGCGACCGGCCTGCCCGCGATCGGTGACCTCGTGTTCGGCGGCCATGACATCGTCGAGACCTCGTTACGCAAGCGCGCCGAACGGCTCAGCGAGGCCGGTGTGCTTCCCGCCTCCTTCCCCACCCTGCTGGCGCGCGATCTCGACGAGACGGACGCGGAGATCAGGCCGGGCAACGCTCCGATCGACCGGCTGATCGAGGATCTGGCGGCGTTCCGCGAGCGGCACGGCCTGGACCGGGTCGTGGTCGTCAACGTCTCCTCGACGGAGCCGCCCGTCGCCTGGCACCCCGGCTTCGGGCGCCTGGAGTCGCTGGATCTCGACCTGTTGCCGCCCAGCTCGCGCTACGCGTACGCGGCTTTCAGCGCCGGTTGCGGCTATGTCGAATTCACCCCGTCCACCGGACCGGCCCTCCCGGCCCTCGCCGAGCTGGCCGTCGCGCGGGGCGTGCCGTACGCCGGCCGTGACGGCAAGACCGGCGAGACCCTCGTCAAGAGCGCGCTCGCGCCGATGTTCGCCGGGCGTGCGCTGCGGGTGCGGTCCTGGTCGGGTCTCAACCTGCTGGGCGGCGGCGACGGCGCCACGCTCGCCGACCCGGCCGCCAGGTCCAGCAAGGAGATCTCCAAGGGCCGGGCCGTGGCAGGCGTCCTGGGCCAGGAGGTCGACGGCCAGACCCACATCGACTTCGTCCCCGACTTCGGCGAGTGGAAGACGGCGTGGGACCACGTCTCTTTCGAGGGGTTCCTCGGGGTGCGGATGGCCTTGCAGTTCACCTGGCAGGGCTGCGACTCCGCGCTGGCGGCACCGCTCGTGCTGGACCTGGCGCGACTGGTCGCCCGCGCGCACGAGAAGGGGCGCACCGGCCTCCTGCCGGACCTGGCCTACTTCTTCAAGGACCCCTTGGGCAGCGACGAACACCGGTTACCCACCCAGTACGAACGTTTGCGCGCCTTCGCCCGGGACCTGGCGTGAACGACGGCGCGCGGGCACTGCTGGAGCTCGTCAGAGCACCCGCCGCCGTGTCGGTGCCCGGCGACACCATGGCGGGTGCGGCGGCCGCCCGGGTTCGGTGGGCTCCCGGATTGGGGGTGGCCTCGACCCTGCTGTACTGGTCCGGCATGGCGCTCAACGACTGGGCGGACCGCGACGCCGACGCACTCGACCGCCCCGAGCGCCCCATCCCGTCCGGACGCGTGGCCGAAGGCCGGGCGCTGGCGATGGCCGCCGGGCTGACCGGTGCGGGCCTGGCCGTGGCCGCGCTGAGCGGCGGCCGTCGCGCGCTGGCAACGGCAGGCCTGCTCGCCGGCGCCGTCTGGGCCTACGACCTGAGACTCAAGCACACGGCCGCCGGTCCGGCCGCGATGGCCACCTGCCGCGCACTGGACGTGCTCCTCGGCGCGACCGGCCGGAGCGGTGCTGCCGGAACGGGCGCAAGAGGCTGGGCGAGCGCGCTGCCCGTCGCGCTGGCCGTGGGCGCGCACACCTACGGGATCAGCATTCTGGGACGCGCCGAAGTGAAGGGAGCGACCCCCGGCACCGTGAGAGGGGCGCTCGCCACGACCGCTGCCGCCACCGGTCTCGCCGCGGCCGCCTGCCTCCCCGCGCTGCGCACCAAGGCAATGGGACCGAGGATGGGCGAAGTCCCGGACCGGGTGACGGCGGTCGCGTTGTCCGGGGAGCACGCGACGGCCGCGGACCGCGTGAGGGCGGTCGCGTTGTCCGGGGAACAGGCGACGGCTGCGGACCGCGTGACGGCGGTCGCGCTGCTCACGGGCTACGCGGCGCTCACCGCCACAGCCGTAGCCCGGCTGCGGGTGACACCCGGCCCGGATCAGGTCCGGCAGGCCGTACGGCTCGGCATCCTCGCCCTCCTCCCTCTGCAGGCCACCGCGGTGGCGGGCGGGGGCCGCAGGAAGCAGGCGGGAGCGCTGCTGGCCGCGCACCCCGTGGGCCGGTGGTTGTCGGCGCGGATGGCCACCTCATGAAGTGGGCCTACTGCACGAACGGGTTCGGCGACCACCGTCTCCCGGAGGCGCTCGAGGTCCTGGCCGGCCTCGGCTACCGGGGCGCGGCGATCACTCTGGACCACGGCCATCTCGACCCCTACGCTCCGGGCCTGGCCGCGGAGGTGGCGGCGACGGGCAAACTGCTGGCGAGCCTCGGCCTGGAAGCCGTCGTCGAAACGGGTGGCCGCTACACGCTGGACCCGTGGCGCAAGCACCACCCCACGCTGCTCAGCGACGGCGCCGAGCACAGGATCGACTTCCTGACCCGGGCCATGAGCGTGGCGGTGGACCTCGGGGCGCCGATCGTTCATCTGTGGAGCGGCGCCCTGCCGGACGTCTCGGTGGACGAGGCGTGGGAGCGGCTCGTCCGCGGGTGCGCGACGCTGCTCGACGCGGCCGACCGGCAGGGCGTCATGCTCGCGTTCGAACCGGAGCCCGGCATGTTCATCGACACCCTCGACGCCTACGAAAGGCTGCGCGCCCTGCTGGACGGGCACCCCAGGTTCGGGCTCACCCTGGACATCGGCCACTGCCACTGCGTGGAGCCCATGACGGTGGCGGAGTGCGTGCGGCGGGCGCTGCCGTACCTCGTGCACGTCCAGATCGAGGACATGCGCCGAGGCGTCCACGAGCACCTGGAGTTCGGGACGGGCACGGTCGACTTCCCCGCGGCGCTGGACGCGCTCGGCGGCTACGACGGGCTGGTCGCGGTCGAGCTCGCCCGGCACGGCCACGCCGCGCCGGACGTGGCCCGCCGATCGATCGAGTTTCTCCGGAGGACACATGAGCGACTGGACGGCGCAAGCCGTACAGGACATCGAACAGAACCCTGAGGCGATATACCGGCTCTTCCCGCAGGCCGAACGGCGAGGCGGCGCGCAGGCACGGGCGCGGCTGCTGGCCGGTGCGGACGCGCGCACAGTCGCGGAGCTGTATTGGCGCGGGGACGCGGGCGAACGGCTCGCGATCCTGCGCGCGCTGCCCGGGCTGGAGCTCGGCTTCGATGCGTTGCCGCTGGTGGAGGACGCGTTGCGGACCAACGACGCGCGGCTGGTGGAGGCGGCGCTCCCCTCTTCGCGGTGGCTGGATGATCATGCCTTCCGGCAGGCCGTGCTCAAGTGCGTGTTCATGTCGATCCCGCTGGCCTCGATATCCGAGCTCGACCGGCGCTACGACGCCGAGCTCGCCAGGATGCTCGCCGACTATGCGGCCGAACGGCAGGCGGCCGGACGACAGGTGCCCCAGGACGTGCTCGAAAGGCTCTGACGATGCGAATCTTCGACCCCCACATCCACATGACCTCACGCACCACCGACGACTACGAGCGGATGCGCGACGCCGGCGTGCGGGCGCTGGTCGAGCCCGCCTTCTGGCTGGGGCAGCCGCGGACGAACGTGGGCAGCTTCCTCGACTACTTCGACGGGCTGCTCGGCTGGGAGCCGTATCGGTCGGCGCAGTACGGCATCCGCCACCACTGTGCCCTGGCGCTCAACCCGAAGGAGGCCAACGACCCGCGCTGCGCCGAGGTGCTCACCGAGCTCCCCCGCTACCTGCTGAAGGACTCGGTCGTCGCGGTCGGTGAGGTCGGCTACGACTCGATGACCCCGGCGGAGGACAAAGCCTTCGAGGCGCAACTGCAGCTCGCGGTCGAGGCGGAGCTGCCGGTGCTGGTGCACACCCCGCACCGTGACAAGGCCGCGGGCACCCGCCGCTCCCTCGACGTCGTCCGCGCGGCCGGCCTGGCCCCCGAGCTGGTCGTCGTCGATCATCTCAACGAGCTGACCGTCGGCATGGTCGCCGAGTCCGGTTGCTGGATGGGTTTCTCGATCTATCCGGATACGAAGATGGATCCCGATCGGATGGTGGCCATCCTCCGCACGTACGGCACCGACCGCGTGCTGGTGAACTCCGCTGCCGACTGGGGCAAGAGCGACCCGCTCAAGACCCGCGAGGTCGCCGAGCAGATGCTCGTGGCCGGGTTCACCGACGACGACGTGGACCAGGTGCTGTGGCGCAACCCGGTCGCCTTCTACGGCCAGAGCGGCAAACTCTCCGACGCGGTCACCGACGCCCCCGACTACGCCGGCAACACGATCAAGCGGGGCGGCTGATGCGCTTCCGCCACCCGGACGGCTCGACCGTCCACCTCGCCTACTGCACCAACGTCCACCCCGCCGAGACCCTGACCGGCATTCACGACCAACTCGCCGGCGCGTGCTCCCGAGTCCGCTCGCTGCTCGGCGTGGACCGCCTCGGGCTGGGGTTGTGGCTGTCACGCGACGTCGCGTCGGCGCTGCTCGCCGACCCCTCCGAGCTGGTACGGCTGCGCGCCGCCCTCGAGCGGCTCGGTCTCGAGGTCGTGACGCTCAACGGTTTCCCCTACCGGGGCTTCCAGCAGGAGGTCGTGAAATATCGGGTGTACGAGCCCGACTGGGCGTCGCCGTCACGGTTGCGGTACACGCTCGACCTGGCGGAAATCCTTGCCCAGCTGCTGCCGGCCGACGTCGCGGAGGGCACGATCTCGACCCTCCCCCTGGCGTGGCGTACGGACTGGACCCCCACCAAGGCGGAGGCCGTTTCCCGAAATATCGCGACACTGTGTGATGAGCTGCACACGCTCTCCTCACGCTCCGGCAAGACCATCCGGGTCGGCTTCGAACCGGAGCCCGGCTGCATCGTGGAGACCACCCCGCAGGCCACCGCCCTCCTGCCGCACCTGGACCTGCTCGGCCTCTGCCTGGATGCCTGCCACGCGGCGGTCGGCTTCGAAGACCCTCCCGACCTCACCCTCCCGATCGTCAAGCTGCAGGCCTCCTGCGCCTTGGAGGCCGCGCCGTACACGCAGAGCGCGCTCGCCGCCTACGACGAGCATCGTTTCCTCCACCAGACCCGCTCGGCCTCGGGCTTCACCGACGACCTGGGCGAGGCGATGGGCGGGGCGCTGCCCCCGGGCGAGACGTGGCGCGTCCACTTCCACATGCCGCTGCACGCCGAGCTCCCGCCGCCGCTGACGACCACGGCTCCCTATCTGCGCGGGCTGCTGCGCACCCTCCTCGGGGGTGACACCGCGCTCACGCGGCACGTCGAGGTCGAGACGTACACCTGGACGGTCATGCCGGGAGGCCCGTCCGACGCGGCCGAGGGCATCGCGGCCGAACTCGACTGGACGCGCGGCCGGCTGGCCGAGCTCGGCCTGAAGGAGCTGTGATGGCGCCCCTCGTCGTGATCAACGTGGTCGGCCTGACCCCGGCCCTGCTGGCCCATATGCCCAACGTCGCCAAGGTCGGCAACGCCGCCTCGCTGCGCCCGGTCCTGCCCGCGGTGACCTGCTCCATGCAGGCCACGCTGCTGACGGGCACGATGCCGCGCGAGCACGGCATCGTGGGCAACGGCTGGTACTTCAGGGACCTGGGCGAGATCTTCCTGTGGCGCCAGCATAACGCGCTGATCCAAGGGGAGCAGTTATGGAGCGCGGTGCCGGGCGCGCGCACAGCCAACGTCTGCTGGTGGTACGCCATGGGCGCGGCCAGCGACATCCTCGTCACGCCGCGCCCGATCTACCACGCCGACGGCCGCAAGTCCCCCGACTGCTACACCCGCCCGCCGTCCCTCCACGACGCCTTGGAGGCCGAGCTCGGCACCTTCCCCCTGTTCAACTACTGGGGGCCGACGGCCGGGATCGCCTCCACCCGCTGGATCGTCGGCGCCGCGCGCCACATCCTGCACGCGGAACGCCCCGACCTGCTCATGGTCTACGTCCCGCACCTCGACTACGACCTGCAGCGCCACGGCCCCGCGGGCCCGGAGGCGGTGGCGGCCGCCCAGCAGGTGGACGCTGCCCTGACCCCGCTCCTCGCCGAGGACGCGACCATCGTGGTCGTCTCCGAGTACGGCATCACACCGGCCGCCAGGCCGGTGAACATCAACCGGGCCCTGCGGTCAGCCGGGCTCCTGGAGGTCTACACCCAGGCCGGCATGGAATACCTCGACCCGTGGGCGTCGCGCGCCTTCGCCGTGGCCGACCACCAGCTCGCCCACGTCTACGTCCGCGACCCGGCCGACCTGGAGCGAACCCGGGCGGTCATTGCCGAGCTCCCCGGCGTCGACGAGCTCCTCGACCGCACCGGCCAGGCGAAGTACGGTCTGGACCACGAGCGGGCCGGCGAGCTGGTCGCGGTGGCGGAGCCGGACGCCTGGTTCACGTATTACTACTGGCTCTCCGACGACCGCGCCCCCGACTTCGCCCGCCTGGTGGACATTCACCGCAAGCCCGGCTATGACCCCGCCGAACTCTTCATGGACCCCTCCGACCCCTTCGTCAAGGTGCGTGCGGGAATGGCGCTGGCCAGGAAGCTCCTTGGCTTCCGCTACACGATGTCGGTGATCCCTCTCGACCCGTCCCCCGTCCGCGGCAGCCACGGCCGCCTGCCCGACTCCCCGGCCGATGGCCCGCTCCTTCTCGGCCCCTTCGACCGCGACGCCTACGAGTCCACCGCCGTGAAGGACCTCCTCATCGGCCTGCTGAACGACGCCTGAACGGCCACCAGGCTCCGGTTCGGCCGGCTGCTGTGCCGGGAGCGAACCCGGCCGAAGCCGGACCTTCCTCAGTCGTCGAGCAGCCGCCATGCGGTGAGGGCGAGCCTGACCCGTATCAGTCCGGTGGGCTCGGTGAGCTCGATGCCCAGGGTCTTGCCGAGCTGTTCGAGTCGGCGGGCGACGCTGCTGTGGTGCAGGTGGAGCCGGTCGGCCGCCTGGCGTAGGGAGCCGGTGGCGCAGTAGGCGTCCAGGGTCTCCAGGTCTTCTGGGTTGCCGGCCATTCGCGCGACCGCGGCCACGTCGGTGTTGTCACGCGAGGCGTCCTGGGGTATCTCGGCCAGGAGTGCCAGCGCGCCCAGGTCGTCGTAGTGGACGACCGGCTGGCGTGGGGTGGCGAAGCGGAGCGCGGTGCGGGCTTCCCTCCAGGACCGGTCGGGGCTGTCGGCGGCGCCGATGCCCGCGCGGACGCCTGCGGGGAATCGGGCCGGGTCCAGGGTGGTGGCCAGGATGACGCCCACGTCGGCGAGTGGTGCCGCCTTCACCGGCCGGGCCGGGCAGACCAGGCCGCCGACCTGGTCGAGCGGAACCTGCGATCGTACGGCGACGACCCGGACCGGCAGGGCGGCGGCGAAACCCAGGAGCCGTAGCGCCCGGGCTCTGGCCGCCTCGTCGCTGTCGGAGCTGATCACGAGTTCGACGAGGGCGGGGTCGGCCATGGTGGTGCGGGCCGGGCCGTACCTCTCGACGACCGTCGTGGCGGCGATGGCGAGCCGGTCCAGCAGCAGTTCGTCGAGGGAACCTGGCGTGCCGGGGCGTTCCAGCCACACCGTGCCGATCTCCTCGCCGTCGAGGGTGATCGGCACCGTGGTGGACGCGGGTGGCGGCGGGGCGGACACCTGCCTGCCGTCGGGCGACATGCGGATCGTCCGGCCGGTGCCGTGGAGCCGGATCCCGGCCACGCACTCGGCCAGGCCCGCCGAGGCCCGGGCGAGCGCCGGAAGGTCCACCCGCCGGCGCATCAGCGTGTCGTAGAACATGACCACCCGGATCGCCCCTCCGGCTTGCGAATCCAGTTGCGACAGCCGTTCCGCCAGTACCTCCATGACAGGAGGGTAGGCGACGATCGGTGCATGATCCAGGCGGGATGCCCGACGGATGGCGGCTGATCTCGGAGGGTGGCCACTGTGAGGATGGCTGACATGGATCCCGAACTGGAAGCATTCATCCCGTTGTTCCCCAAGGCCGACCTGACCGACCCGGTCACCGAGCGCAAGAACTTCGCCGCGCTGGCCGCCGCGGCACCGGTACCGGACACCGCGGACATGGAGATCGAGGACCGCATGGTGCCCGCCGATCCGGAGGTCGCGGTGCGGATTTATCGCCCCCACGGCGCGCAGGCCGCCATCATCTGGCTGCACGGCGGCGGATTTGTCATGGGTGACCTGGACACCGAGCACCCGTGGGCCACCCGGGTCGCGGACGGCTCCGGCGCGATGGTGATCTCGGTGGGCTACCGGCTGGCTCCCGAGCATCCGTTCCCGGCCGCCCTGGACGACGTCTACGCCGTACTGACCTGGACGGCCGAGCATGCCGCCGAGCTCGGCATCGACCCCGCCCGCATCGCGGTCGGAGGTCACAGCGCCGGCGCGGGCCTCGCGGCCGCGGTGGCGTTGCGGGCACGCGATGAGCAGGGACCGCCCATCCGCTTCCAACTGCTCAATCAGCCCGGGCTCGACGATCGGCAGGAGACGTGGTCGCAGCGGCACTTCACCGATACGCCCTGGATGAATCGCGACAAAGTCACCGCATCGTGGCGGCACTACCTGGGTTCCGCGCCCGCCTCACCGTACGCCGCCCCAGCGCGGGCCGGCGATCTGTCCGGTCTGCCCCCTGCCTACATCGCCACCGCGGAGTTCTGTCCGAACCGCGACGAAGACATCGCCTACGCGCTGCGCCTGCTGCAGGCAGGCGTGTCGGTCGAGCTGCACCAGTGGCCCGGCACCTTCCACGGGTCGCAGGCGATCCTGTCCGCCGAGGTGTCGCAGCGGCAGATCGCCGAACTCGGCGCCGCCCTGCGCCGTGCCCTGGCCGAGTGAGGAGCGCGATGACCATCACCGAGCTTGCCCAGGCAAGGGAGCAGCCCACACCACCACCGGATGCCGATTCGGCGGCGGAACCGAGCATGGCGGGTCTGCTGCGCCCGCATCTGTGGAGTTTCGCCGCCGTGGTGATCCTGCAGGTGATCGGTGCGGTGGCGGGGCTGGCGCCGCTGCTGGCGGTCGTCGAATTGGGTCGTGCTCTGTTGTCGCCCGGCCCGATCGATCACGGTCACGTCTGGATCGTGGTGGTCGCGGGCGCGGCAGGCTTGTTCGTCCGCCTGCTGGTCACCGCCGCCTCGTCCGGGATCGGGCACATGGTCGACGGCCAGGTGCAACTGGCGTTTCGCCGGCAGCTGGCCGCGCGGCTGGGGCGGGTGCCGATCGGCTGGTTCTCCCGGCGCCGGACCGGCGAGCTGGCCAAGGTGGTGGGAGAGGATGTGAGTGCGGTGCACCCGTTCATCGCCCACACCCCCGGCGAGCTCGTCTCCGCGTTCGTGGTGCCGCTGGTGTCGCTGATCTACTTGTTCACCATCGACTGGCGGCTGACATTGATCACGCTGATCCCGGTGGCGCTGGCCATTGCGCTGGTCCCGCTGATGATGACCCCGGCCCGGCTGCGCGAGCAGGAGGAGTTCGATGCGGCCATGGGACGCATCGCCAGTTCCGTGGTCGAGTTCGTGCAGGGGATCTCGGTGGTCAAGGCGTTCGGCGGATCCGAGCGCGCCCACCGCAAATTCCGCACGGCCGCGGACGATCGACACCTTTCTCCGCTGGGCGCACGGTCTGTCCGGGCTCGCCGCGGGGATGCAACTGGCGCTGTCGCCGCCGTTCGTGCTGCTGGTCGTGCTGATCGGCGGTGCGGCTCTGATCGCGAACGGTGGCCTGGCCCCGGTCGACCTGCTGCCCTTCCTGCTGCTCGGACTGGGCCTGACCGCTCCGGTGGCGGCTCTGGGCCACGGCTTCGACGACCTGCAGGCCGCCCGGCGCGCGGTCGGCCGGATCCGGGACGTGCTCGCGGTCCCGTCGCTGCCGGAGCCCGTGCACCCGCTCGCCCCACAAGGGCATCGGGTGGAACTGCGTGGCGTCCGATTCGGTTATGAAGATGATCACGAGGTGCTGCGCGGGATCGACCTGGTGCTCGAGCCCGGCACGGTCACCGCGCTCGTCGGGCCGTCGGGAAGCGGCAAGTCCACCCTGGTCCAGCTGCTGCCGCGATTCTTCGACCCGACCCACGGCTCGGTCGTCCTGGGCGGCGTCGATCTGCGCGAGATCGGCAGCCGGGAGCTCTACCGGATGGTCTCCTTCGTCTTCCAGGACGTACGCCTGTTGCGCGCATCGGTCGCGGACAACATCGCGCTGGCGGTACCGCAGGCCGACCGCGATGACGTGGTGCGCGCCGCCCGCCTGGCGGGCATTCATGATCGGATTCTCGAGCTGCCTCGCGGATACGACACGGTGATCGGTGAAGAGGCCGGGCTGTCGGGTGGCGAGGCCCAGCGGATCTCGCTCGCCCGCGCCCTGCTCGCCGACGCCCCCGTTCTGGTGCTCGATGAGGCGACCTCCTTCGCCGACCCGCAGACCGAACAGGCGGTGCGCCGGGCCCTGGCGACGCTGAAGGGCGATCGGACGATCCTGGTCATCGCCCATCGGCTGGAGACGGTCGCCGACGCCGACACCGTCGTGGTGCTGGAGAACGGGTCGATCGTCGAGCGCGGCAGGCCCGCCGAGCTGCTGGCACAGAACGGAACGTTCGCCGCGTTCTGGCGATCCCGAGGAGATGAGCCCCGATGATTCGCATGCTGCTACGCGTGCTGGGACACCACTACGCCCAGCCGGTGCGCCGCACCGTGGCCCTGATGACGACGACCGCGATAGCCGAGGGGTTGTCCTACGCGCTGCTGGTTCCGGTGCTGCGGGCACTGCTGGGCAGCACGCCCGCCGACGCCGTGCCGTGGCTGATCGCGTTCGGGGCGGCGGTCGCGGTCTACGCGGTGCTGCGCTACCTCAGCGATCTTTCCGGTTTCCGCGTCGGGACCACGATGTTGCGTGGCATGTACCACCGCCTCGGCGATCACCTGGCCCGGCTGCCCCTCGGCTGGTACGACACCGGCCGGGTCGGGGAGGTGTCCGTCCTGGCCAGCCGCGGCCTCCTGCGGGCGATGAGCGTGATCGCGCATCTGCTGACACCGTTGATCTCCGCCTCTGTGACGCCCCTGACGATCGTGGCCGTGATGCTCGCCTTCAACTGGCAGCTGGGCCTGGCCGCGTTGGCCGCCGCACCGATCGTGGCGGCCGTCCAGATCTGGACGGGACGCTCGACGGCCGCCACCGACGCCGAGCGCCACGAACGCGACAAGGAGGCCACTGGGCGAGTCATCGAATACCTCCAGGCCCAGCCGGTGCTGCGAGCCGGTGGCCGCACCGTCGAACGCTTCCAGGTCCTCGACGACTCGCTGCGGGATCTCCGGCGTGCCTCCCGGCGTAGCGTGCTGAAGGCGCTGCCCGGCGTCGTGGGCCTGACCCTCACGGTGCAGGTGATGTTCACTGTGGTGCTGGTCCTGGGCGCCTACCTCGCGCTCGGCGGGAGCATCGGTGCGGCAGAAGTGCTGACGATCCTGGTGCTGGCCGCCCGCTGCGCCGACCCGCTGCTGTCGCTGACGGATATCAGCGGCCAACTCCGCAGCGCACGCGCCGAGCTGGCCAGACTCGACACGGTCCTGCGTACCGAGCCGCTGCCGGAGCCCCGGGAACCGATCCAGCCGGAACGCCACCACCTGGAGTTCGCGTCCGTCACCTTCCAGCACGGCGACCGCACCGTGATCGGCAACGTGTCGCTGTCCGTGCCCGAGGGACGGCGGCTCGCCGTCGTCGGACCCTCGGGCGCCGGCAAGAGCACCCTGCTGCAGTTGCTCGCGCGGTTCTACGACGTGGACGCGGGCGAGGTGCGTGTGGGCGGTGTGGACGTGCGGGCCATCGACACCGAGGTGTTGATGGCGCAGATCGCCATCGTCTTCCAGGACGTCTACCTCTTCGACGGCACGATCGAGGAGAACGTACGGCTCGGCCGTCCCGACGCCGACGAGGCCGAGGTGCGGGCGGCAGCGACCGCAGCGAGACTGGACGAGGTGATCGAACGGCTGCCCGCCGGATGGGCGAGCAAGGTCGGCGAGGGTGGCGCACTGCTGTCGGGCGGTGAGCGCCAGCGTGTCTCGATCGCGCGAGCGCTGCTGAAGAACGCGCCCATCGTGCTGCTGGACGAGGTGACCTCCGCGCTCGACCCGGTGAACGAGGCGGCCGTCCACGAGGGCATCGAGCGCCTGATGGCGGGCCGGACGGTGGTGATGGTCGCGCATCGGCTGCGGACCGTTCAACGCGCCGATCGCATCGTCTTCCTGGACGACGGCCGGATCGTGGAGGAAGGCAGCCACGACGAGCTGCTGCGCCGCGGCGGCCGCTACGCCGATTTCTGGACCATGTCCCTGACACCGGCGGCGAGTGAATGACGTACTAACCCGGCCTGACAAGCGCCCGAGCGTTTTTTGCAATCGGTTGTTGCAGGATTAACGACGCGACCAGGCACAATGGGTCGCGTCGTTTGCAGTTTTACCTAGATGTATTGACGTTTCGTGCATGTAACGCCACTGTGATCTGCAACCGGTTGTTGGGCGCGACGCGCAGAGAACGACACGCGTGACAGCACATCCACATAGCCACCCCCCTGCGGGCTGGGCTTGGCGAGCTGAAGAACTGCAGAAGCGGGCTCTGCTTTGCCATGCCCTGAACCGACACCTCCACAGCACTCATACGAATGGAGCTGGACGTGCGCAGAAGAGAACATCTCGGCAGAAGGCTGACGGTCGCGCTGACCGCCGGGCTCGTCACCACGGGTGGCCTGGTGACCATGCTCAACGCACCGGCCTCGGCAGCCCCATCCAACGGCAACTACATGCTGGTCAACGCCGGCAGCGCCCTGTGCGCCGCCGTACCCGGACCCAGCACCGGCGACGGCGTGCAACTCGTGCAGAGCTCCTGCGCCGAGACCGCCGGACAGATCTTCACGATCACCGCCTCCGGCGCCAACTATCAGATCAAGGCCGAGCACAGCGGCAAGTGCCTCGGCGTCCGCGACGCCTCCACCAGCGCCGGCAAGGCCGTACAGCAGGAAACGTGCACGGGCGCCGCCTCACAGACCTGGCAGCTCACCGTCTCCGGATCCCACTACCGCGTGGTCAACACCAATGGCGGCAAGTGCCTCAACGTCAAGGACAACTCCACCGCCGCCGGCGCCCTGTTACAGCAGAACTCCTGCGACTCGGCGATCACCAAGCAGTGGACGCTGCGGCCCACGGGCAGCGGCGGCGGCCCGACCACCAGTCCCACACCCACCCCCACCCCGACCGTCACCCCCACCGGCGGCGGCACGCCGACCCCGTCCGCCGGCACGCTGTATGTGGCACCCAACGGCACCGACAGCGCAGCCGGGACGCAGGCGAACCCGACGACGCTCACCTCGGCGATCACCCGCATCGCCCCCGGCGGGACGATCTACCTGCGCGGCGGGAAGTACACCTTCTCGCAGACGGTCACCATCGCGCCGGGCAACAACGGCACCTCCAGCGCCCGCAAGAAACTGTCCGCCTACCCGGGTGAGACTCCGGTGCTGAACTTCTCCACCCAGAGCGAGGACCCGGCCAACCGCGGGCTTGCCGTGAACGGGTCCTTCTGGCACGTCTACGGCATCACCGTCGAGCGTGCCGGTGACAACGGCATCTTCGTCGGAGGCAGCAACAACATCTTCGAGCGCACGGTGACACGGTTCAACCGCGACACGGGCCTGCAGCTGTCGCGGACCGTCTCCACCACCCCCCGTGATCAGTGGCCGTCCAACAACCTCGTCCTGAGCGCGTTGTCGCACGACAACGCCGACTCCGACGGCGAGGACGCCGACGGCTTCGCCGCCAAGCTCACCGTCGGATCCGGGAACGTCTTCCGCTACGCGGTGGCCCGCAACAACATCGACGACGGCTGGGACCTCTACACCAAGACGGACACGGGAGCCATCGGCGCGGTGACCATCGAGGACTCCCTGGCCTACAACAACGGCACCCTCAGCGACGGCAGCCAGGCCGGCAACGGCGACCGCAACGGCTTCAAGCTCGGTGGCGAGGACATCGGCGTCAACCACGTCGTCCGGCGCACCATCGCCTACCGCAACGGCAAGCACGGGTTCACCTACAACCGCAACCCCGGCACCATGTCGATAGCGAACAACGTCAGCATCGACAACACCGAGCGCAACTTCACGTTCGAGGCCGGCACCTCGGTGTTCCGTAACAACACCTCCTGTCGCAGCAGCAGCGGAACCAACGACAAGATCGTTGGGAACGCCGACAGCACGAACCAGTTCTGGTCCGGCTCGAACGGGTCCCGGTGCTCCTCCTACACCGGCACCCTGGGCTGGTCCTTCGCCTCCGACGGCCGCCTCGTCGTGACCTTCGGCGGCACCCCGGTAACCCCCTGACGGACTCCACCGCCTGACCGCCGCGGCAGCCTGCCGCGGCGGAGGTATTTGACCACAATTGGGGTTATCGGCTTCTCGGCGCGGGCAAGGAGTTCAGGGCAAGCGACAGGGCAACCTCTCCACGACCACTGACAGCTTCGCCGACCGAGGAGTCACCGTGCTCACGCTGACCGCGGACGCGGTCGCAGCAATCCGCGATCTGACATCACAACCGGAAACGCCGCCAGAAACCGGCCTGCGCATCGCATCGTTGTCCGTCGACGGGCCCGGCAGATCTCTCGAACTGTCGATCTCGGGCGGACCACACCCCGACGATCAAATACTCGAATCCGAGGGCGTCCGGGTATATCTCGAACCGACCGCGGCCTCATTCCTGGACGACAAGACCCTCGACGCGGAGATGACGCAGGAGCACCAGCCGACCTTCCGGATCATCGACCAAACGACGTGACCGTGCGAGCGCCACCGTCGCCCCGCGTCACCTGGCCGGTGATGTATCACCAGTGGTCAGAGATGACCTTCATCCACTGGCGCTATCCACCCGCACGGGTGCAGGCCCTGCTGCCGGACGGCCTCACGGTCGAGACCTTCGACCGAGCGGCGTGGGTGGGGCTCACACCCTTTCTCATGCAAGGGGTACGGGTCCCCGGCGTCCCCGCGTTGCCGTGGCTGTCCCGATTCCCGGAGACCAACCTGCGGACGTACGTACGCGACGCTCGTGGCCGCTCCGGGATCTGGTTCCTGTCCTTGGACGCCGGACTCCTGCCGGCCGCCCTTGCCGGTCGTAGTGGCTATTGGCTGCCGTACTTCTGGTCGGACATGTCGGTGGACGCCAAGGACGGTCATACCGTCTACCGCTGCCGGCGACGCTGGCCGGGACCGTCCGGCGCGCGATGCGACGTGGAGGTGGAGGCGGGCGCGCCGCTGGCGGAGAGCGAACGCGACGAGCTCGCGCACTTCCTGACCGCCCGCTTCCTGCTGTTCACCCTCGTGGCCGGCCGGCTGGCAGCCGCGCAGGTAGAACACCCTGCGTGGCCGTTGTCCCAGGCTCGCCTGATCAACCTGGAACAGGATCTGGTGCAGGTCGCGGGACTGCCCGCCCCGGAGGGAGCTCCCGTCTTGCACGCCTCTCCGGGAGTGCCGACACGGGTGGGCATGTGGACCTGGTGACCGAGCGCGGACGGGTGAGCGGGTCGCCGTGACCGCCGTTGGGCACCTCCAGGCCGCTGAGACACGCGCGGGCCGTACTGGAACGTGGCGCAGCTCACCGTTGCTGTTAACTTCCCTGACATGACGTCGTCCACGTGCCCGACTTACCGTCGGCGAGGCTGCACCCGCCTCAGGGAGGTTTGGTGATGGAACGTCGTCATTTCCTACGCGCCTCGGTCCTCGGTGCGAGCACGATCGCCTTCTCCGGCAGTCTCTGGCAGGGAGCGGCTCTCGCCGCACCGGCTCAGAACGCCCCCGGCCCGTACGGCCCCTTGAAAACCGCGGATGCCAACGGCATTCGCCTGCCCACCGGCTTCACCAGCCAAGTCATCGCCCGCTCCGGCCGGGCCGTCCCCGGCACGTCCTACACCTGGCACAACGCCCCCGACGGAGGCGCGTGCTTCGCCGACGGCGGCGGCTGGATCTACGTGTCCAACTCCGAGATCAACCCGGGCGGTGGCGCCTCGGCCATCCGCTTCGACGCCGCCGGCGCCGTCACCTCGGCCTACCGGATCCTGTCCGGCACCCGGACGAACTGCGCGGGCGGCAAGACCCCCTGGAACACATGGTTGTCGTGTGAGGAGGTCAGCCGGGGCTTCGTCTACGAGACCTATCCCTTCGGCAGCGCCGCCGTGCGACGCCCGGCCATGGGCCGCTTCAAGCACGAGGCGGCCGCCGCCGACCCGGTCCGACGAGTGATCTACCTGACCGAAGACGAAACCAACGGACGTTTCTACCGCTTCGTCCCCACTACCTGGGGCGACCTGTCATCGGGCACCTTGCAGGTCCTGATGGCGGGCTCCGCCACCTCGGGCTCCTTCACCTGGGCGGACGTCCCCGACCCCGACGGCTCGCCGACGGCCACGCGCAGCCAGGTGTCGGGTTCGAAGTCCTTCAACGGCGGCGAGGGCTGCCACTGCGCCAACGACACGGTCTGGTTCACCACAAAGGGCGACAACCGGGTGTGGCAGGTCAACCTGACGAGCAACACCTACGAACTCGCCTACGACGACAGCCTCGTCAGCCCGGGTACGCCGCCGCTCACCGGCGTCGACAACGTCACCGGCTCCTCCTTCGGCGACCTTTATGTGGCCGAGGACGGCGGCAACATGGAGATCTGCCTGATCACTCCCGATGACACGATCTCCCCGTTCCTGCGGATCAACGGCCAGAGCTCGTCGGAGATCACCGGGCCGGCCTTCAACCCCGCCGGCAACCGGCTCTACTTCTCCTCTCAGCGCGGCACCTCGGGATCGTCGTCCGGCGGCATCACCTACTGCGTGACCGGCCCGTTCCGCACCTGAGCCGGTCAGCCGTACGTTCGGGCCGCGTCACGCCCACTGTCGAGTTGCGGCAGCACCTCCGCTGCGATCAAATCCAGGTGATCGAGATCAGCGAAGTCGAGCAGGCGCAGATGCACGCGGGTGGCGCCGATCGCGGCGAACTCACCGATCCGGTCGACGAGCTGGGCGGGTGAGCCGATCACCGGATCCTCCGGCGGCAGCGCGCTCGGCACGTGCAACGGGGCCGCCCGGCGCCGGGCCTCCGCATCGGTACGCCCGATCGCGACGACGATGCCGGCGGAGAGCACCAGCGGAGCACGGCCGTCGCGAGGCCGGCCGATCCGCTCCTGCGCCTCGACGACGCGCTCGAACGCCTCTGCGGTCTCCGGCACGTTCCTGAACGGCAGGTTGAACTCGTCCGCGTAGCGGGCGGCGAGCCGCGGGGTGCGCTTCGGTCCGCGGCCGCCGATAATGATCGGTGGCCACGGCCGCTGCACCGGCCTGGGCAGGGCAGGGGCGTCGACCAGCCGATAGTTCTTGCCGTGGTGGCTGAACCGGCCGCCGGGCGGCGTGGCCCACAGCCCCGTGATGATGGCGAGTTGCTCCTCCAGCCGGTCGAAGCGCTCACCAACCGGAGGGAACGGGATGCCGTAGGCGGTGTGCTCCCGCTCGTACCAGCCCGTGCCGATGCCGAACTCCACCCGGCCGCCGCTCATCTGGTCCACCTGCGCGACGATCATCGCCAGGGGCCCGGGCAGCCGGAAGGTCGCCGAGGAGACCAGCGTGCCCAGCCGGATCCGGGAGGTCTCCCTGGCCAGGCCGGCCAGCGTCACCCAGGCGTCCGTGGGGCCGGGCAGGCCGCCCTCGAGCTCCATGGACCGATAGTGGTCGGCGCGCAGAAAGCCCTCGAAGCCGCCGTCCTCGGCCAGCCGCGCCATCCGCAGCTGATCGTCGTAGGTGGCGCCGCGATGCGGCTCGGTGAAGACGCACACGCGCATGCTCACTGTCCCCTCTCCCGGGCCACCGCGGACGTGCCCCACCCCACCAGCAGCTCGTGCAGATCGGCGCTGCATCGTGCGACCTCTTCGAAATGGGCGTTGCGGCCCAGGGTCCGCGGGCGCGGGATGCGGATGTCGACCACCTCCCGGATTCGTCCCGGACGCGGTGTGAGAACCACCACCCGGTCGGCCAGGAGCACCGCCTCATCGATGGAGTGGGTGACGAAGACGATGGTCAGCGCGTTCTCCATGTGCACGCGCTGTAACTCCACCGACAGTTCCTCACGGGTGATCGCGTCGAGCGCGGAGAAGGGCTCGTCCATCAGCATCACCCGAGGGTTGCCGACCAGCGACCGGCAGAGGGCGACCCGCTGCTGCATGCCGCCGGACAGCTCGTGCGGCAGGCGCTTCTCGAAGCCGGCCAGCCCGGCCATCTCCAGAAGCCGCAGGGCGCGCTCACGATGCGCCGCCCGGCGCCAGCCGAAGATCTCCACCGGGAGCAGCACGTTGTCGATGACCGACCGCCAGGGCAGCAGCGCGGGCCGCTGGAAGAGCATCGCGATGTCGCGCCGTGCCTTGGTGACCTGCCGGCCGGCGACCGTGATCTCACCTTCGGTCGGCGGTAATAAACCGGCGACAAGCCTCAGAAGTGTAGATTTACCGCATCCCGATCGGCCGACCAGAGCGACGAACTCGCCCTCGGCCACGGTCAGGTCGATGCCGCGCAGCGCCTCCACGATCCCGGATCGTCCACTTAAACTGCGGGAAACCCCAGCCAGCTCAATCATGCGCGCAGCTCTCCATCTGACTGCGGTTTTAATCCAGTCGAACCAGAGTATACGGATTGACAGGAAATGGAAGTCTTATGGCTTAGATGCCATTTGTTGTATTATTCACCGCGATTTCCATCTGAGGCTCAGGCATCTCGTACGCTGTCCGCGACAGCTGCCAAGCGACATCACCTCACCCATGGTCTCCCGGCTCCAGCCCCCGAACGTCCCTTCGCAGGCCGATCGGCGTCGGATGAAAGGAAGCGGTGCATGAGCAGGCTCACCCGTACTGTCGCCACACTCGCCTTGACCTGCACATTCCTCATTGCTTGCAGCAATCCCGACAGTCAACAGCAGACATCTCCTTCTAGCAATAAACCACTAGAAAAGGTGACTTATCTGACCTCGTTCGGCAACTTCGGGCGGGACGCATACGCCTGGGTAGCGAAGGACAAGGGGTTCTTCCGCGAGGCCGGCCTTGACGTGGACATCAAGCCCGGAGGCGGTACGGGCGACAACATTGCGAAGATCGAGGCCGGAGCGGCGATGTTCACCCCGGTCGACCTCACCGGCCTCCTGCTGGCGCGCGGCAACGGCGGCGCCAAGAGCGTCGTCGTGGTGGCCGGAATCCAGCAGCGCACCATGGCCGCGCTCATCAGCCTCCAAGGCAACGGGATCGCCAAGCCGAAGGACCTGGAGGGCAAGACACTGGCCGACAGCCCGGGATCAGTGGTGCGTAACCTCTTCCCCACCTACGCCAAGCTGGCCGGCGTCGACGCGACGAAGGTCACCTGGGTCAACGGCGCACCCGCGAACCTCATCGGCCTGCTGGCCAGCGGCACCGTGGCGGGCATCGGCCAGTTCGTCGTGGGCGAGCCGACGGTGGAGTCGGTGGCCAAGGGGAAGCAGGCGGTCGTGCTTCCCTACAGCGAGGTGATGAGTGATCTCTACGGCAACGTCTTGATCACCACGACCAAGATTGCCCGGGAGCAGCCGGACCTGGCCAAGCGTTTCATCGGGGCCCTGATGAAGGGGCTCGTCCACAGCATCGACAACCCTGACGAGGCCGGACAAATCCTGCAGAAGAACGTCCCGGCCTCGGCGCCCGCTCCCGCCGCCGCCGAACTCACCCTGATGAGTGCTTTCGTCCGGCCGGACGGCGCCGCCAACGTGGTCGGCACGATCGATACGAACCGGGTCGCCGGCAGCATCAAGCTTCTCCAGGACGCCGACGCCATGCCGCCCGGGCTGACCCCCGACCAGCTCATCAGCGCAGACCTGACGCCGAAGCCCTGACCGGACGAGGAGCACGTGACATGGCCGAGGCGGGCGACACCCCACCCGCGAGACGTGTCGTTCCCCACGGGAGCGCGGCGGTCACGGCGGCGGGGTGGCCCGCTCTCGGGCTCGCGGTCGCGATCGGCGGCTGGTGGCTGGTCACCTCGGCGTTCCCCCTCGTCCATCCGGCGGTGCTGCCGCCACTCTCCGAGGTCTTGACCGCTTTCCAGGTGAAGTCGGCGGAGCTGATCAGCGGGCTGGCCATGACCACGCTGGAGACGGTGGCCGGCTTCCTCATCTCCGTGGTCGCCGGCGTGCTGATCGGGCTGCTCCTGGCCGCCTCGCGGGCGGCCGAGCGGATGTTCTCGCCCCTGCTGGTGGCGATCAACGCGGTGCCGAAGATCGCGCTCGGGCCGCTGCTGGTCGTCTCGCTCGGCTGGGGGCAGCGGCCGATCCTGACCATGGTCTTCCTCCTCTCCTTCTTCCCGATCGTGCTCTCCACCGCGACCGGCCTGACCTCGACGCCCGCCGAACTCGCCGAGCTGGCCCGATCCCTGGACGCCTCCCGCTGGCAGACCTTCCGCAAGGTACGGTTTCCGGCCGCGCTGCCGCACATCTTCGTCGGACTGAAGGTCGCCATGCCGCTGGCCGCGATCGGCGCTGTGATCGGCGAGTTCCAGGCCGGCGAGGGCGGCCTCGGCTACCAGATCGTCCAGTACAGCGGCATCGCCGACAGCGCCACCGCCTGGGCGGCGATCACCCTGCTGGCCGCGATGAGCGTCGCGCTCTACTCCGCCCTGGTGCTGGTCGAGCGACTGGCATTGCCCTGGGTGCGGGAGACCACGTCGGAGCGCTGACCTGCACGCATGGCTCCACCCGGCAAGCCGGGCTTCTGAATCACAAAATGAAAACGATTGTATGCAATCGTATTCATGTGGGTTACGTTCCCATCAGCGGGGGGTCACGTCAACACCGGTCCACTCCACAGAGAGGAGCCTGGCCATGAGGACCCATCCCAGGTGGCCTGTCCGGGCGGCCGCGGCGGCGCTGTTGCTCGCAGCCGCCGCCTGCAGCCAGGAGGAGCCGCCCCCCGCGGCCAGTCGACCGCAGGCCGCGACGACGACATGTGCCAGCAAGGGCACCCTGACGATGTGGGAGCGCTCAGGCGGCAACAAGCAGATGGTGGACATGCTGGTCGCGGCGTGGAACACCAAGAACCCCGACTGCAAGATCAATCTGACCTACATCCCCCACACTGAGATGGTGGGGAAGATCGCCCAGGGTGTCGCCGCGGGCGACGTGCCCGATCTGATGGGCATGGACCTGATCTACGCCCCGCAGTTCGAAAAGGAACAGCAGCTGGTCGACCTCACCGATCAGATCAAGGATTGGCCTGAGCTGAAGACCGCCAGCAAAGGGCACATGACGGTGGCGACCTACGAGGACCGGCTCTTCGGCATCCCCCTTTATGCGGACGTGTCCGCCCTCTTCTACAACAAGGATCTTTTCACGCGAGCCGGGCTCGATCCGGACAAGCCGCCCACGAGCCTGGCAGAGCTGCGGAGCTACGCCGACAAGATCACCGCGCTGGGTGGTGGCGTCAAGGGCTACTACCTGCCCGGCAACTGCGCCGGCTGCAACATCTTCACCGTCGGTCCGCTGATGTGGGCCTCGGGGGCCACGATCGAGGCAGCGGGCCCGGGAGAAGAGCCGCTGGTCGGCGACGGTGTCAAGCAGGTGCTGCAGTTCACCCGCGACATGGTCAAGGCAGGCAACGTCCTCGAAGGAGGCCGCGCGGAGAACGGAGAGACATTCCACCTCCAGTTCGGCTCCGGCAAGGTGGGCATGATGGGCACCGGCAACTTCAACATCACGCTGGCGCGCCAGCAGAATCCAAGATGAATTTCGGCATCGCCCTGTTGCCCGGGATGGCGCCGAATTCCTCGGCCTCCTTCATCGGCGGCGACCTGGTGGTGGTGCCCAAGGGGAGCAAGCGGGTCAACGACGCGGTCAACGTGATGAAGTTCCTGCTCTCCGACGAGGTGCAGGTCGAGGTTTACGCCAAGGCGCTCAACCTCACCACGCGAACCGACATGGTGGACAACAAGTACTTCCAGGCCGAGCCGCTGGTGCGCGACGTGGCCAAAGCCCTCACGGTGGGCCGCACGCCGTACACGGTCACGTTCTTCGAGCAGATCAACTCGCCGCAAGGGCCGTGGCTGAAGATGTTGCAGCGCGCCTATTACAGTGACGACGCCCTCGACACCGTCATCGCCGATGCCAAGAAAGAGATGAAGGCCATCGCCGGCCGGTCGTAGACCCGGCTTTCCTCGCCGTGCCCACCGGGCCGCCCATCGCCCGGTGGACACCCCCACTCACCAAGAGGAGCTGTCATGCGCCACGGCCCACGCGGCCGCCTGGTGGGATTCGCCTACCTGGCACCGGCTCTGCTCTTCGTGCTCGCCTTCACCGCCTATCCCCTGGTGCAGATGGCCTGGATGTCGTTGCACAACTGGTCTCTGCTGTCCCCGCCGAGATTTGTCGGGCTGGCGAACTACGAGCGGGCTTTCGACGACACCCAGTTCTGGGTCTCCTTCCGCTTCACCCTGCTCTACACCGCGCTCATCACTCCGTTCCTCATCATCGGCGGCTACCTGCTGGCACTGCTCACGGCCCGGAACACCGTCCTGCGCCGGCTCACCCGCACGGTGGTCTTCATCCCGGTCGTGATCGGTCTCGGGGTGTCGAGCCTGCTCTGGTACTGGCTTTTCAGCAGCGATTTCGGCCTGGTGAACCGGGCCCTGCTCGATCTGGGGATCATCGACAAACCCGTGCTGTGGCTGGGTGTGGACGCCGGCGTCTCCAACTTCGCGATCAGCGCCTCCGTGGTCTGGAAGGTGATCGGCTTCGGGATGATCCTGTTCGTCGCCGCCATCCAGGCCGTGCCGACGGACGTGATCGAGGCGGCCCTCGTCGACGGGGCGAACCACCGGCAGCGGGTCACCCGGGTGATCCTGCCGTTGACCCTGCGCACCGTCCTGCTGGTGAGCCTGGTGAGTGTGATCGGCTCGCTGCTCGCCTTCGACCAGTTCTACATCATGACCGCCGGCCAGCCGGCCAATGAGACGGCGACCTCGGTCTTCTACATCTACCTGAATTCCTTCCCCTACCTGAAGCTCGGGTACGGCGCCGCCCTGTCGATGATTCTTGCCTTCACGATCCTCGTCTTCACCGTGATCCAGTTGCTGCTGACCCGCCGGAGCCACCAGTGAAGGGACGCGGAAAATACCTGGTGGCGGCGGTTTGTCTCGCCGTCTGCACTGTCATGCTGATGCCGCTGGCGATGTCGGTTCTCGCCTCGGTGAAGCCGACCGAGGAGGCGGCCGCCTCTCCCCCGACCTACTTCCCGCACGGGCTCAGCTTCGACAGCTACGCGCGGCTGTGGAATTACCAGGAGGGCCTGCCGGTCTATCTCGCCAACAGCCTGGGCACGGCGTTGCTGGCCATCGTGCTCACGCTGCTGCTGGCCGTTCCCGCGGCCTACGCGCTGGCGCGCTTCCCCATCCCGGCCAAAGAATTGATCTTCGTGGTGCTACTGCTCGCGCTGATCATTCCCTACCAGGCCCTGCTCACGCCGATGTTCCTCATGTTCGCGAAGATCGGCCTGACCAACTCGCTGCTCGGCCTCGCGATCCTGCACACCGCCATCCAATTGCCGTTCAGCCTGTACGTGCTGCGCAACAGCTTCAGCGCCGTGCCGAGGGAGCTGGAGGAAGCGGCCATCATGGACGGTTCGTCGTCGTGGGAGGCGTTGCGCTGGGTCTTCATCCCCGCGGCGGTGCCCGCGATCGTCACCACTGCGCTGTTCGCCTTCATCACCTCGTGGAACGAATTCCTCGGTGCGCTGGTGATGATGAGCCGCAGCTCCGCGTTCACCCTCCCGCTGATCCTCGCCACGTCGAGAACGGAGACCAGCCTCGGCGGCACGGACTGGGGCATGCTGCAGGCCGGCGTCACGATCTCGATCATCCCGTGTGTTCTCGTCTATTTCTTGCTTCAGCGCTACTACGTGTCGGGTCTGATGAGCGGAGCCATCAAATGAGCGCAGGCATCGTGTGGCCGACCGCGGCGGCGAAACCGCGGCTGTGCCCGATCAAAGCGTCCGATGTGGAGATCGTCGGCGGGTTCTGGGCGCGGCGGCAGCGGCTCAACCGCGAGAAGACGATCCCGCATGGCTTCGGCCGGCTCCAGCAGTCCGGGGCGCTGGGCAATCTGCGGCTGGCCGCCGGCGGGCAGGGGCGGTATCAGGCCGAGGCCGACAGCGTCGGCGCGACCCTCCCGTTTCTCGACTCCGACGTCTACAAGTGGCTCGAAGCCGTCGGCTGGGAACTGGCGCGTGGCGCGGATCCGGCTCTGACCGCCGCGGCGGAGGAGGCGATCGGGGTGGTGGTGGCGGCACAGCGGCCCGACGGCTATCTCAACAGCTTCGTCCAGGTGGTCAAGGGTGGCGTCCCCTACGGTGATCTGGCCTGGGGGCACGAGTTCTACTGCGTGGCGCACCTGGTCCAGGCCGCGGTCGCCTGGCACCGAGGGCTCGGTGACGACCGGCTGCTCACGGTCGCCACGCGCGCGGTGGCCCACATCGACGCCGAGTTCGGCGCGCGGGGCAGGCCTGGCGTCGATGGGCATCCCGGGATAGAGATGGCGCTCGTGGAGCTCGCCCGGGTCACGGGTGAGGAGCGCCACCTCAAGCTCGCCGAGCGGATGCTCGGGCTGCGCGGCCACGGGCTGATCGGCCAGGGGCGCTTCGGGGCCGAGTACTGGCAGGACCACCAGCCTGTGCGCGCGGCGGCGGCCGTTGCCGGGCATGCCGTACGCCAGCTCTATCTGGACTGCGGCGCGGTCGACGCCGCCGTGGAACTCGGCGATGCGGAGTTGCTCGCCGCCGTACGGCGCCGCTGGAGCGATCTGATCCGTACCCGGACCTACCTCACCGGCGGGATGGGGAGCCGGCATCGCGACGAGGCCTTCGGCGACCCCTACGAGCTGCCTCCCGACCGCGCCTACACCGAGACGTGCGCGGCCATCGCCAGCGTGATGCTGGCCTGGCGCCTCCTGCTCGCCACCGGCGAGCCGGAATACGCCGACGCGATCGAGCGGGCCATGTACAACGGGGTGCTTGCCGGGGTCTCACTCACGGGCGAGGAGTTCTTCTACACCAACCCGCTGCAGCGGCGGACTCACCGCGCCGCGGAGCCGGTCGGGCACGGCCGGCGCGCCCCGTGGTACGCGTGCGCCTGCTGCCCGCCCAATCTCATGCGCCTGTTCAGCTCCTGGCACCACTACCTGGCCACCGGCGACGAGGACGGCATCCAGATCCACCAATATGCGGACACGGAGCTGACAGTCGGAGACGTCCGCCTCGCGATCCGGACGGAATACCCGTGGCAGGGCCGCATCACCGTCCGCATTCTCCAGACGCCTGATCGGCCGTGGACGCTCTCGTTGCGGATACCGGCATGGAGCCGCTCGGCCATCGGCCCCGTGGTCCAGCACTCGCGGCAGTGGAACGCGGGCGACAGCGTCGTACTCGACCTCGAGCCGGTGATCCGGGTCACCGTGCCCGACCGGCGCGCCGACGCGATCCGCGGGTGCGTCGCCATCGAGCGCGGCCCGCTGGTCTACTGCCTGGAAGCCGTCGACGCTCCGGCCACCACGGAGCTGGAGGACCTGGCGTGGGACGGCAGCCGCCACCCCCAGGAGATGCCGCGGCCCGACGTCGAGCCTGCGATGATCGGCGTCGATGTCCCGGTCGTCGACCTGGGCTCAACGCCGCCCGGCGAGCACCTCACCGCCGGCGCGATCCCCTACTTCGCCTGGGCGAACCGGCAGGTGGAGGCGATGCGGGTCTGGATCCCCGTCACCGCGGAGCCGGAGGTGCGGTCGAATCCCGCACGATCAATGCCGGCTTGAAGATCTGCAGCGTCGGCGGGCGCTCGGCACCGGCCGGTTCTCGAGCCAGCCCGACCGCCTGCGTGACCGCGTAGCCGACGATCTCCGATATCGGCATTCGTACGGTGGTCAGCGCCGGCACGGTATGCGCCGCCATGAGAATGTCGTCGAACCCGACGACCGACAGGTGATCCGGCACGGTCACGCCCACGCTGTGCGCGGCGTGCAGCACGCCCACGGCCACCACATCGGTCGAGGCGACCACCGCCGTGGGCGGGTCGGGCCGGTCCATCAGGCGCCGCAGCGCGGCATCGCCTCCGGCCAAGGTGCTGGGGCAGCGTTCCGCATAGCCCGGCGGCACGGCGCCGAACCGCTCACGCATGAAATCGAGATAGGCCTCCTCCCGCGCCCGATATTCATTGGGAAGCTCCGCATGGACGAAGGCGATCCTCGTGTGGCCCAGGGACACCAGATGGTCCAGCCCGTCCCGGATGCCGGCCCGGTCGTCGGCGTCAACGGTCGGGAACTCGCGCGGGCTCGTGCCCGGCCAGAGCGCGACCACCGGCACGATCGAATGGCGCAGGTCGGCCAGGACCTGCGGATGCTCCTGCATGTCACCGAGCAGCACGACCGCATCGGTGTGCCGGGTCTCCAGCACGGTGGTCAGCGAGACCGCCTCATCGCCCGCCCGGACCGGCGCGTGGCCCAGCACCACGTTGTAGCCGTGCGTCATCGACTCGACCACGAGCGCCTCGATCGCCCCGGCGAAGAAGGGATCGCTGAAGTCGCGCACCACGGCGCCGATGAGGTTCGTCGACGCACCACGCAGCCCGCGCGCCAGCGGGTTGGGGCGGTAGCCCAACTCCCGCGCCGTCCGCAGCACCCTCTGGCGGGTGTCCGGCGCGATGGGCACGGCGGTGGGCGCGCCGCTGAGGATGCGGGACACAGTGCTCTGCGAGACGGCCGCCGCAGCGGCGATGTCACGCATGGTGGGCACGGGCCGCTTGGCCGGCTGCTCGTCAGACATCCGGAAAAGACTACAGCATCACGATGCAGGCATACGATTGCATTCGCCGGAGGCCCGCACACTCTTGACCAGACTTAAACAAGAATCCATGATAAGTGGCCATGCGATATCGAGCCATCCCCTTACTCTGCGTTACCCTGCTGCTCGCACCCTTCGCACCCTTCACGCCGGCGGCCATGGCCGGTCCGAACGCTGCGCAGCTATGGGTCGAGAGTCCGCAAAAGACCGTCTATCGCACGACGACGGTCCCCCAGAGCCGGAACACCTCCATCAACCTCGTAGCCGCCCGCGGTGAATACGAGAGCGCGCAGATCGCCGTGCGCGCGAAAGAACGGCTGCGCGTCGAGCGCGTCCGCTTCGGCGACCTATCCGCAGGCGGCAAGCAGCGGATCGCGAGGGCCAACCTGAGCTACCGCTTCGTCGCCTACAAGGACGACGGCAAAGTCGCGGCGAACCCGTTCTTCCCCGACCGTGAGGGCAACCTGCTCTATCCCGAGTCGCCCATGCCAGACCCGCTGTCCAACGACCAGGCGACCTGGGTCGAGGCCGGCCAGACTCAGCCCGTCTTCGTGACCGGCTTCGTGCCACGCGGCACGGCGCCCGGCACCTATCGCGGCACGGCGACGGTCGAGACGAGCCGGGGGGACTACTCGGTCCCGATCCAGCTCAGCGTGCGCAACGTCGAGATCCCCACGATCGACAAGTCACCGTTCACCAACTACCACTGGACGATGACGAACGGTTTCACCTGGGACGGCTTCAGCTGGAACGGTGCCGCGACCGCCCAGGCCTACGACGTCGGCAAGTATTACTACGGCGTCGACACCTACAGCGACGCGTGGTTCGACCTCATGGACGAGTTCGCACGCAAGCTCGCCGAATATCGCACCAACATGGTCTGGCTCCGCACGGACCTGTTCCTGCAGTCCACCGGCACGGAGCTGTCGGAATTCGTCAAGGGAATCCCGGACGACATCGACTGGACGAACTTCGACCGCTACGTCGAGGCGTTCAAGCGGCACGGGATCACCAACTTCGCGAACCAGCATCTCATTCACGCGCTGAACAAGATGCCGGACAACGAAAAGCCCAGCGACAGCTGGAACACCCAGCTGCCGGACAGCCTGGCGGTCACCGACGCCTTCCTGACGAACTACCTGACCGCGCTGCACGAGCACCTGAAGAGCAAGGGCTGGACGAGCGGCCTGACGTGGTATCAGCACATTCGCGACGAGCCCATCACCGCCGACCAGCGCAACCTCTGGACCTATGTCGCGCGCAAGATTCAGCAGATCAACGCCGGCATCGGCGCCGATTTCCGCACCATGGACGCCGACCCCGACGGCATCCTGCTCGACGACAGGACCAAGCCCTATGTCGACACCTGGGTTCCGCTGACGCCGGCATTCGAGCACAAGAAGGCCGGTTACAAGGCACAGCAGGCCGCGGGTCAGGACCTGTGGGTCTACACGTGTGAGGTCAACACTCCCCCGTGGCTCAACCGGTTCTGGACGCAGCCGACGATGACCGGCCGCATGCTGTTCTGGGACCTCGAGCGCGAGGGCGTGCAGGGCCATCTGCACTGGGCGTGGAACGCGTGGTACGTGGGCCCGTGGAAGGGCGACTCCTACATCGTCTATCCCGACAAGGCCAACATGACGGTGAAGAGCAGCCTGCGGCTCGAGGCACATCGCGATGGTCTCGAGGACTACGAGCTGCTCAACATCCTGCGCAAGCGCAACCCGGTCCTGGCGCAACAGATCGTCGACAGCGCGATCAGCCCGGATGACCCGCGGCGCTACACGCTCGACCCGGCCTATCTCGACACTCTGCACAGCTACCTCGTGCGGGCGGCCGCCGGTGAGGCCGTCGGCGCGATTCCCCAGCCGACAAGCCCCTATGAGGGGCAGGACGTTCCGAACACCTTCCTGCTCGACAGCACCGATGGCAGCATCGGCTACTCAGCCGGCTGGGCGCCTCGGCAGCGGCAGTCCGCCTACCTCGGCAGTGTCCACCTCAGCAAGACGGCCGGCGACAAGGCGACCTACGCGTTCGAGGGCACCGGTATCGACGCGTTCTTCGAGAAGAACACGACGACCGGAAAGGCGTCCGTGTCGGTCGACGGTGGGCCGGCGACGGTGATCGACCTCTACGAGGCGGTCCCCTACGACCGCGTCACCGCCTATCGAAAGACCGGGCTGACACCGGGCAAGCACCGGATCGAGATCACCAACCTCGAAAACAAGGAGGTGCGGTTCGACGGATTCCGCGTGCATCTCGCGCCCGGGCAGCAGCACTTCGACGCGACGTTGAAGGACCTGAAGCTCACCAACGTCGCGGAATTCACCTTCGAGGGGCATCGCGGCGACTATGCGCTGCTCGTCAACCAGGGGGCGAGCACCGTCGCCCTGACCCCGACGCTGACCGACGCCGGCGGCACGATCACCGTCGACGGCAGCGCTGTCGCCAACGGCGCGACCGTCGACGTCAATGTGGCGAACGGCAAGAACAAGGTCGAGATCCGCACGCTGGCAAGCGATGGCAAGACCTCGAAGGCCTATGGGCTCACGCTCGTGAAGGGCGCGGTGAACACGGCGGAGGCCAACATCGCCCGCAGCTCTTCGGCGGTGTCGGCGTCGGCGGCCCGAGATGGCGAGGGCGGCGTGCAATACGGCCCGCAGAAGATGGCCGACGGCGAATACGGCACGATGTTCGCCGCCAAGCAGGGCTACACCGACGCGAACCCGTTCCCGCACGAGATCGTGCTGGACTGGGACGAGCCGAAGGCGTTCAACACGCTCGTGGTCGCGACCCGTGGCGGCATTCCGCAGGGCCTGACCGACGTCGACGTCGAGGTCTCGGCCAACGGCAGCGACTGGACGACCGCCGCGCGGGGCGTCGCGTTCCGGTGGACGCACGACGATGACGACGGAGTCATGGAGTATTCGGTTGCCGATCTTCCCGACCTGCAAGGCGTCAGGAAGCTGCGGTTGAAGATCAACGATGCGAACTACACCCGCTGGAGCATGTATGCCGTCTATGAGCTGGAGCTCTACAACCTGCCTGCTCTGCGTTCGGTGACCAGCAGCCAGACCAGGTAGCCGCCGATGAGGGCCCGTCGCCCGGGTCAGGCGAGGGGCCCTCATCGTCAAGAGGACGGCTTCGGGAGGGGAGCGTCGAAGTCGTAGAGGCGGGCGTCGACGCGATCGAGCGCGCGCCGTATCGCACCCAGGACCACAGCCTGCTCCCCCAGATCGGAGATCGCCACCGCGGGAGGTTCGAGGCAGAACGGGTCCAGGTGCCGCCGCACCGGCCCAAGCAGCACGTCGCCCGAGCGCGAGACGCCACCACCGAGCACCACCAGCTCGGGATCCACGGTCAGCACCAGGGCGGCGATGCCTTCCGCCAGGTCGCGCGCGTATTGCTCGACCGCCCACTGCGCGGCCGGCTCGCCGGACCTGGCCGCGGCGAAGACCTGGGCGGCGGCGTCCCGTGCCGGCGTGCCGGGCGGCAGGCCCTGGAAGCCGGTGAGATGGACGGGCGCGCGGTGCCAGCCGAGCAGCGGCAGCGCGCCGATCTCGCCCGCGCCGCCCCTGGCGCCTTTGTGCAGCTTGCCGTTGACCAGGATGCCCGCACCGGTGCGCACGCCGGCCAGCACGAACACCAGGTCGTCGACGCTGCCGGCCTGGCCGCGCCAACGCTCGGCGAGCGCGGCTAGGTTGCAGTCGTTCTCCACCAGCACGGGGCAGTCGAAGTCGGCGCGCAGCTCGCCCGCCAGATCGACGCCGGTCCACTCGGGAAGGCCGACCGACAG
Source organism: Nonomuraea sp. 10N515B (assembly GCF_052245915.1). NCBI lineage: Bacteria > Bacillati > Actinomycetota > Actinomycetes > Streptosporangiales > Streptosporangiaceae > Nonomuraea > Nonomuraea sp. 10N515B. Next base: position 137,299 of record NZ_JBQQBQ010000020.1, read on the forward strand.
CTTCACCACGCCTTCAGGAGTCACCACGCCGGTGGTGCCCACGCAAACAGCGGCGATGCCGTCGGCGGTCAGCCCGCCGGCCTCCAGCGCGGCCGCGATCGCTGTCCTGAGTCCCGCCAGGCGCTCGGCGCGGCCGGCGGTGGAGGCGATCTGCTCGTCGTGCGCGGCCACGACCGTGCCCTCCAGATCGGCGACGCTGGCCCTGAGCGTGTAGGAGCCGATGTCGATCCCGAGCACGTGGCCGCCCGTCGCGTGGAAGGCGAACAACCTGGCCGGCCGCCCCATCTGGCCGCTCTCCGGTGGCAGCTCCCTGAGCCAGCCCGCCGCCAGCAGCTCCTCGACCAGGCCCTCGACGGTCGGCCTGGAGAGTGCGGCCCGCTTGGCGAGGTCGGTCAGCCCGAGCGGCCCCTGCGAGCGCACCGTGCGGAGCGTCGTCACGAGATTGATCCGGCGAAGCCGCGAGGTGTCGCCACCACGGATTGTCACGCTGGCCCCCTTGACAGATACTGGCAGAGAGAAATAAAAACATCCTTCATTAGTAATGTACTACGCGTAGGGGATGTTGATGGTCACTCTTGCCGTGATTGGGGCGGGCCTGCGAGGCAGCGGTTACGCCAGGCTGGCCCGCGAAGGCGGGCTGGCCGAGGTCGTTGCCGTGGCCGAGCCCGACCAGGGCAGGCGGGCCGACTTCGCGGCCGAGCACGGCATCCCCGCCGAGCACGCCTTCGCCGACTGGCGGGACCTGCTGGCCGGCGAGCGGCTGGCCGACGCGGTGATCGTGGCCACGCAGGACCGCCTGCACCTCCAGCCCGCCGTACGAGCGGCTGAGCTGGGTTACCACATCCTGCTGGAGAAGCCGATGGCGCCGACGGAGGAGGACGCCGCGGCCATCGCCGCGGCCGCCGACCGCAACGGCGTGATCCTGGCGGTCTGCCATGTGCTGCGCTATGCGCCCTACACCAGGATGCTCAAGGAGCTCCTGGACGAGGGCAGGATCGGCCAGATCATGAACATCCAGCACTTGGAGCAGGTCGGCTGGTGGCACCAGGCACACTCCTTCGTGCGGGGGAACTGGCGAAACGAGGCCGAGTCGGCCCCGATGCTACTCGCCAAGGCCTGCCATGACCTCGATTGGATCGTGCACATCAAGGGTGAGGTGCCCGAGCGGGTCTCCTCCTTCGGCAAGCTCGTCCACTTCACCAAGGAGAGCAGGCCGGCAGGGGCTGCCGACCGGTGCCTGGACTGCTCGATCGAACCCACCTGCCCCTACTCGGCCAGGCAGTTGTACATGGAGTGCCTCGCCGATCCGGACCGGCACATCTGGCCGCTCGGCGCGATCACCCGCGACTTCACCGAGGAGGGCGTGCTCACGGCGCTGCGTGAGGGCCCGTACGGCAGATGCGTCTACGCCTGCGACAACGACGTGGTCGACAGCCAGGTCGTGATCATGGAGTTCGCCGACGGCACGAGCGCCACCTGTACCATGACCGCGTTCGGCGCGCTCGAGCACAGGAAGACGAGGATCTTCGGCACGCACGGCTCCATCGAGTGCGACGGCGAGACGCTCCGCGTCCACGACTTCCTCACCGATGAGGTGTCGGTGATCGACGCCCTCGCGGGGGCGGACGCCTCGGCCGCCTCCGGGCACGGAGGGGGTGACGGGGCGCTGCTGGAGGCGTTCGTCGCCGCTGTCCGCGACAACAATCCGGGCTTGGTCTCGACCGACGCACAGGCCAGCCTCGCCACGCACCGGGTGGTCTGGGCCGCGGAACAAGCCAGGCACACCCGAACCGTCGTCTCGATAGGAAAGGCCCCCCACCATGCGTAAAATGACGGCTCTCCTCCTGATCGGTGCCCTCGGCCTGGCCGCCTGCGGCAAGAAGAACAGCAGCGAACCCGCCCAGCAGTCCCTGTCCTACCGCTCGTCCTGGGGCGCGGCGGAGCCCCAGGCGAAGATCATCAAGACGATCCTCGACGATTTCGCCAAGGAGACCGGCACCAAGGTCGACCTGAAGTTCGTCGGCCGCACCGGCAACGAGAACCTCAACGCCGAGATGGCCTCCGGCCAGGGCCCCGACCTGTTCGACACCACCACCGGCGACATCGACACCCTGACCGCCCAGCAGATCATCGGCCCGCTGGACGACCTGGAGAACGCGCAGGTCCCCGGCGAGGGCAAGACGGTCAAGGAGGTGCTCCCCGAGCCGGTACGGCGGGCCTCCTCCGGCAAGAACGGCCTGGCCTACGTTCCGCACACGATCATCTCCACCGCCGTCTGGTATGACGCGGCCAAGCACCCCGGGCTGAACCCGCAGACCTGGGAGGAGTTCATCGCCTTCCTCGATGAGTCCAAGAAGGCCGGCCGCACCCCGATCGGCCAGGACGGCACCATCGCCTTCTACAACGTCTACTGGTTCTACGCCCTGCTGGTGGGCGCCAACGGCGCGGGGAGCCTCGCCGAGCTGGCCAAGGATCCCGCCAACTGGGACAAGCCTCAGGTGCTCGACACGGCGAAGAAGGTCGAGCAACTCGCCCAGGGCGGCTACTTCCAGCGGGACTTCATGGCGACCAAGTTCCCCGCCGCGCAGAACGCCTGGGCGCAGGGCACCTACGACCTGAACCTCAACGGCACCTGGCTGGCCAGCGAGGTGCAGCCCCAGCTGGCTCCCGGCTTCAAGGTCGCCTCGTTCCAGATCCCCGCAGGCGGCAAGAGATCCATCGAGGTGGGAACCCTCGGCTGGGGCGTGAACGCCAAGGGCAAGAACGTCGAGACGGCCAAGAAGTTCCTGGCGTTCGCGCTGCAGAAGAAGTACATGGAGCAGATCTCCACCGTGGCGCTGAACATCCCCTCGCGCGGTGACGTGCCCGCGCCCGCACACATGGCCGACGTGCAGAAGGCGGTGCTGGAGGCCAAGGAGACGCACCTGAGCTACGACTACGCGGGTGCCGACAAGACCTGGTGGGGCGACATGTTCCTGCCGCTGAGCGACAAGCTGCTCTCCGGCAAGATCGACGCGACCACGTTCGTCCGCGAGGGCAAGAAGCGCACGGCCGAGCACCTGGCGAACGGGTGAAGACCTACGAACGGGCCTTCTGGCCCTTTCTGCTACCCGCTCTCCTCGTCTACACCCTGCTGTTCGTCGCGCCCTCGCTGTTCGGGATCTGGGTCAGTCTCACCAAATGGTCGGGACCCGGCTCGGAGATGACCTGGCGCGGGCTGGACAACTACGTGGCGCTGCTGCACAACGAGGTCTTCGCCACGGCCTTCACCAACACCTTCGTGATGGCCATCGTCGGCGGCGCCCTGATCTTCGGCTTCACCTTCCTCGCCATGGTCGTGCTCAGGCAGCTCAGGGGGCGGGCCTTCATCCGGGCCGTCGTCTTCCTGCCGATGGTCATCTCGATCATCGCGATCGGCGCGGCGGTGGGCTTCCTGCTCAACCCGGAGGGCGCGGTCAACACCGTGCTCGAGTGGTTCGGTCTGGACCCGCAGCCCTGGCTCGGCCCCGAGATGGTGCTGCGCTGCATCGTGGGTGGGCTGGTCTGGTCGAGCACCGGCTTCTACGTCGCGCTGATGATGTCGGCCGCCGACGCCATCCCGGCGCACGTGTATGAGGACGCCCAGCTCATCGGGGCCACCAAATGGGAGCAGTTCTGGCACATCACCTTGCCGTTGACCTGGGACGTCTTCGCCGTCTCCGCCGTACTCTGGGTGGTCGGCAGCCTGAAGATCTTCGACATCGTGCTGGCCTTCACCACCGCGGGCACCGCTGCCGCACCGCCGATCCCCGCCCGGACGATCGCGGTGCAGCAGTACATCGTGGTGAAGGGCGCCGGCCTGCCGGACCTCGGAAGCGCGGCGGCCATGGGCGTGATGACGCTGCTCGTGACGGCCGTGCTGATCGTGCTGACCCGGCGCATCACCAGGCGTGAGCGAGTGGAGCTGTCATGAGACGTCTGATCGGGGACATCCTGCTGCCCCGGGCCACGGCCGTCGCGCTGTGGGCCTGGGTGGCCTTCAACCTCGCCCTGATCGGGTGGGTGGGCATGCAGTCACTGAAGGACTCGCGGGACGTGTGGCTGAATCCCTTCGCGCTGCCGGAGACCCCGCGATGGGACAACTTCAGCTCGGCGTGGCAGGCGGCAGAATTCTCCGCCGCGGCCTTGAACAGCGTGATGCTGACCGGGTTCGGCGCCGTGGTGATCGTGGCGGTGTCCGCCCCGGCCGCCTATGTGCTGGCACGCTCGAGCCGGCGCGTCGCCGGCCCCACGATCAGCTATTTCGCGATGGGACTGAGCATCCCGCTGCAGACGATCCTGGTGCCGATCGTCGTGGTCAAGCTGTCGGTCTACACGTTCATGGAGGACTGGGTCACCGGCTGGTGGGACAACCGCATCACCTTGCTGGTCTTCCAGGTGGCGCTGTCGGTGCCCTTCGCGGTGTTCGTGCTCACCGGGTATATGCGCTCGCTGCCGCACGAGATCGAGGAGGCGGCCGAGATCGACGGCGCCGGTCCACTCCGCGCGTTCGTCCAGGTCATCATGCCCGTGGCCAGGCCGGGCCTGACCACCGTGCTGGTGCTCAACGTCATGGGCCTGTGGAACGAGACTCTGCTCGCCCTGCTGATCGCCCCGCTCCCCGAGGAACGCAACCTGCCTGCCGCCCTCCTCGGTTTATACAGCAGCATGCAATACAGCTCTGACTGGGGCGGCATGTTCGCGGGCATCGTGATCCTGGTCTACCCCATGATCGTGCTCTACGTCTGGCTGGGCCGCCGCATCGTCGAGGGCATGACGGCCGGCATCAGCAGATGACCCCGCCGCGTGCACCCCGGCTCGACGCCCTGCTCACCGTGAGGATCGCGACGTCATCGCGCGGGGCCGCCCCCGTGAAGTGCCGCAGGTCGGCGTCCAGCGTCTCAGCGAGGTCGGCGGGCGGCGGCGCAAGGGCCCACCCGCGCAGGCGCTCCTCCAGCGGATAGAACGCGCCGCCGCGATCGCGGGCCTCGGTGACGCCGTCCGTGCACAGCAGCAGCGTCGCCCCCTCGGGAAAGGAGAACCGCGTGCCGCGGCGCGGCCCGGCCGCCAGCCCCGCCAGGCCGAGAGGGACATCCGGCTCGTCGAGCTCCGCCTGGTAGGCGTCGCCGTCGTGGATGACGTACGGCGCGATGTGCCCGCAGTTGACCGCCTCCACCCCCAACGCCTGCCCGATGTCGAGCACCAGGGCGGTGACCATCCGCTCGTGGTCGCCGGTCCGCGTGGCGAAGGCGTTCTGTCTGGCCACGGCCGACTCCATGGCGTCCACGACCCCGGTGAGCGTCTCCTCGCGGTACGCCGCCTCCCTGAAGGCCCCCAGCACGGCCAGTGCGGTGCCGATCGCCGGCAGTCCCTTGCCCTGCACGTCCGCGATCAGGACCCGGGTGCCGTACGGCGAGTCGGCCACCTCGTACATGTCGCCGCCCACCATCGCGTCCTCCTCCACCGGTTGATAGAGGCCGTCCACGACCACGTCACCGGTGCGCAGCGGCAGCGGGCGCACGATCTGCCGCTGCAGCGCGGCCGCCGCGGAGCGCAGCCGGCGCACCTCCTCCTCACGCCGCACCCGATACCGGCACCCGAGCACGGCCATCACGCCGAACACCGCCGTGAACCCGGTCGCCAGCAGATTGTCGTCCAGGCTCTCGCCCAGGTAGGCCAGGGTGCCCGCGACCACCAGCACCACCCACGCCGACGCGGCGGCCGTCTGCCGCACGGTGCCCAGCGCCGCGACGATCGCCGGCAGGAAGATCAGTAGCGGTGGCAGCCGCACGTCCGTCGCCGCGAACACGTCCAGCGCGACCACGGCCACGGTGACGCCCACGATCCCCGCGGCCAATAGCGGCGTCGAGAGTGCGCGCCGGTCTCCGTCATCCCTCACGATCGTGATCGTGCCCAGACGGACCTCTCACGATGCCGCTATGCAGGCACGATAGCTGGATGACCTTGAACGGGAACGCCTGGCTCAGGCGCCGCGATGGACGACGTGCCCGCCGGTCACCGTGAGGCGTACCGGCGCCTCGGCGACTTCGTCAGGGGGCGACTCGACGGGGTCGAGCCCCAGCGCGGTCAGGTCGGCCCGGAACCCTTCGGCGATGCGGCCGGCGATGGCGGCCTCGCCGGCGGCGAGCGCCGCGTGTGTGGTGCAGCCTTCCAGGGCCTGCAGGCCCGAGAGTCCCGGCCGCGAGGAGGCCGCGCCCCGGGGCGTGCGTGCGGTCGCCAGGACGGCGCGCACGTCGTAGGGGGCGATGGGCCAGTCCGAGCCGAGCGCGACGACCGCGCCGGCATCGCGCAGGTCCCGCAGGCGCCAGGCCCGGGAGGCGCGCGCCTCCCCCAGCCGGACGGACCATTCGTCGGACCGGTCGGCGCGGGTGTAGCCGGTGTGCGGTGGCTGCAGGGAGGCGATGACGCCCAGGCGGGCGAACCGTGCCACCGTGTCGTCGGGCACCGATTCGATGTGCTCCACGCGATGGGCGAGGCGGCCGCCGGGCCCGAGCGATTCGACGGTGTCGAGAACGTGGCGTACGGCCGCGTCCCCGATCGCGTGGGTGGCCGTCCGCACCCCGGCGCGGTGCAGGAAGCGCACGGCGTTGCTGTAGGCGGCGGGGTCGGGCCAGAACGCTTCGGTGCCCTGTCCGTGGCAGTCCGGATGTTCCAGCCAGGCCGTGCCGCCCTCCACTGTGCCGTCCATGAAGAGCTTCACCCCGCCGACCTGCCAGTGCCGTCCCCGGCGGCTCTGCAGCGTGATGAGTTCCTCCAGCGCCTCGCTGCCGTCGCCGGGCATGCACCAGGGGGCGAAGCGCAGCCGCAGCGGCAGGACGCTCTCCTGCGCTATGGCGTCGACCAGGCCGAGGTCGCCGAGGTCCATGACGTGGGCCCCGGTCAGTCCGGTGGCGGCCATGGCGGACAGCAGCTCGAGCAGGCGGACGCGCCGCTCCGCGGACGACGGCTTGGGCAGGACGGCCGTGACCAGGTCCATCGCGGCGTGCTCGACGAGATGTCCGGTCAGCCGTCCGCCGGCGTCGGTGGCGATGTGCGAGCGCTGGGCGAACGCCCGGGGGCCGGTGATGCCCGCCGCCTTGAGCGCGGCCGCGGTGACGAGGGCCGAGTGGCCGTCGTACAGGCGCAGAAAGGCCGGGGCACCGTCCAGGACGTCCTCCACCAGCGCGCGGTCGATGGGCCGGCCGCCGAAGACGTTGTGGTCCAGGCCGAAGCCGACGACCCAGCCGTCGGTTCGCTCTGCCCCGGTGAGCGCCGCCCGTAGCCCGTCGAGGTCGCGGACCTCGGTCAGGTCGAGACCGGTGGCCATCTCGAGCCCCCACACGGGATGGCTGTGGCTGTCGACCAGGCCGGGCACCAGCCAGCCGCCGGCCAGGTCAACGATCTCCGTGCCGGGTCCGCGCCAGGGGGCGACGTCCCCCGCGTCACCGACGGCGGCAATCAGCCCGTCGCGTACGGCGACCGCGGAGGCATACGGACGCCCGGGGTCGAGGGTGCGGACGCGGGCACCGGTGATGACGAGGTCGGCGGTGGACATGCGGGGAGAGTCTCCTTGGCTGGTCGCGGGGTGTGGCGGAGGCGCGTGGCGTCAGTCGCCGGCGTCGGCCGGCGGCTCGGCCGCGAAGTGCGCGTAGACCTCAGGCCTGGCACGGCGCAGCCGCCAGGCGAGCGCGAGCCCGACCAGGAAGACGACGGGGACGATGGCCGCGAGAAGGGTGTTGACGGTCGCGGAGGCGCCGGTGAAGAGGTCGAGGTGAGTGATCACCAGCGTGATGGCGGCGGTGAGGAGCACCGCCGCGGCGACGGGAGCCACGACGGTGCGCAGCACGCCTTCCCGGTGGCCGACGCGCCGGAAGTAGAACGGCACGGCGAGCGCGACGAGCAGTTGCAGCGCCATCAGGCCGAGCATGCCGGGCGTGTTGACCCACAGCAGCAGCTGGCCGTACGGATCGGCTCCGGCCGCGGCGAAGGCGACGACCACGACGGCGCCGAGGACCGTCTGGACGAGACCGGCGACGTAAGGGGAGCCGTGGCGTGGGTGCACGCGGCCCAGCGCCTTCGGCAGGATTCCTTCCTCGGCGAGGGCGAGGCCGTAGCGGTTGATGGCGTTGTGGAAGGCCAGGAGGGAGGCCAGGACGCTGGTGACGATGAGGATGTGCATCAGGTCGGCCGCCCACGCCCCGACGTACGTCGTGATGGCGGAGAAGAACAGCCCGGCAGGATCGGCGCCGGCCGCCGCGACGACCTGCGCGTCACCGAACGCCTGGATCGCGATCCAGACGATGAACGCGTAGAACAGGCCAAGGAATCCGACGGCGAGATACGTCGCGCGCGGCACCGTGCGGGCGGGGTTCCGGGCCTCGCGACGGTAGATGACGGTCGACTCGAAGCCGGTGAACGCGGCGAACGCGAACGCCAGCACGGCGGCCGTACCGGGCACCAGCACGTTGCCCGGCCCGAGGGAGGCGAGTGACAGTCCGCTCGCGCCGCCCTTGATGAGCACGCCGCCGGCCAGCAGGACGAGGATGCCGATCTCCGCGACCAGCAGGACGCCGAGCACCTTGGCGCCGAACTCGATGGACCGGTATCCGCCGTAGCCGATGAGCAGCAGCCCCGCCAACGAGATGGGCAGCCAGGGGATGTCCACCCCGAACAGGGCCTGGACGGTGCCCTGGGTGGCCGAGCCGAGCAGGCCGTAGACGCCGATCTCCATGCCGTTGTAGCCGACCAGCGCGAGCAGCGCGGCTCCGATCCCGGCTGTGCGGCCGAGACCACGGGTGATGTACGCGTAGAAGGCGCCGCCGCTGCGGACGTGGCGGCTCATGGTGGTGAAGCCGACGGCGAAGACGGCGAGGGTGATGCCGGCGATGAGGTAGCCGGTGGGGGCGCCGATCCCGCCGAGCATGATCGCGAGAGGCGCGACGCCGGCCATCACGGTGAGCGGGGCGGCGGCGGAGATGACGAAGAACGCGATGTCCGTGGTTCCGAGCGAGCCGGAGCGCAGGGATGGGGCCGGGGCCGTGGCGCTCCCACCGGAGCTGGACGCGGAGTGGGTAACGGGCATGGAGAAGCCCTTCTAGCTGGGGGTGAAGACAGGGAGGCGGGCGTGTGGGGTGTCCGTCGCCAATTAACCTAAAGGCTTTCGGTTTCCGCAATGTAACCTCATCTCCAGAATTTAGGGAAGCCCCTCCAGGAGGAACACCGACCATGGGACGGCCGCGCACACCCCTGCTCGACCGGGAGCGCATCACCACCACCGCGCTGGAAATCGTCGACGCGCAGGGCGAGTTCAGCGTCCCCCAGATCGCGCGCCGCCTCGGGGTGCAGACCGGCTCGGTGTATCACCATGTGGACGGCCGGGACGGCATCGTCGAGCTGCTCCGTGAGCGGATCGCGCAGCGCATCGACATCACCGCCCTGGACATCCGGCCCTGGGACGCGGCCCTGATGACCTGGGCCCGGTCCTATCGCGCCGCCTTCGCGGCCCACCCCCGGGCCATTCCGATGCTGATGACCTCACCCGTACGCGCCCCACGCGTCCTCGAACAGTACGAGCGGGCCGTCACCCTGCTCCTCGAGGCCGGCTTCCCGCTGCCGGACGTCATGCCGGTCATCGTCGCCCTGGAGAACCTCGTGCTCGGCTCGGCCCTCGACCTCGCCGCTCCCGAGACCATGTGGGAGATCGCCGACGACGCGGCCACCCCGCGCCTGGCCGAAGCCCTTGACGCGATCGGCGACAACCGCGCAGACCGTGCGTTCGAGCTGGCCCTCGAGGGCTTCCTCAGGCACGCTCGCCACATGCTGGACACCCAGGCGCAGGCCTGAAACGGCCTGATGCGATGGCATCACCAGGGGGCTTGACTGAATTTTCAGGCTGGGACACACTGCCCGGATGGCGCTCGTGGTCCACGAGCCAGTTGATCGACGAGGAGGCCGGCGTCTGATGGATCGACGCACCCAGATCCTCCGGGCGGCCGCGCGGCGCATCGCCCGGGACGGCGTCCGCGGTCTGCGCGTCACCGACGTCGCGGAGGAGGCCGACGTCTCCCCCGGCCTGCTCTACTACCACTTCACCGACCGCTCCGGGCTGCTCAGCGCGACGTTGGACTACATCAACGCCCACGCCAACGACGTACGCGCCCGGCGTGCGGACGCCGGCCTGTCGGCCTTCGCGAAACTCGAGCAGCAGCTCCTGTCCGAGATCGACGACGACACGGAAGTACGAGAGAACTCCGCGGCCTGGAACGAGCTGCGTGCCCTCGCCGTGTTCGAGACCGAGCTCCGGGAGCCGCTGCGCCGCACCACGTCCGCCTGGATCCAGGAGGTGGCCCGGTCGGTGGCGGCCGTCCAGAACGACGACGGGACAGCCGCGGCCTCCGACTCGACGCGGACGGCGACGATCCTGACCGCGCTCGTGGAGGGCCTCGCCAACCGCTGGCTCGCCGGAGAGCTCACCGTCGAGGAAGCACACGGCCTGCTCTCCGAGGCCACGGCCCGTCTGGTGCACCTCCGTCCGAACCCGTTGTCGCCACCACGGCTCAAGGAGACATCGTGAAGGTCCTCACCCGGCTGAACCCGCCGCCGTCGCCTGCCCGGGTCCGCACACCGCAGCGGTCACCCTTGCGTGTCGGGCTCGTGCAGCACGCCTGGCGTCCCGACCCCGACGAGCTCACTGGTGCGCTCACCGACGCCATCGGCGTCGCGGCGAGTGCGGGCGCCGAGGTGGTGTTCCTGCCAGAGCTGACCCTGGCGAAATACCCCGCGCACGAGCGGGCCACCGGGCGACCCGGCGACACGGCCGAGTCCCTGACCAGCGGGCCGACGTACACGTTCGCGGCAGGCGCGGCGAAGGCGCACGGGGTCTTCGTGCACGCGTCCGTCTATGAAAGGGCCGACGGCCCGGACGGGCTCGGTTTCAACACGGCCATCCTCGTCTCCCCGGAGGGGGATCTGGTCGGCCGTACGCGCAAGCTGCACATCCCGGTCACCGATGGATACTACGAGGACACCTACTTCCGGGCCGGGCCGGCGGACGACCCCCATCCGGTCTACGAGGTCGACCGGTTGCACGGCGTCCGCCTCGGCCTTCCTACCTGCTGGGACCAGTGGTTTCCCGAGCTCGCCCGCGCCTACTCCCTCGCCGGCGCCGAGGTCGTCGTCTATCCGACCGCGATCGGCTCCGAGCCGGCTTTTCCGGAGTTCGACACCCAGCCGCTCTGGCAGCAGGTCATCGCGGCGAACGGGATCACTGCGGGGACGTTCATGGTCGTCCCCAACCGGACGGGCGACGAAGGGGCTCTGAGGTTCTACGGCTCGTCGTTCATCTCCGACCCGTACGGCCGCGTCCTCGTCCAGGCGCCCCGGGACGAGGAGGCTGTTCTGGTGGCCGACCTCGACCTGGAGCAGCGGCGCGACTGGCTTGACCTCTTCCCCTTCCTCACCACCCGCCGGCCCGACACGTACGGGCCTTTGACCGCCCCTGCCGACCCGGGCAAGCCCTACGGCGAGGTGCCCGCGTGAGCGAGCCCATGCGCTGGCGGATGCCGGCCGAGACCGCGCCGCACGAGTGCACGTGGATGGCGTTCCCACCGGCCTCACCGGCGCTCGGCGGCAACGCGGACGACATCGACATCGCCCGCAGGACCTGGACGCAGGTCGCGCACGCGATCCTCGAGTTCGAGCCCGTGATCATGGTCGTCGACCCGTCCGACGTCGCCGACGCCCGTACGCGGCTCTCGCGTGAGGTGACGATCGTCGAGCAGCCACTCGACGATGCGTGGATGCGCGACATCGGCCTGACCTTCGTGCTCGACGCCGACGGACGGCTGGGCGGCGTCGACTGGAGCTTCAACGGCTGGGGCGGGCAGGAATGGGCCTCCTGGGACCTCGACAGCAAGGTCGCCGCCGCCATGGCCGACGTCGCCGGCTGCGCGTACCTGCCCTCCGCGATGGTGAACGAGGGGGGCGGCATCCACGTCGACGGGCTCGGCACGGTGCTGGTCACCGAGACCGTGCAACTCGACCCGGGACGCAACCCCGGCATGAGCAAGGCCGATGTGGAGCGCGAGCTCGCCGCCACGATCGGCGCGGAGCAGGCCATTTGGCTGCGCCGTGGCCTCACGCGGGACTACGAGGTCTACGGCACCCGCGGCCACGTCGACATCGTCGCCGCCTTCCCGTCTCCGGGGACGGTGCTCGTCCACGATCAACGCGACCCGGAACACCCGGATCACGTGGTCACCGCCGAGGTCGTCGACACGCTGGCGCGTACCACCGACATGCTCGGCCGCTCCTACCGGATCGTCAGGCTTCCCGCTCCGGCGACCCTCCGCGACCGGCGGGGTTTCGTCGACTTCAGCTACGTCAACCACCTCGTCGTCAACGGCGGCGTGGTGGCGTGCACCTTCGACGATCCCGCCGACCCGGAGGCGCTCGACGTCCTTGCCGAGGTCTATCCCGGCCGCACGGTCGTCGGGGTGGACTCACGCGAGATCTTCGCCCGGGGCGGCGGCGTCCACTGCATCACGCAGCAGCAGCCCGCCCGGTCGGCATGAGCCCATCGCTCCTCACGGATGCGGAGGGCACCGTGCTGTCCTGACGGGCGTCCTGCTATCCCGCGTAGGTTTCGAACTCGGCGACCCTCGGCGTGCCGGTCGAGCTGGTGATCTTGAAGGTGATCTTGCTCAGTGAGGTCGGGGCGAAGGTGATGGCGCCCGCCCCGCTGCCGGTGGCCAGGACGGCGCCGGTGCCGCCATTGGTGACCTGCCAGGACCCTATGGCGCCTGCGGAGCCTGACGCCTCACGGATGATGATCCTGGACACCGTCTTGGCGGAACTCCACTTGATCGAGATGTCACCGGTCGAGCCGACCGGCGACCAGTAGGTGCTCAGGTTGCCGTCCCGCACGTTGCCGTAGCTGGTCCCGTCGGCCTTGCTGGAGCCGTCGGAGCCTGCCCCGATGCTCAGGTTGGTCCCGCCGGAGGTGGGGGTGGTTGACGGCGTAGGGGTGGCTGACGGCGTAGGGGTGGTCGGGGTCGGTGTCGGCGTCTGGGGCGTGCAGTTGCCGTTCGACACCTGCAGACCCTTGTTGGCTCCTGCCGTCTGGGCGACGATGGCAGGCACGCAGCCGGCCCCGTCGAGGCTGTAGGAGTACGGGATGCTGACGGTGGTGTTGGACACCGGGTTGGGGCCGGCGGGATTGTTCTCGCTGCCGGGGCTGGACCAGGTCACGTTGTCGAAGATGTTGCCGCCGACCTGCCAATAGCCGGCCTCGCTGGTGTAGAAGGTGCCCAGGACGTCCTTGGAGTCCTTGAAGTAGTTGTTCTCCACCTTGGCGCGGCCCCCGGCCCGGGAGTTGATGCCGGACTCGTGGAGGTTCACGTACGAGTTGTTGTAGATGTGGGCGATGCCGCCACGCAGCAGAGGCGTGCGGGAGTCGATGTTCTCGTACAGGTTGTGGTGGAACGTGATGAAGCCGTTCGAGAGGTCGCTCTCACTGGACCCGATGAGCCCACCGCGGCCGGAGTTGCGCAGAATGCTGTAGGACAGGGTCACGTACTGGGTGTTGTCCTTCATGTCGAAGAGGCCGTCGAAACCCTCCGACTCCCCGCCCGAAGCCTCCAGGGTGACGTGATCGACCCAGATGTTGCGGACGCCGCTCTCCATGGAGATGGCGTCACCGCCGTTGGAGATGGGCGAGCCCGACTTCTTGACGTTCCGGACGGTCACGTTCTGGATGATGATGTTGCTGGCCTCGCGGATGTGGATGCCCAGCTGGTCGAAGACGGCGCCGTTGCCGACTCCGATGATCGTGACGTTGCTGATCTGCTTGAGTTCGATCAGGCCGTCGGCGGTGTTGCAGCTTGTGCCCGACACCTTGCTGGTGTTGCCGTGATTGATGGTCCCCTCAACCTGAATGGTGATCGGGGTGCTGGTGCTGGCCCGGCTGCACAGGGCCGCGTGGATCGCGGTGCCCGTGGTGGCTCGCACCGTCTGCCCGCCCGCACCGCCGGTGGTCCCACCGTTGCTGGTCGCGTAGCCGGTGGCGCTGCCGGTTGCTGCCGACGCCTGGATTGCCGGTAAAACCACACCGATCGCGGCCGCAATGGCCGCCGTAGCCAGCGCCGCCTGGAAGCGCAACGCGACTGCTCGTCTCATCCTCGTCTCACCTTCGTCGTCGAATGCCGGGACCGGTTAGAGGGCGTACGAATCCGCGCGCTGGCGGCGCGGAAATGGCGAAATGGAGTGGCATGCTGCCACCACAACAAAGGCGGACGCCGCAGGGAAAGCGCTTACCACTCACTCGGACCATAGAGGCGGCTGTCAAAAGGTGTCAATGCTGAGGACGAAAGCTGCAACAAACCTGCAAACGACCGCGAACTCAGGATGGTGTTTGCCGTGCCGATCAATATCCGGCCAGGTCAAGCCGCATGTCTCAAGGCCGGATCGGTCGCGTGAGTCGCTCATGTAAGGCCGGCACGCACCCGGCGCGGAATCGATGGCCAAGGGCGCGCCATCGTGATCCGGCAAAGCGCGGCGGTTCGGTTTAGTAATTGTTCGTGTGTACGGGATACTCCGAACTGCGGTTTTACGATGCTACGGCCGCGGGTTGTATCTCACGCAGCACCCGCATGGCATCTCTCTCGATGCGCGAAAGGTCGTGGAGGATGACCCCGGCCTGCTCGAGGGACGCCGCGTCGCCCTCCTCGCCGGCCTTCGTGATCAAGGTGGCCACGTCCGTCCACAGGGCGGCGGCCTCGGCGTACAGCCGGTGACCGGCGCGCAGGCCGCCATCGTCGATGAGCCCGGCGCACTCGCCGAGGAAGTCACGATAGAGGGCGCGGAACAGGGCGCCGCCGGTGCCGGCCTTCTCCATGAGGAGGGCGGCCTGTGGCAGGTCCCGCTTCGGCTCGTCCGTGCGGAGCAGCCACTTGGGCACCTGGCGGGCGGCTTTCTCGATGCCACGATGGCCCAGGTTCGCGATGGGCGCGGCGAGGAAGGCGTCGGCGCAGGCCTTGATCGCGGGGATGATCTGGTCCTGCCAGGAGGGCGGGTGCGCCGGCAGTGTTAGGGAGAAGGAGCGGTTCCTGGCGGTCATCGGGCCGCGTTCGGCCCTCGCCATGGCCAGGGTCGTCCGGCTCGTACGCACGGCTCCTCCCTGCTGTGCGGTGTCCACCAGGTAAGCATCGTGCTCGTCGTAGCCGTACATCGCGACGACATGGCCACCGAAGTGCACCTTCGACTGGAAGTAGTCCAGGTGGTAGCAGTCGAGCTGGAGGCCGACCGGCAGTCCGGCATCGATGCGGGCGGACACGTTCGCCCACGCCTTGCGCGGTGAGGCGGTCTCCTCGACCCGCAAGGTCAGCCCCAGCCGGGCGGCGAGGTTCCTGGTGAGCTCGAAGGGCTTGACGCGGCCTCCGAGGAAGGGGAAGTCCATTGCCTTGGCGTCCCAATAGATGAAGGACAGGCCTGAGCCGAGCCCGAACAGCATGGGCTCGGACAGATCAAGTCCCTCATGCCGCAGCAGCACACCCAGCGCCGTCGTCTCGCAGTGGTGCATGCCGCGAGCCTCGATGCCCTTCACGATGGTCATGCGTCGCTCTCCTCGATAGCCGGGCGATCAGCGGGTGCGGAGCCGCTGTGCGGGCCGAACGCCGGAAAATAGCATGAGGCCTCCCATAAGGGGAGAGTCCAGCGTTCGATCCCTGCCTCATGGGGCCGGCTCGGCGAGCGCCGGCTGGGTCAATCGTTGATCGTGTGGCCGTGATTCCGGCGCTGAACGTACAGGCGATTGCCCTGCGGGCCGGTCCATTCCAGACGCACGATGCCGGCCACGGCGGCGTCGGCGATGCGCGACGGGTCGGACCAGTAGCCGAAGTTGGGGTTGCGGAAGAACGTCGCCCACAACTGGCCGCTGCGATCCCTGAAGAAGTTGTTGTGGCCGGCGCCGACGCCCGCCGTCCACCGCTGGGAATACGGTCCCTCGAAGGTGTCCGAGACGGCGACGACCGCGTCGTACTGATACTGCACGCGGCCGGGGCCGGGCGGGTCGTAGGCGTATCGCGTGCTGCCGTCGGGGGTGGTCGACCTTCGGTTCCATGCCGCGTGGAGGAGGTAGTACTTGCCTCCGTGCTTGAAGACGTACGCGCCTTCGAGGTACGGCTCGGGCGTGTAGGGCGTCTGCTGGAATTTCGGGAGGTTGGTCGTCGGGATGATGTCTTCCATGTCGTCCCGGAACTTCGCGTACAGGTGGTTGTGCAGCACAAGCCACGCGTCGTCGCCCTCGGTATAAAGGCTGCCGTCGATGTGGTGGTAGGCACCGGGCTTGATGAAGGCGGGTCCGCCGATGAAAGCGTCGCCGAAGGGTTTTTCGCGATTGCCTTCGACGAGGCGGTACGGGCCCTCGATGCCGCCCTCACTGACAAGCATGAACGAACCGACCTTCTGGGAGTGGTCGCCCATGCACGCCACGATGTACCACGTGCCGCGGAAATAGTGCACTTCCGGAGCCCAGACCTCGCCTCGCTTGCCGAACTGCTCGTCGTGCCAATACTCCTGCCACGGCGCGACGACCATGCGTCCGGGCCGGTTCTCGCCGATGAACTCGGGTGACCACACCTTGCCCTTTTCGGCGCCGGGCCGGATGCCGGTGGTGTCGGCCAGCCTCCATGGCCCCCGCAGGGACGGGGACACCCACACGAAGATGCCGTCGTTCCATGGGGCGGCTCCGGCGAGCCCGGACACCCGGGTGGTGCCCGTGGCGACGTACATCGGACGGCCGTTGACGACGAAGCAGTTGACGTACGTGTCGCGCATCCAGACCCGGCCGAGCTCGTTGTCGCGGGGGCGCAGTTCGAGCGGAAGGATGAGCGAATTGTCCGCACGTGGCCACAGGTCCAGCCGGGTGTCCGCGAGGCCGTAGGGCTCGAGGTCGGGCCAGTTCGACGGGTACCGCTGCGACGCGATCTCCGCGGAGGTCGCCTGCGCAGCGGTCGCGGGCAGGGCCGCCGCCCCTAACAGGCCGGCTGCTCCGGCCAGCAAGGACCGTCGGCCGACGTGCACACCGTTGCCGGAACTCGTCATCAGTCACGTCCTCCTACTTCGGAGCCTGTCGAGCTCGCTTTCTGCGTGAGCGCCCCCGCCGCATGCGGAGAGTCTGCCGAAGTCATCCAAATTTCGTCAATAGTCCGGAAAAATTCCGACTCGGCGTCCCTAGCCGGCCTCGCGATGCGGCACTGCCCCCAGGCCGGGGCTCGCCCCCGGTGAGCCCGATCACACTGATCTAGCCAAAAGCCGAAAACTATGGTTAGCCTTGCCTAATTGTTGACCTTTGTAGATCACTCGACACGAGAACGGAAGCTCCACCATGCGCGCATGGCGTCCAGTCCTGGTGCTCGCCGCCCTGAGCGTAGTGCTCGCCGGTTGCGGCTCCGCGGACTCCTCCGGCACCACCACCGCAGCCTCCGCCACACCCTCCGGCCCGTGGTCGTTCACCGACGGGTCGGGCAAGGTCGTCAAGGCGGACAAGACCCCGACGCGGATCATCGCGCACGCGGGCGAGGCGGCCGCGTTGATGTCCTTCGGCATCAAGCCGGTCGGCATCTACGCCGACGAGTCCGTCAAGACCGACGCGAACCTGAAGGATCTCGACCTGACCGGCATCGAGATCCTGGGACAGGAGTGGGGCAAGATCGACGTGGAGAAGGCCGCGGCCCTGCGGCCGGACCTGATCGTCGGCGACTGGTGGCCGGTGGAGAAGGCGCACAGCGGCCTGGAGGAAGGCGTCGACGAGAAGAGCAAGAAGCTCGCCGAGCTGGCCCCGGTAGTGGGTGTCTCCCAGGGCAAGTCGATCGTCGACCTGGCCAAGGGGTATGAGGACCTCGCCAGGAGCCTGGGCGCCGACGTCGACGCCCCGCAGATCGCCGCGAACAAGAAGCGCTTCGAGGAGGCGCTCGCCGGCTTCAAGGAAGCGGTCGCGGCCAAGTCGGGCCTCACCGTGGCCGCGATGTCGCCTGCTGACGACAAGGTGTACGTGGCCAACCCCGAGTACGCCCCCGAACTGCTGGACTTCCAGCGCTGGGGAATGAAGGTGATCAACCCGGACAGCCCGGACCCCGGCTTCCCGTACTGGGAGAACCTGAGCTGGGAGAACGTCGACAAGTACCAGCCCGACCTGATCCTGTTCGACGGCCGTAGCTTCAAGCCCACCTCCAATGCCGATTGGGGCAAGAAGCAGCCCACCTGGTTCAAGATCAAGGCGGCCAAGGCGGGAGCCGTCGCGTCGTGGCCGGCGTACTGGCTGCACACCTACGGCCACTTCGCCACCGAACTGGACAAGCTGACGGCGGCGGTCAAGGCCGCGGACCCGAACGTCGGCGACTGATCGCCGCTGATGAGCAGCTCGACGCATCTCGCACGCAGAGCCGTCGCCCTCGGGCCGGGGCTCGCCGTCCTGTGCGTGTTACTGGCTCTGGTCGCGTTTCTCAGCGTCACCTTGGGCTCGCGCTCAATCGGCCTGCCGGAGGTGCTGCGCGCCTTGGGCAGCCTGGACACCGACGGGTCGATCAACAGCACGGTGACGCTGGAGCTGCGCGTGCCCCGCACGCTGATCGGCATCCTGGTGGGCGCCGCCCTCGGCGTGGCCGGCGCCATCCTGCAGGGCGTCACCCGTAACCCACTGGCCGATGCGGGGATCATGGGCATCAACTCTGGGGCGACCGTCTTCGTGGTCTTCGCCATCACGGTGCTCGGCGTGCGCGGCGCGGGCGTCTACGTCTGGTTCGCCTTCGCCGGGGCGATCGGGGCCCTCGTGCTGGTGTACGCGATCGCGTCGCTCGGCCGGGAGGGCGCCACCCCGATCAAGCTGGCCCTGTCCGGCGTGGCCGTCACCGCGGGCCTGGCCTCGGTGACCACTGGGATCTTGATGACCAACGTGGACGCGCTGAACGAGCTGCGGTTCTGGCAGGTGGGGTCGCTCGCCGGGCGCTATGCCCCGATCCTGACCGGGGTCGCGCCGTTCCTCATCCTCGGGCTGGTCGCCTCGTTGAGTTTCGGGCGGGCGCTCAACGGGCTCGCGCTCGGCGAGGACATGGCCCGCGGCCTGGGCCAGCGGGTCACCAGGACCCGGGCGGCCGCGTTCGCCGTGGTCGCGGTGCTCGCCGGGGCCGCCACGGCCGCCTGCGGACCGATCGTCTTCGTCGGGCTCGTCGTGCCCCACGTGGCGCGGTTCATCTGTGGCCCGGACTACCGGTGGATTCTGCCGTACTCCATGCTCCTGGCCCCCATCGTGCTGCTGCTGGCGGACGTGCTCGGCCGGGTGGTGGCCGTCCCCGACGAACTGCAGGTCGGTGTGGTCCTCGGCGTGCTCGGAGCACCGGCGTTCGTCGGCATCGTCCGCTACGGCCGGCTGTCGGAGGTGTGACCATGACAGCGACCACGACCGCGCGGGCCGCGACCGCCGGCGCCTTCCGCACCACCCGGCGTCGCCGGGCCACCCGTTCACTTGTGGTGACGTGCTCCCTGGCCGTGGCCGTCAGCGCGCTGTTCGTGCTCACCATGATGGTGGGCAGCTTCCAGCTCAGCGCGGGCGAGGTCATCGCCTCGGTGCTCCACCTGCGCGAGGACCCCAGCGTCGACTTCGTCGTCCGGGGGCTGCGGCTGCCCACCGCGGCGTCCGCGCTGGCCGTCGGCCTCGCCCTCGGCGCCGCCGGGACGATCTTCCAGCAGCTGCTGCGCAACCCTCTCGCGTCCCCGGATTTCGTCGGCATCAACTCCGGCGCCGGGCTCGCCGCCATCACCGGGATCGTGCTTCTGCAGGTCAGCGGACTGGCCGTGAGCGCGCTGGCCCTCGGCGGGGCCGTCGCCGCCGCCCTGCTGATGTACGTGCTCGCCTGGCGCGACGGCGTCGCCGGCTACCGGTTCATCCTCATCGGCATCGGCGCCACGCTCTTCTTCGACGGCCTGATCGGCTACATGCTGACCCGCGCCCAGCTGTCCGACGCCCGGCAGGCGATGCATTGGCTGACCGGCTCCGTCGGACAGGCCGACGCCGGCGAGCTACGGCTCCTGCTCGGCGCCCTGGTGCTCCTCCTGCCCACCGCGGTCCTCCTGCAGCGGCAGCTGCGGGCGCTCGAACTCGGCGACGACACCGCCCGGGCGCTGGGCATCCGCACCGAGCTCAGCCGGGCCGGCCTGCTCGCCACGGCAGTGGTGCTGACGGCCCTGGCCGTCGCCGTGGCCGGCCCCATCGTCTTCGTCGCACTCGTCGCAGGACCGATCGCCAACCGGCTGCTCGGCCCCGCCACGGGCGGGATCATCCCAGCCGCGCTGGTCGGCGCCGCGCTGCTGCTCACCGCCGACCTCATCGCCGTCCACCTGCTCCCGACGGCGCTGCCCACCGGCGTGGTGACCGGCGCGGTCGGCGCACCCTACCTGCTGTGGCTGCTGGCCACCACCAACCGGCAAGGAGCGGGCGGATGACCCGGCTACGCGCCGAGGGCCTGACCCTCGGGTACGACGACCAGGCGATCGTGACCAACCTCGACGTCCAGATCCCTGACGGCAGGATCACGGCCATCGTGGGCGCCAACGCGTGCGGCAAGTCCACGCTGCTGCGCGGCCTGGCCCGGCTGCTCAAACCCCGTCACGGCGCCGTATACCTGGACGGCAAGGCGCTGACCGAGATGAGCACCCACGACGTGGCCAAGACACTCGGGCTGCTCCCGCAGACCCCCCTCGCCCCCGAGGGCATCACCGTCGCCGACCTGGTGGCCCGCGGCCGCTACCCGCACCAGGGGTGGTTCCGTCGCTGGAGCGACCAGGACGACGACGCGGTCTCCCGTGCCCTCGAGGCCACCGGCACCGCCGACCTGGTCAACCGCCCGCTCCGGCAGCTTTCCGGCGGCCAGCGGCAGCGGGTCTGGGTGGCGATGGCGCTCGCCCAGGACACCGACCTGCTGCTCCTCGATGAGCCCACGACCTACCTGGACATCAACCACCAGGTGGAGCTGCTGCGGCTGCTGCGGACGCTGAACGCCGAGTCCGGCAAGACCATCGTGGTCGTGCTGCACGACCTCAACCTCGCCTGCCGCTTCTGCGACCACGTCATCGCGATGGCGGAAGGCGCCATCGTCGCCGAGGGCGCCCCAACCGCGGTGATCACCGCCGAGCTGGTCGAGAAGGTCTTCGGCCTCAACTGCGTCGTGGTCCCCGACCCCGTCGCCGGCACGCCGATGGTGGTTCCTTCCTGATGGCGCTCTCTTAGATGGTCATGGGTCCACCGAAGCGGAGATGCGGGTGAGCGCCACCGACACCCGCCTCGCCCCGGCGACCCTGCGCACGGCGACCGGACGTGAGGCCACCCGCTGGGTCGCGGCGCACTTCCGCGACGTGCCATGGCTGGCGGTCGCCACCGTGCTCACCACGGTGGCCGGGGCGGCGCTCGCGGTGCTGCCGATGCTCCTGCTCGGCCGGGTGGTCGACGGGGTGATCGACGGCGAACCGCCATCGATCCTGGTCACGATCGGCGCGCTGATGGTGGCCGCCGCGCTTGTCGGCGTCGCGGCCACCGGGGCGTCGACGTACCTGATCGGACGGCTGGGCGCGGAGATGCTCGCGCGGCTGCGGGAGGACGCCGTCCGGGCGGTGCTGGGAATGCCGAGCGCGCGGATCGAGCAGGTCGGCCGGGGGGACGTGCTGTCCAGGGTCGGCGACGATGTGGCCGTGCTGTCCAAGGGCATCCGCACGGCCATCCCCACGGTGTTCTCGGCCGGAGTGCTGGTCGTCATCGCCACGGCCGGCATGTTCGGGCTCGACTGGCGACTCGGTCTGGCGGGCGCGGGCGCGCTGCCCGCGTACGCGCTGGCCCTGCGCTGGTATCTCCCCCGGTCCGCCCCGCTCTACCAGAAGCAGCGGGCGGCCCAGGCCGACCGCGCGCAGGCGTTGATCAGCGGTCTGAACGGGATCGACACAGTCCGGGCATACCGCCTTGAGCACGCCTTCCGCCAGCAGGTCACCACTGAGTCGTGGCGGGTGCGCGAGCTCGGCATCGAGGTGTTCCGGTTGTTCGGCCGGTTCGTCGGCAGAGAGAACCGTGCCGAGTTCATCGGGCTGGTCCTGATCATCGTGGTGGGGTACGCCCTGCTCGAGGCCGACGCCGCCAGCCTGGGCGAGGTGGCGGCGGCCCCGCTGCTGTTCCACCGGCTGTTCAACCCGCTGGGCGCCATCATGTTCACCTTCGACGAGGCGCAGAAGTCCGGGGCGAGCCTGACCCGGCTGGTCGGGGTGCTGGGCGAGGCCGCGCACGACCGGCTGGTGGGCAGTGCCGCCGCCGTGTCCGCGGACCTCACGCCGTACCCGGTGACGGTCGAGGGACTGACGTTCAGCTACCCCGATTCCGAGGAGCCCGTCCTCCGGGACGTCGACCTGGTGATCCCGGCCGGCGGTTCGCTCGCGCTGGTGGGCGCGACGGGCGCGGGCAAGACCACCCTGGCTGCCCTGATCGCGGGCATCGGCACCCCACAGGCCGGATCGGTGCGCATCGGGCCGACCGACCTCGCGGGCCTGGACGAGGCCGGGGCGCGGGCCTTGGTGAGCATCCTGACGCAGGAAACGCATGTGTTCTCCGGTCCGCTCGCCGACGACCTGCGGCTGGCCGCGCCGGACGCGACCGACGCCGAGCTGATGGACGCGCTGCGCACGGTCGGCGCCGACGGGTGGGTCGACGCGCTGCCCGACGGGCTGAACACCATGGTCGGCGAGGGCGGCGAGCGCCTGGACGTCACCAAGGTCGCCCAGATAGCCCTGGCCCGGCTGGTACTGGGCCGGTCGCCGGTGGTGGTGCTGGACGAGTCGACCGCAGAGGCGGGCAGCGAGGGCGCCGCCGAGCTGGAGCGGGCCGTGCTGGCCGCGTGCCGGGGCCGCACCACGTTGTTCGTGGCGCACCGGCTGACGCAGGCGACGGCGGCGGACCGGATCGCCGTGCTGGACGCGGGATGCGTGGTGGAGCAGGGAACTCACGAGGAGTTGGTGGCACTGGGCGGACGGTACGCACGACTGTGGCAGGCCTGGCGAGCGGGGAGTTAGGTCAACCGGATGCCCGCCACCTCGATGACGACTCCTGACGCGCAGCGGCCTCGCACGGGGTCCGGCATTCTCCGGACCGCACTGAGGCGCAACCTCGGCGCCATGACCTGGGGCACCGTCCTCCTGGGCTCGTACCAGGCGGGCGAGACCGCCTTCCCCATCGCGCTCGGCCTGATCGTCGAACACACGATGCGGGAGCGAAGCCTCGGCGCGCTCGCCCTGTCGATCGCCGCGTTGGCTGTGATCATCACCATCGTGTCGCTGTCGTGGCGATTCGGGATGCGCATCCTGCAGAAGGCCAACACGACCGAGGCGCACCGCTGGCGGGTCGAGGTCGCGGCCTGCGGACTCCAGCCAGTGGCCAGAGACGTCGATCTCAAGTCCGGCGAGGTGCTGACCATCGCCACCGAGGACGCCGACCAGACGGCCGACATCATCGAGGTGGTGCCGCTGCTGATCAGCTCACTGGTCGCGGTGCTGATCACGGCGGTGACGCTGGGCATGGCCAGCGTCTGGCTCGGCCTGCTGGTGATCGTGGGGACCGTCGCGATCCTGTCGATCCTGAGCGTGATGTCCAAGCGGATCGGCGTCAGCACCCGCGAACAGCAGGCCCGGGTGGCGCGGGCGGGCGCGAAGGTCGCCGACCTGATCACCGGCCTGCGCCCGCTGCACGGCTTCGGCGGCAACGACGCGGCGTTCCTGTCCTACCGGAAGGTCAGCACGGAGGCGAAGCACCAGGCGGTCACCGTCGCCAGGGTGAACGGCGCGTACGCGGGCGCCGCTCTGGGCTTCAACGCGATCCTCGCCACCGCCGTGACCCTGATGGCGGGGTGGCTCGCGTTCCAGGGCCAGATCACCATCGGGCAGCTCGTCATGGCCGTGGGGCTGGCGCAGTTCATCATGGAACCGCTCAAGCTGTTCTCGGAGATGCCGAAGTACGTGATGATCGCGCGCGCCTCGGCCGAGCGGATGGCTCTGGTGCTGGCCGCGCCGCCGGTGATGACCCCGGGGCGGGACCGCCCGTCCGCGGGCGGAGACCTCGAGGTCGACTGCGTCCGGTACGGGTCCCTGCGCAAGCTGAAGTTCCAGGTGTCCGCCGGCGAGCTCGTGGCGATCGCCGCCTACCAGCCGCGCGCGGCGGCCGACCTGGCATCGGTCCTGGCCATGAACGTCCCGCCCGGCGCGTATGAGGGCGTGGTACGGGTCAGCGGGCAGGAAACGGCAGACCTGTCGATCGAGGCGGTCCGCGAGCACATGCTGGTGAACCCGTACGACGGGGAGATCTTCGCGGGCACCCTCCGCACGAACATCGACCCGTCGGGCACCAGCCGGATGGTCCCCGAGGCCGTCGAGGCGTCGATGCTGACCGACGTCGTCGCCCTCCACCGCGAAGGACTCGACCACGGCGTCCGCGACCGCGGCGCGAATCTTTCCGGCGGGCAGCGCCAACGGCTGTCTCTGGCCCGAGCCCTCGCCGCCGACACCGACGTCCTCGTCCTGCACGACCCGACGACGGCGGTGGACGCGGTCACCGAGCAGCTCATCGCGCGCAACATCGCCGGGCTGCGGCGGGGCCGCACCACCATCGTGATCACCAGTAGCCCGGCCTTCCTGGACGCCGCCGACCGGGTCCTCGTCCTGGACGACGGCGTCATCACCGCGGAGGACACGCACCGGAACCTGCTCGCCACCGACGAGGACTACCGGCTGGCCGTGGCCCGGTGACCGACCTTTTCAAGCCTTTTGGGAAACCCCCCGGGTTGGGCACCGCACTGCGTGCCTTCGGCCCGCTCGACTCGCCGTAGGCGCGCGTCGGACGGGGCGCCCCGCCACGAGGCTCGCACGGGCCCGGCTCCGCCCGTAAGGGCGGGGCTCGCCGCCGGGCAGCACCGCGTCAGCAGGCCGAACGGCCGCCTAATCGGCCTTCACGGAGCAGATCGCCGATCCGGTCACGGACGTGACCGCGTCCGGGTGCGAGACCAGGGTGAGGTGGGACCCGCCCGCGAACTTGGTGACCCTCGAGGCGGCCGCTGCGAGGCCCACAGGCGCACGGCGCTGTCCCGCCGCAGGTCCGAGGCGAACGAGAAGCACCTGACCCCCGACCTCAGACGGAGGTGGCCCGGACCGCCTCGCGGATCAGGTCGGCCACGTCCTTGGGACGCGACACCGCGACGGCGTGCGAGGCGCCATCCACCTCGACGGCGGTCGCTCCCGCCCGCTTGGCGCCGAACCGCTGGACCTCGGGGTTGATCGCCTGGTCGCCGGTGGCGATGAGGGCCCAGGAGGGCTTGGTCTTCCAGGACGCCGTGGCCGCGGGCTCGGTGAACGCCCCGGCGGCCAGCGGTCGCTGCGCCACCGCGAGGACCTTGGTCACCTCGGCGGGGACGTCCGCGGCTCGCTCCGGCCCGCGTCGATCGCGTCCACGATGTGGGCGAGCTCGGCTCTCCGGCCCACCAGCGTCGTGGTATCGCTTGTACGGCCCTGCGGGGAGGAGCCGCGACCGGCGGCGACCGTCGGTCCATTCATGGTGTGTCCCCCATCGTATCCAGGCCGTTGACCCTCATCCTGCCAGTTGCATGACGGTTCATCGTTTCGGCATATTCGGGGCATCAATGCGATTGGCCGGCAAGATGAGCAGAACAACCCCGACGACCATGACCCAGGCGGGGAAGATGATCTCCGACCAGGCCACTCGGCTCACGAGCAGCACCTGCACCAGCCCGACGACGTAGCCGGCCAGGATCAGCCAGCGGGGGAACAAACCGAGGCGGGCCACGATGGTTGTGGCGGTCAGCGTGAACACGCCCGCCATGCGCGGTGCGTACTCGGTGAGCAGGATGATCGTGAGGTGACGCCCATAGTGCAACAGCCCGGCCGGCGGGATCGAGCCTCTCATCGCATCGATCGTGACCACGAAGGCGCTCGCCGTCGCGCCGAAGAC
Organism: Nonomuraea sp. 10N515B; assembly: GCF_052245915.1. Taxonomy (NCBI): domain Bacteria; kingdom Bacillati; phylum Actinomycetota; class Actinomycetes; order Streptosporangiales; family Streptosporangiaceae; genus Nonomuraea; species Nonomuraea sp. 10N515B. Next base: position 163,358 of record NZ_JBQQBQ010000020.1, read on the forward strand.
GAAGAGCATCGCCACGTACAGCAGGCCAGCGCCGAGGAACACCGTCGCGAAGAACCTGTCCTCCCGCGCGCCGATCGAGTCGCGTAGCGCACCCATGAACCACAGGAAGAAGACCCCTCCGAACGGCAGAAGGATCAGCGCCTGCCGCAGGGCGTCGCGGCCGGCGACGTCGGCGAGATACGCGGTCGCCTCGAGCGGGCGCTCGGGTATCGCCCTGCGTACCAGGATCATGGCGCCGCCCAGCAGCAGGGCCGACAGAATCCCTGCGGCTCCCGCGGCGCGCGGCGTCCGCAGCGCCTTCGCCGGCGGTTCGGCACTGTCCTGCATGAGGTCCCTGTTCCCGCCGAGTCGCCGGATATCCCGGTGGCAGATCTTGCCACCGCCTCCGACCAGACCCTCTAGGCTGATCCCCTCACTTGTGGTCTCTGAGCCTTCTTACTCGGCCGCGCCATTTCTCGGTGCTGCACGAACGTGCGCGCGTTCGCCTTGTTTCCCGATGAGACTCAGGTACTCGACGGGACCGGCGCTGGTGGCCCCGAACCAGTGCGGGGTGCGCGTGTCGAACTCCGCGGCCTCCCCGGGCTTAAGGATGAGGTCGTGTTCCCCGAGGACAAGGCGGAGCGTTCCGTTGAGAACATAGACCCAGTCGTAGCCCTCATGGGTGCGCAGGTCGGGTTCGGCGTCGTCGCTTGCTGTCGGAAGGACGAACTTGTAGGCCTGGATTCCTCCGGGCCTACGGGTCAGCGGCAGGATGACCGAGCCGTCGCCGCAGGGGATGGGACGCAGATTGATGCGGGGGTCGCCGGTCGGCGGCGCATCGACGAGCTCGTCGAGTGTGACCCCGTAGGCGCGGGCAAGCGGAAGCAACTGCTCGAGCGTGGGACGTCGCAGCCCCGCCTCGAGCCGGGACAGGGTGCTGGTGGAGATGCCGGTCTCCGCCGCGAGGTCGGCGAGCGTGACCTCGCGATGCAGCCGAAGGCGTTTCAACCTCGGTCCGACAGCGTCAAGGGTGCGGTCAATGGTTTCATCCACCCATGCATTTTGCCATTCGGCAACAACATTTGCGTATCAGCCTCCTCTGTCTGCACCATGACGATCGAACCGAAGAACGCACCCGCAGAGGGGGTGCACGAGAGAAGGACGACCTATGACGCACGGGTTCGACAAGGACTTCTGGGAGCGGCACTGGCAACAAGGGCGAGCCGGGGGCCCGGGATCCATGGGCGGCAACCCGCCGAACCCGTACCTCGCTCAGGAGACCAGCGGCCTGACACCGGGCACGGCACTGGATGCCGGGTGCGGCGCCGGGGCCGAGGCGATCTGGCTCGCCTCCCACGGCTGGCACGTCACCGCAGCCGACATCTCGTCCGAGGCCCTTTCCCGCGCTGCCGAGCGCGCGGCGACGAGCGAAGCCCCCGAACGCTTGCAGTGGGTCGAGGCGGATCTGAGCGTCTGGAGCCCGGACGCGCAGGTCGACCTGGTCATGACCCATTACGCCCACCCGGCGATGCCCCAACTGGAGTTCTACGACCGCATCGCCGGATGGGTGGCTCCCGGCGGCACGCTGCTCATCGTGGGGCACCTGCACACCCCGGGCTCCACCGGCCACGGGCACCACCCTCCTGCCGAAGCCTCGGCCACCTCCGCGGCCATCACCGCGCGCATGGACGGCATGGAGTGGGAGATCGTCACCGCCGAAGAGCACCTCCGCACGCTCACCGGCCGCGGGGGCCGAGCGGTCCCCCTCCAGGATGTCGTCGTGCGCGCCACCCGACGCCGGTAGTCCCGCCATCCGACAGCGCCAGGGCCCGCTGCGCCCCGCGCCGAGACCGGTCCGCTCGTGCGGGATTCGCCCGGAGGTCAAAGATCGGCGAGGAAGTCCCGGGCGATCGCCCAGGCGCGCTCGGCGGCCTCGGCGTTGTAATCGGGCAGATCAGGGTCGGTGAACAGGTGGCCAACGCCCGGATAGCGAAAGACCTCCACGTCGGCCCGAGCCCGGCGCATCCTGAGGTACCAGGCGTTCAGCCAGTCGACGGGTTCGTAGGTGTCGGGATCGGCTACGTGGAGCTGGACAGGCAGATCGTCGGCCGAGACACCGTCGGCCAGGTCGGACGTGCCGTGCATCAGCAGCAGCCCGCGGCACCGCTCGTCGGCCAGAGCGAGGTTCTGCGCGAGCGCCGCGCCCAGCGAGAAACCCGCGTACACCAGGCCGCCGTCAGCGGACAGTGGGGCGGCCGCGGCCACGGCCCGCTTCAGCAGCTCGTCGCGGCCGATCTCCTCCTTGATCGCGATGCCTTCCTCGGGCGTGTCGACGACCCGGCCGCCGTACAGATCGGGGACGTGCACGTCATGCCCGGCCGCCCGCAGCCTGTCAGCGGCCTGGTGAACAGCAGGCCGCAAGCCGTACATCGAGTGCAGAAGAAGGATCCGCGCCATACGCGCAGCTTAGCCACGCTGGGGTGGCACCCCGATCTCACTGACGCGGCAGCTCAGCGAAAGACCCCGCTGTAGGCGTTGAGGGCGGGCTGACCGCCGAGGTGGACGTACAGGACATTGGCGTCCCTGGGGATCTCGCCGCGGCGAACGAGGTCGATGAGCCCGGCCATCGACTTGCCTTCGTAAACTGGGTCGATGATCATTCCTTCGAGTCGTCCGGTGAGCCTGATGGCGTCGAGGGTGGACTGCACGGGGATGCCGTAGCTGTCGCCGGCCCAGCCTTCCAGCACCGTGATCTCTTCCTCGCGCAAGTCCCGGCCCAAGCCGATGAGTTCGGCCGTGGCCCGGGCGATCTTCTCCACTTGGGCACGCGTCTCGGCGAGCTTGGCGGAGGCGTCGATGCCCAGCACGCGTCGCGGACGATCCTGGCCCGCGAAGCCGGCGATCATGCCCGCCTGGGTGCTCCCGGTGACGCTGCACACCACGATGGTGTCGAAGAAGACACCCAGCTCGTGTTCCTGCCGTTGCACTTCGCAGGCCCAGTTGGCGAAGCCGAGACCGCCCAGCGGGTGGTCGGACGCTCCAGCGGGGATCGCGTACGGGCGGCCACCGCCTGCCACGACGCCCTCCAGGGCTTCGCGCCAGCTGTCCTTGAGACCGATCCCGAAATCGGCCTCGACCAGGCGGACGTCGGCGCCCATGAGGCGTGACAGCAGGATGTTGCCGACCTTGTCGTTGACCGCGTCCGGCCAGTCCACCCAGCTCTCCTGCACGAGCACGGCCTTCAGCCCGAGTCTGGCGGCGACCGCGGCCACCTGCCGGGTGTGGTTGGACTGCACTCCCCCAATGCTGACCAGGGTGTCCGCACCCTGGGCGAGGGCGTCGGGGATCAGGTACTCCAGCTTCCGGGTTTTGTTTCCGCCGAACGCCAGCCCGCTGTTGCAGTCCTCACGCTTGGCCCAGACGCGGGCTCCGCCGAGGTAGTCGCTGAGCCGGTCGAGGGGGTGGACGGGGCTGGGACCGAAGAGCAGCGGATAGCGCTCGAAGTCGTCGATGGACACGTACGGCTCCTTAGGGTTGAGGCTTGTTCTCGGAAGGAGCAGGCGTCGTCCGCGGCGAGCGCCGCGTCGACGTCGTCGCGACGTAGGGCGTCGGCGAAACGCGCATTGGCCTCGCGCATGGCGTCCAGGTCGCCGGCGGACAGATTCGGCAGCGCCTCCCGGACGGCGAGCTCGTGCATGGCGGCCGTCACCGACTGGGCGGCGCGCACGGCCCGAACGTCCACTGTACTGACGATGGTGTATCGACCGAGTTTGGTCCGCACCAGCCCGGCCTGCTCCAGACGGGTCAGCGCCTCCCGGATGGGTGTGCGGCTCACGCCCAGCCACTGCGCCAGATCGCCGTCGTTGAGACGCTCGCCCGGGGTGAGTGTGCCGTCGACGATCGCGTCTCGGATCGCGCGATAGGCGTTCTCCCGGAGAAGCGGCCTGGCGACGACCCTCGGCTCTGCGGAACTGGCATGCAATATTTTGCATGCGCCATGTTGCGGGAGGTCAAGCCCCGTAGCGGAATTGAGTGCTTTGTTGAGATCGCCGGCCACGACACGCCGCATTCGGGATCTCCGGCTGGCGGAAACCGGTGGTTTCGATCAAGAGCGGCTTAAGGGGGGCCTCACGGCTGGGAGACGCCGTGGTAGTGCGGCAGGTCGAGCGGTGGCACCGGGAAGCCACCCTTCGCCGGCTCGTTGGACAGTTCCTCGAACTCGGCTTCGACCTGGGCCTTCCTGGCTTCCTTGCGCCGCTGGTTGACGGTGTCGAACCGCATCCAGATGGCCAGCGCCCCGACCACGATGATCCCGGTGACC
>NZ_JBQQBQ010000021.1:0-166200 GCF_052245915.1 Nonomuraea sp. 10N515B
CAATGATCATGTTCGGATGAATCATCCAAGCAATAACCGTCAAAAATGACGGGGTCATACATGTGTGATGCACATGCACTGGCTTTTAACACACTGTTGAGTTCTCAAGAAACGGACGCGTACATCCCCACCAGGATCTCTCGAGATCCAAGTGTGGAGGCTCCTCACACTTCGTTTCCTTCAGAATACCAGACCCGGACGATTCCTGTCAAACCGCCCGATCCGGGAGCTTCCGGACCTGCCTCTCCTCGAGGCAACCATGCTAACTTACCCTGACTTTCGGCTCTTGTCCAACCGCGTGGTGGGCGCAACCCGAAGCCGGGGCTCGTTCGGAGGGATGCCAGGGCTAACCGGCCCTGCGTTGAAAACTGTAGCAGCCTCAACGGCGCAGAAGGTCCATCTTCGGTAACGAATGGACCTTCCCCGCGTACGTACGGTTCAAACACCGAGCCCGGCGAGCTGTGCCTCCAGCCGCGCGATGTCGGCGGATGCCTGCTCGGCCCGGCTTCTGACCTTGGCCACCACGTCGTCCGGCGCCTTGGCCATGAACTGCTCGTTGCCCAGCTTGGCGGCCACCTGTGCGGCCTCCTTGCGCGCGGCGGCCAAGTCCTTCTCCAGCCGCTTGCGCTCGGCGACGACGTCGATGGCGCCGGCGGTGTCGATTTCCACCGTCACGTCGCCCACCGAGAGCCGCGCTGTGGCGCTGAACGACTCCGTCGGCTGCGTCAGGCGCAGCAACGCGCGGACCGCCGTCTCCTGATCCGCCAGCTGCGTGCCGGCGAGTCCGAGCCGGGCGGCCACCTTCTGGCCCGGCTTGAGGCCCTGATCCGAGCGGAACCTGCGCACCTCGGTCACCAGCTCCTGCAGCGCGTCGATCTCCGCCTCGGCGGCGGCGTCCGCGTAGCGGGAATCGGCGACCGGCCACGGCGCCACGACGATCGACTCGCCGCCTGTGACGGCCCGCCACAGCTCCTCGGACACGAACGGCACCAGCGGATGAAGCAGCCGCAGCAAAGCGTCGAACACGTGGCCGAGCACCAGCCGCGTGTGGTCGAGCCCCTCACCGAGCTGGATCTTGGCCAGCTCCAGGTACCAGTCGCAGACCTCGTCCCACGCGAAGTGGTAGAGCAGGTCGGCCGCCTTGGCGAATTCATAGTCCTCGAAGGCGGCGTCCGCGGCCGTCACCACGGTCTGCAGGCGCGACAGGATCCACCGGTCGGCCGCGGTCAGGTCGGCGCCGTCGAGCGACCCGACAGCGGCGCCGTTCATGAGCGCGAACCTGGTGGCATTCCAGATCTTGTTGCAGAAGTTGCGTGAGCCGGCCGCCCACTCCTCGCTCACCGCGACGTCGGCGCCGGGGTTGGCACCACGCAGCAGCGTGAAGCGGGTGGCGTCGGCGCCGAAGCGCTCGATCCAGTCGAGCGGATCGACCACGTTGCCGAACGACTTGGACATCTTCTTGCCGTATTGGTCGCGGACCATTCCGTGCAGCGCCACGACGCGGAACGGCGGCTCGCCGTCCATGGCGTAGAGCCCGAACATCATCATCCTGGCCACCCAGAAGAACAGGATGTCGTAGCCGGTGACGAGCACGGACGTCGGGTAGAAGCGGGCCAGCTCCGGCGTGGCGTCCGGCCAGCCCATCGTCGAGAACGGCCACAGCGCGGAGGAGAACCAGGTGTCCAGGACGTCGGAGTCCTGCGTGTAGCCGGCGGGCGGCTCCTCGTCGGCGCCCACGCACACGACATCGCCCTCGGGCCCGTACCAGACCGGGATGCGGTGCCCCCACCACAGCTGGCGGGAGATGCACCAATCGTGCATGTCGTCGACCCAGTCGAAGTAACGCTTGGCCAGCTCCGGCGGGTGGATGCGGGTGCGCCCGTCGCGAACCGCGTCACCGGCCGCCTTCGCCAGAGGCCCGACGTTGACGAACCACTGCAGCGACAGCCGCGGCTCGACGACCGTCTTGCAGCGCGAGCAGTGGCCGACCGAGTGCACGTAGGGGCGCTTCTCGGCGACGATCCTGCCGTCCGCGCGCAGCGCGGCGACGACGGCCGGCCGGGCCTCGAAGCGATCGAGCCCCTGGAACGGCCCGTGCGCGGTGATCACGCCGCGCTCGTCCATGACGGTCAGCGACGGCAGGGAATGACGCCGTCCGATCTCGAAGTCGTTGGGGTCGTGGGCGGGGGTGACCTTGACCGCGCCGGTGCCGAAGGCAGGATCGACGTGCTCGTCGCCGACCACGGGGATCATGCGACCGGTGAGCGGCAGCTCGACCATCGTACCGATCAGGTGGGCGTAACGCTCGTCCGAGGGGTGAACGGCCACGGCGGTGTCGCCGAGCATGGTCTCGGCTCGTGTGGTGGCCACGACGATCTCGTCGGAGTAGCGGATCGAGACCAGCTCGCCCTCGTCCTCGCTGTGCTCGACCTCGATGTCGGACAGCGCGGTGAGGCAGCGCGGGCACCAGTTGATGATGCGCTCGGCGCGGTAGATCAGCCCGTCGTCGAAGAGCCTCTTGAAGATCGTCTGCACCGCACGCGAGAGACCCGTGTCCATGGTGAAGCGCTCGCGTGACCAGTCGACGCCGTCGCCCAGCTTGCGCATCTGGCCGAGGATCCGGCCACCGGACTCCTCTTTCCACTGCCAGACCCGCTCAACGAACGCCTCGCGTCCCAGGTCGTGCCGCGACAGCCTTTCCTTGGCCAGCTCACGTTCGACGACGTTTTGTGTGGCGATGCCCGCGTGGTCCATGCCGGGCAGCCAGAGCGTCTCGCGCCCCTGCATGCGGGCGCGGCGCGTGAGCGCGTCCTGGATGGAGTGGTCGAGTGCGTGCCCGATGTGCAGGACGCCCGTGACGTTGGGCGGCGGCAGGACGATGCTGTATGGCTCGCCCGAGCTGCCCGGGTCGGCGCCGAAGTAGCCTTCGGATACCCAGCGGTCATAGTTCCGGGTCTCGACGTCGGCCGGTGTGTATTGCGTAGGCAGCTCTGGCGTTGTCACAGTGACCAATTCTAGGGAGGCGTACGAGCGGAAAAGGCCCCAAGCCCCGAAGGCGGGGCACTGGGGGCATGGCGTATGACGGCCCACCCTGAGGTGAAATGGGCCCAATACGCCGAAGCGCCCGCGTGGCGGACTGCCACGGGGCGCTCGGTGCGCGGGGAGGACGGCTCAGGCCGACTTCTCGCGAGGCGTGCGCTGCTGCTTCGCGGCGAGCTGGTCGCGTGGTACGAGAGTCGGGATCGCGTGCTCGAGCACCGACTCGCGGGTGATGACCACCCGGGCGACGTCCTGCCTGGAGGGCACCTCGTACATGACCGACTGGAGCACCTCCTCCAGGATCGCGCGCAGGCCGCGGGCGCCGGTGCCGCGCAGGATGGCCTGGTCGGCGATGGCCTCGAGCGCGCCGTCGGTGAACTCCAGCTCCACGCCGTCGAGCTCCAGCAGCTTGCGGTATTGCTTGACCAGCGCGTTGCGCGGCTCGGTGAGGATCTGGATGAGGGCCTCGCGGTCGAGGTTGTGCACCGAGGTGATGACCGGCAGGCGGCCGACGAACTCGGGGATCATGCCGAACTTCAGCAGGTCCTCCGGCATCACGTCGGCGAAGATGTCGGCCGTGTCGACCTCTTCCTTCGACCGGATGATGGCGTTGAAGCCGATGCCCTTCTTGCCGATCCGCGACTCGATGATCTTTTCCAGACCCGCGAACGCACCGCCGCAGATGAACAGCACGTTGGTCGTGTCGATCTGGATGAACTCCTGGTGCGGGTGTTTGCGACCGCCCTGCGGAGGCACCGAGGCCGTGGTGCCCTCCAGTATCTTCAGCAGCGCCTGCTGAACACCCTCGCCTGAGACGTCACGCGTGATCGACGGATTTTCGCTCTTGCGGGCGATCTTGTCGACCTCGTCGATGTAGATGATGCCGGTCTCGGCCTTCTTGACGTCGTAGTCGGCGGCCTGGATGAGCTTGAGGAGGATGTTCTCCACGTCCTCGCCGACGTAGCCGGCCTCCGTGAGCGCGGTGGCGTCGGCGATGGCGAAGGGCACGTTGAGCATCTTCGCGAGGGTCTGCGCCAGCAGCGTCTTGCCCGAGCCCGTCGGCCCGAGCAGCAGGATGTTGCTCTTGGCCAGCTCCAGGCCGTCGTCTCTGCCCCGGTCGCCGGACTGCACCCGCTTGTAGTGGTTGTAGACCGCCACCGAGAGCGCCTTCTTCGCCTTGTCCTGACCGATGACGTAGGCGTCGAGGAACTCGTAGATCTCCCTCGGCTTGGGCAGGTTGTCCCACTTGAGCTCGGAGGACTCCGACAGCTCCTCCTCGATGATCTCGTTGCAGAGATCGATGCACTCATCGCAGATGTAGACGCCTGGACCGGCAATGAGCTTCTTGACTTGCTTCTGGCTCTTTCCGCAGAAAGAGCACTTCAGCAGGTCTCCCCCGTCGCCGATGCGTGCCACCCCAGATACTCCTTTGCGTGGGACCGCCCTGCCCTTGCGAGCAGTGTCTCCGGACATCCTCCGGACTTGGCCGAACCGCTCAGGTTTCGACGTTACCGTCTTCTGGGCCCTCAGTGAGCCCCCTAGCGGCGAGTCGCACCGGAACGTGCCCTATTGGGCAGCGCCCCGGTGCGTCACGTCTCGTCTAGGAAGCTACGGCCTGAGCTCGTTTCTTCCTGGACGGGATGATGTCATCGATCAGACCATACGCCTTTGCCTCGTCCGCGTTGAGAATTTTGTCGCGTTCGATGTCCTTGCGGACTTCGGCGGAGGTCTTGCCCGTGTGCTGGGCCACGATGTCCTCCAGGAGAGTCCGCATGCGCAGAATCTCCCTGGCCTGGATCTCGATGTCGCTGCCCTGGCCGCCGCCCTCGGTGGACGGCTGGTGGATCAGCACCCGGGCGTTGGGCAGCGCGAACCGCTTGCCTGGGGTGCCGCCGGACAGCAGCACGGCCGCCGCGGAGGCGGCCTGGCCGAGGCAGACGGTCTGGATCTCCGGCCGGACGAACTGCATCGTGTCGTAGATCGCCGTCATGGCCGTGAAGGAGCCGCCGGGCGAGTTGATGTAGATGCTGATGTCACGGTCGGGATCGAGCGACTCCAGCGTCAGCAGCTGGGCCATCACGTCGTTGGCCGACGCGTCGTCGATCTGCACTCCGAGGAAGATGATGCGGTCCTCGAAGAGCTTGTTGTACGGGTTCATCTCCTTCACGCCGTATGACGTGCGCTCGACGAAGGAGGGGAGAACGTAACGGCTCTCGATGTTCATGTCAGCTCCCCCTAGGAAACCGGGCCCTGTGAGGGCACCTGTCGTGCGCTACGGACGACGTGGTCGATGAAGCCGTAGTCCTTGGCCTCTTCCGCCGTGAACCAGCGGTCGCGGTCGGAGTCGGCCTCGATCTGGTCCAGCGGCTGCCCCGTGTGGAAGGCGATCCGCTCCGCCAGCGTCTTCTTCACGTAGAGCATCTGCTCGGCCTGGATGGCGATGTCGGCAGCGGTGCCGCCGATGCCGCCGGACGGCTGGTGCATCATGACACGGGCGTGCGGCAGGCCGAAGCGCTTGCCCCTGGCCCCGGCGGTGAGCAGGAACTGCCCCATCGAGGCCGCCATGCCCATCACAACCGTCGATACGTCGTTCGGCACGTATTCCATCATGTCGTAAATCGCCATGCCTGCACTCACCGAGCCCCCCGGCGAGTTGATGTAGAGCGTGATGTCGCGCTCTGGGTCGTCGGCTGCAAGGAGCAGCAGCTCGGCGCAGATGCGGTTGGCGATCTCGTCGTTGACCTCCTGCCCGAGCACGATGATGCGCTCCCTGAGCAGGCGCTGGTAAAGCTGGTCTTCAAGCCGGAAGGCGGAGCCGTTCTCACGGCCTCGAGACTCAGGCTGATAGAAGGTCGGCGGGCTGGTCACAGCGTCACCTTCCGATGCGTCGTAATCGATTGGCTTTGCTTGTGACCTTAACGCGCGCCGCCTACAGGTCATGCCCGGTCCCCCGCACTGTTCGCTGACGGCGCATGTTCGGGGCCTTGCGCCCGGGTGTCCGGGCCATCCAACCGGCGACCACCCCTGGCAGCCCTCAGACGGCGGTCCTCGCCGACCAGGAGGCGGTGGCCGGTCGAGGAGGGCCTCGTGCCCTTGGCGCTCCCCATGGGCCCTCTGAGCGCCCCCAGCGTCGCCTTGCGGCCGGGCCGTCCCTGGCAGCCACGGTGCCCGCGGGTCGTGTGCGGGCGCGGGAAGGGGCGGAAGCGTCGCCCGCAGCAGTGGCGGGGGCGCCGGAACGTCGAAGCCCCCGGACCGATTCGATCCAGGGGCTTCGTGGTGCCCGGCGAAGGGCGTGAGCTTACGCCTCGGGCTTGTCCTCGGCCTCGGCCTCTTCCTGAGCAGGCTCTTCACCGTTGATCTCGGTGTAGATCGCCTTGAGGTCGACGTCGTTGCCCTCGGTGTCCACGATCTTGGCGGCGTCGCCGATCACGGACTTGGCCTTGTCGCGGACGATCTCGACCATGGCCAGCGTGAGCTGGTCGTTGTCGGCCAGGTGCTTGGCCAGCTCGTTGGGCTGGACGCCCATCTCCATGGCGCGGCGCACCACGAAGTTGGTCAGCTCCTGCTCGGAGACGCCCAGCTCCTCGGCCTTGACGATCTTGTCGAGCACGAAGCCGACCTTGAGCGCGCGGGCGGAGTTCTTCTCGAACTCGTCGAAGCGCTCCTCCTCCGTCGTCTGGTAGAGGCGGAAGAAGGCGTCGCGGCTCAGGCCGCTCTCCGCCACCTGGTGGTCGAGGTTGTGCTTGCGGGCGTCGACCTCGGCCTTGAGCGCGCTGTCCGGCAGCGGGATGTCGATCTGCTCGAGCAGCGCGTCGAGCGACTTCTCCCGGGCCTGCACGACCTGGTCGATGAGCTTGTTGCGGCGGGCCTGCTCGCGGATGCTGGCCTTGAGCTCGTCGAGCGTGTCGAACTCGCTGGCCAGCTGGGCGAACTCGTCGTCCAGCTCCGGCAGGACCTTCTCCTTGACCGACTTGACGGTGATGATCACGTCGGCTTCCTCGCCGGCGTTCTCGCCTCCGACCAGCTCGGTCTTGAAGCTCTTCTCCTCGCCGGCGGACATGCCCTCGAGCGCGGTGTCGAGGCCCTGCAGCACGGAGCCGGCGCCGACCTCGTAGGAGACCTCGCTGGCCTGCTGCTCCTCGATGTTCTTGCCGTCGATCTCGGCGCGCAGGTCCATGACGACGAAGTCGCCGTTGGCGGCCGGGCGCTCGACGCCGGTCAGCGTCGCGAAGCGCTGGCGCAGCGCGTCGAGCTGCGTGTCGACGTCCTCGTCGGAAACCTCGGCGGAGTCGACCGTGACCTCGATGCCGGCGTAGTCGGGCACCTCGAAGTTGGGCCGGATGTCGACCTCGGCGGTGAACTCGATCTGCTCACCGTCTTCGATCTTCGTGACCTCGATGTCGGGCTGGCTGACGGGGAAGACGTCGACCTCGTCGACGGCCTGGCCGTACAGCTTGGGCACCGCGTCGTTGAGGGTCTCCTCCAGCACTACCGCCCGGCCGAAGCGCTGCTCGATGATGCGGGCCGGAACCTTGCCAGGCCGGAACCCGGGGACGCGCACCTGCTGCGCGACCTTCTTGTATGCCGCATCCATGCTCGGGCGCAGCTCGTCGAACGGCACCTCGACAGTGAGCTTGACCCGCGTGGGGCTGAGCTCCTCGACAGCGGTCTTCACGGAATGGTCTCCTTGATCAAGCTACGAGTGATCGCGGGCGCGTCCATCGGTACGGCCCACGCGCCGCGCCCACATGTGCGGTGTTGGGGCATGCTCTGCCACGGCCGCATCCAACGCCGATGGTCCAGTCTAGGGCAGATGCACACCCAACAACGACGCCCGCCGCCGTCAGAACTCCTCCGAGATCGTCCGCAGTAGCTCGATCGTCTCATCGGGGGTGGTGCTCACGGCACACAGCCGCTCCATCACCTCGGTGTATCGGTCCACATCCTCACGCTTGTCCAGGTAGAGCGCGCTGGCGAGCTGCTCGACGTACACGACGTCGGGCAGGTCGGGATCGGGGAAGCGCAAGATGCTGAACGCCCCGCCCTCGGCACTGTGCCCGCCGAAACTGAACGGCATGATCTGGATCGTGATGTTCTGCTGGCGCATGAGGTCGATGAGGTGCTCCAGCTGGGCCCTCATCACCTCGGCTCCGCCGATCGGCCGCCGGAGCGCGGCCTCGTCGATCACCGCCCAGAAGACCGGCCCGTCCGGCTTGTCCAAGATCCTCTGGCGCTCCAGCCGGAGATCGACCCTCCTGGCGATCTCCTCCGCCCCAATGCCCGCCGCACCGGCGGTCACCACAGCCCTTGCGTACTCTTTGGTCTGCAACAGTCCCGGCACGAACTGGACTTCGTAGGTCCTGATCCTGGCGGCCGCCTCTTCGAGGCCGACGTACGCCTGGAACCACGTGGGCAGGACATCGTTGAACCGGTGCCACCAACCCGGCTCGTTGGCGGTGGCGACCAGGTCGAGCACGGCGGAGCGGGCCTGCTGGTCCACGACCCCGTACAGAGTCAGCAGGTCGGCCACGTCGCGTTCTTTGAACCCCACTCGGCCCAGCTCCATGCGGCTGATCTTGGATTCCGAGCCACGGATGAGGTGGCCGGCCTCCTCACGAGTGACGTTCTTCGCTTCCCTGAGCTTGCGCAGCTGGGAGCCCAGGAGGATGCGCAGCGCCGTCGGCCCGGAACCCGGCTGGTTCTGCGTCACTTTGCCTCCTATCAAGGTCCGCACACACAGTGACACCACATCGCCTTGAATGACAAGGTCTCAACCTCGTGTCCGATTCCGGGATCTATGCCCAAAAACGGTGTTTGCTATTGCACATTGCAGCTGCACGTGCATTTGGGTCTTGCAGCCGCAGCGGTCGTGACCCATGATGGCTTAGTGCATATTGGGCCAAACATGCACTAACCAAGGCTGAACGGGGAGGTATCGGCGGCATGGTGGAGGATCCTCTGGCCACTGCCGATTGCCTGCAGATCACCCGCGAAGTGGGCTTCGACCACCTGCTCTCGGGTGGCGGCCAGCCGTACACGACCGCGTGCCCGTTGCCCTTTCAGGCCGACTCTGTGAAGACCGCCAGGGACGTGACCCGCTCCACACTGCAGGGCTGGGGACTGCACGACCTGAGCGACGACGCCGCGCTCGTGGTGTCGGAGCTGGTGACGAACGCCGTCAGATACGCGATGTACGCCGCCGGGCGCCGGGAGATCGAGCTGCTGCTCATGCGGGTCGCGCCGCACGTGCTGCTCGCGGTGGCCGACCCCAGCGACGAGGTGCCGCGGCCCAAGGAGCCGGATTTCATCTCCGAGAACGGGCGCGGCCTTTACATCGTCGAAACGTACAGCCAGTGCTGGGGCTGGGACCCCCTGGCTCGCGGCGGCAAGGCCGTCTGGGCGCTGTTCCGCACGGAATCCTGACCCAACCTTTAGATCACCTGGTACGGCGTCTCCCTGTTCTCTCTCGTGACCAGAATGCTAAATTGGTCATCGGTCAACAGTCACGAGGAGGCCTTTGTGCATGCCGAGCACCGCGGGCGGGCTGACCGGATTCTCGACGCGGCCAAGGAGCTGCTGCTGCGCTGGGGATACCGGCGGGTGACGATCGACGAGATCGCCAAACGCGCCGGGGTCGGCAAGGGCACGATCTACCTGCACTGGCGTACCCGCGAGCAGTTGTTCTTCGCCGTCGGCGCCAGGGAGGCGGTGGCCATGCTGGAGGCGGTCGTCGCGGGCATGCGGGCGGATCCTGACGAGATCGCGCTGCACCGGTACATGCGCCGGTTCTTCCTGGAGGCGATGCGGCGGCCGGTGCTGCGGGCGATCTTCACCAGGGACGCCGAGATGCTCGACAAGTTCCTCGCCAGCCCGGCCAGGAAACCGCTCGAGGGCGCCAAGTTGCTCGCCTCGCGCGAATACCTGGGTGAGCTCGCCCGGCACGGGTTGCTGCGGGAGGGTCTGCGACCCGAGGACCTGGACTATCCGCTGCCGACGATCGTGTTCGGGTTCTTCGCCGTCGAGCCGCTGCTTCCGGCCGAGGTCACGCTCAGCCTGGAGGAGAAGGCCGGCGTCCTGGCCGACACGTTGCGCAGGACGTTCGAGCCGGAGCGGCTGCCCGACTGCGCGCCGGCGGCCGAGCGGGTCATCGAGATCTTCGAAGGGCTCTCCCGTGACTTCCGTGACGCGGCTTATGGAGGCGGCGATGGGACATGACATCCGTGGGCTGCACCACGTGGGACACGTGGTGCATGACATGGGACAGGCGCTCGAGCGATACCGGCGGATGGGGTTCGCGCTGCCGGGGCCCGCGTACCCGGTGGTGGGCGAGCCGCCCGAGCCGGTCGGGGTGGGCAATACACACGCGTACCTCACCGGCGGCTTCCTCGAGCTGGTCACCGTCGCCGGGGCGGGGCGGGTTCCCGGCGACGCGCGGCTGATCCCGCTGCGGGCGCCCGCGGAGCGGCTGCCCGCGCTCAAGGAGGCCGTCCGCGGCACGGCGGCCAACCTGGAAGCGTGCCTGCGGCGCTTCGAGGGTGTGCACATCCTGATGTTCGACGCACTCGGCATCGACGGCGCCGCCGCCCGGCTGACGGCCGGCGGCGTCGGGCACGGTGGGGTGCAGGCGGCCCAGCGGCCGGTCGAGACGGCGGACGGGGTGCGGATGGAGCCCGTCCGGTGGCTGGAGATCGACGGCTCCGAGCCGGGGCTCGTGCCGGAGGGACGGGTCGGGCTGGCGGAGAACGCCTCCGCGCATGAGGCCGCCGACCATCCCAATGGCGCGGTCGAGCTGGTCGAATGCGTGTTGTGCGTGGCCGACGACGAGCTGGACGAGGCCGAGCGGCGCTATGAGCGTTATGTGGGACGTACGGCATCGCGGGACGGGCTCGTGCGGACCTTCGCGCTCGGCGGCGACGGTGCTCACATCACGCTGGTCGGCGCGTCCCGGCTGGACGCGCTGTTGCCGGGCGAGGGTGCGGTGGCGCTGCCCGGGTTCGCGGCGTACGCGGTGGCGGTGCGGGACGTCGCGGCCACCGGGCGGTTCCTGGGCGAGGCCGGGATGACGGTCGGTGAGACCGCCGCAGGCGAGATCTTCGTGCCCGCCCGCGAGGCGCTCGGCACCGCGATCGTCTTCCGTCAGCGGTGACGGCGAAGCGGCAGGGGACCGTTATTCGCCGGTAACGCCGTCGATACGCTCGCGTAGAAGATCGGCGTGACCGTTGTGGCGGGCGTACTCCTCGATCATGTGGACGAGGATCCAGCGGTGCGTGCAGTCCCGGCCGTTGCGGTCGCCGACGGCGTCCAGCGGCGTGGCGGCCGAGATGGCGCGGGCGCGCTCGATCTCGTCCTGCCACGTGGCGAACGCCTCCTCGGCCGAGGCGGTGTCGACGTCGTTGAAGTCGGCGTCGTTGTCGCGGTCCTTGTCCCACAGCTTGGGGATGTCCTCGCCGTTCAGCACGCGGCGGAACCAGGAGCGTTCGACGTGCGCCATGTGCCTGACCAGGCCGAGGAGAGACAGGGTCGAGGGCGGGGCCGAGCGCAGGCGCAACTGCTCGTCCGACAGGCCCGCGCATTTGACGGCGAGGGTGGCGCGGTGCCATTCGAGCCAGTTGTTGAGCACCGTCAGCTCGTCGCCGGTGAGGGGCGGTGGGGTACGGGAGTCGATCACGAGCCCTGACCTTACCTTCGGCCTGGTGTGCGGCTTTCAGTGCATGGAGATGTGCACGTGGTCGAAGTGGTTCTCGGTGATGCTGCCGCGGTCCGACATTCCGCTCCAGCCCGAGCTGTGGTTGATGCGCTGCTTCCAGATCACGTACTTGATGCCGAGCTTGTCCATGTTCTTGATCGCCCACTCCGCGATCCGGTCGCCCAGCGCGAGGTTCGCGGCCGACGGCATCGAGCCTCCGGTGCTCATCATGAAGTCGCAGGCGCGTCCGAGCGGGTGCTCGCCGCTGGAGCCCGAGCGGAAGCACCCCACCGTGTACGGCAGCGAGAAGTTCTTGCCCACCTGCTCGCGCATGAGCCGGGTGCGCGGAGTGATGTTGTCGGAGCCGGAGGGAAGTTCGGGGGCCCAGCTGCCGTCGGATTTGCGGCCGGTGCCAAACGGCACGAGGTCCTGGAGCTTCTTCTTGATGTCCTCGATGACGTCCTCGGCCTCGTCGCGCTGCTTGTCCACCTCGGCCGCGTCCCCGCGGATCTCGGCCGCCAGCGCGGCGGCGTCCTTGGCGGCCTTCTCCTTGTCGTCACGGGCCTTGGCCACGCCCTGCACGAACGCCTGCTGTTCGACGGTCAGCTGGTTGAGCACGGCCGCGCTGCCGCCGCTCGCGGGCAGCATGAAACCCGGCACCGGGGGGTTCCCGTTCTGGTAGCGAAGCCGGGCGATCTCGGCGACCCGCTGCTCGGCCGCGGTCAGCGTCTGCTCCGCGGTGGCCAGGCGCTCATTGGCCGTTTTGGCGGCCTGCTGGGCCTTGGCCAGCTCGACGCGCTTGAGGTTGTACTGCTCGATGAGCTTGTCGATCTTGCTGTTGAGCTGCTTGAGCTGGGCGCGGAGCTCGGACTCCGTCGGTTTGGGTGCCGCCGACGCCGCGGTCGCCGGGAAGAAGGCAACGGCGGCGGCGGTGATGAGGCTGATGGCAAGACTCGCGAGGGACGGCGAAGGGAGCGGAGCTCCCGAGCGAATCAGGGCAGCCGCCACGTAGATGTTTCCTCTCCCTCTGCCGGCCGGGTTAGCTGACGGGTTCGGGCATGGGAGATCCCTACCACCGAAGTGGATTCACCCCACGTGCGATGGGTCCCCGGCTCCCGGGCAACTCGCCCGGGATTAGGCGGGCACCGGCCGTTACGGCCGGTGCTTATCGGGATATTAGTGGTAGATCACGAGTCATGCGACCTTAAGTAGAAATCTATTAGTGATCTACTCGTGATCGAAGCATGCGTGCGGCCTCCTCCGGCAGCACGTCGTTGACGAAGGCCCCCATCGCCGACTCCGACCCCGCCAGATACTTCAGCTTCTCCGGCGCCCGCCTGATGGTGAACAGCTCCAGGTGCAGGTAAGCCAGCTCACGGCCCTGTCGTACCGGCGCCTGGTGCCAGGCCGCGATGTACGGCATCACGACCCCGAACAGCCCGTCGAACGCCTTCAGCACCGACGTGTACAGCGGCGCGAACGCGGCACGCTCCGCCTCTGTCAGCGCCGCCAGGTCGGGCACCTGCCGGTGCGGGTAGAGGTGCACCTCGAACGGCCAGCGCGCGGCGGCGGGCACGAAAGCCGTCCACAGCTCGTTGGCCGCCACCACCCGCGTGCCGGCGGCGCGCTCGGCGGCCAGCACGTCGGCGAACAGGTTTCCCTTGTAGCGAGCGGCGGCGCCCAGCTGCAGCTTGGTCCGCGGGGTGACGTACGGATAGGCGTAGATCTGGCCGTGCGGGTGCGCGAGCGTGATGCCGATCTCCGAGCCCCGGTTCTCGAAGCAGAAGACCTGCTCCACGCCCTCGATGGCGGACAGTTCGGCCGTGCGGTCGGCCCATGCCTCCATGACCAGCTCGACCTGGGCGTCGGACAACCGGGAGAAGGACGAGGAGTGCTCGGAGGTGAAGCAGACCACCTCACAGCGGCCCACGGCCGGACGGACCTCACTCAGCCCGCCCACTTCCCCATAAGTCCCGATATTTTCGGAAAAAGAGGGGAAGCGGTTCTCGAACACCACCACGTCGTAGTCGTACGCCGGGATCTCCGTCGAGCGCGTCTCCGACGACGGGCACAGCGGGCACTCGGCCGCCGTGCCGGTCGGCTGGTGCGTCCGCGTCTGCCGGTGCCCCGCGATCGCGATCCACTCCTCGGTCAGCGGGTCGTAGCGCAGCTCAGAGGCCACCGGCCGGGGGTCCAGCGTCCGCCGGTCGATCGCGCTCCTGTCGGCGTCGTCCCGCCGGTCGAAGTAGATCAGCTCTCGGCCGTCGGCCAGGTTGGTGATGGTGCGCTTCAAAGCGAGCCCTCCGCGATGATCAGTTCCCCGGCCGTTTCGGCCAGGTGCGTACGTGCTTCCTCCGGCAGCCCCGCGTCGCTGATGACCACGTCGGCCTCGCTCAGCTCGGCGATGGTGCTGATGCCCACCGTGTTCCACTTAGTGTGGTCGGCCGGGACGACCAGGCGGTTGGCGGCCGCCACCAGCTCCCTGTCGGTCTCGGACTCGAGCAGGTTGGGCGTGGTGAACCCGGCCCGCACGCTCATCCCGTGCACGCCGAGGAAGAGCGTGTCCACGTGCAGGCGGCGGATGGCGGCCACGGCCACCGGGCCCACTAAGGCGTCCGATGGCGTGCGTACGCCGCCGGTCAGCACCACCGTGCGGTCGGCGCGCGGATTGCGGTGGAAAACGTCGGCGACGGGGATGGAGTTCGTGATCACCGTGAGCTCGGGCACACCGATCAGGTGGTGCGCCAGCACCCAGGTGGTGGTGCCCGCGGACAGCGCCACAGCGGTGCCGGGGCGCACCAGTTGTGCCGCGCAGCGCGCGATGGCCTGCTTCTCCTGCTGCTGGCGGGCGGACTTCGCGGTGAAGCCCGGCTCCTCGGTCGATCCCGGGCCGAGGGCGGTCGCGCCGCCGTGCACCTTTTCCAGCAGGCCCCGCTCGGCCAGCACCTCGAGGTCGCGGCGGATGGTCATGTCGGAGACGCCGAGCTCGCGGACGAGGTCGGCCACCCGGACACCGCCGTCGCTGCGTACGCGTTCGAGGATCGCCTGCTGACGCTGCTGTGCGAGCACGCCCCCTCCTTCCAACAGATTCCACCAAATTATGACACGGATAAGTTCGGGGAATGTTAGATCGGGTGGCGTCGCTTGCCCTGGTCGGCGCAGGCGAGAGACGGTGAGGGATCAATGCCGTAGCACCCGATCATCGGAGGCGAGCGTATGGCCAAGCGCGCACGCAAGGGCAAAGCACGCAAGAAGAAGAAGGCTAACCACGGCAAGCGGCCCACCGCACGCTGACCCGGGTGGCCGCCTCTGCCCGGCGGCCACCCGATTTCACCCGGGTAGTTCGGTGAGGGCCTGGTCGATGCGGTCCTGCGGGAGGGTGTAGTCCTCCAGTTGCCCGGCCAGGTGACGATCGTAGGCGGCCAGGTCGAAGTGCCCGTGGCCGCAGAGCGCGGTGAGGATGACCTTCTTCTCGCCGCTTTCCTTGCAGCGCAGCGCCTCGGCGACGGTCTCGGCGAGCGCGTGCGTGGGCTCAGGGGCGGGCACGATGCCCTCCGTCCTGGCGAAACGCACGCCGGCCTCGAAGCATTCGTTCTGGGATCGCGTGACGGCCTCGAACAGGCCCAGCTCGTACATGTGCGACAACAGCGGCGACATGCCGTGATACCGCAGGCCGCCCGCGTGGATCGGGTCAGGCACGAACGAATGCCCCAGTGTGTGCATCTTGAGCAGCGGCGTGAGCCCGGCGGTGTCGCCGAAGTCGTAGGCGTAGACGCCGCGGGTGAAAGACGGGCAGGCGGCGGGCTCGACCGCACGGAACACGGTCGAGATCCGTCCCGCCAGCTTCTCCCGCAGGAACGGGAAGGTCAGGCCGGCGAAGTTGGAGCCGCCTCCCGTGCAGCCGATGACCAGGTCGGGCATCTCGGGGAGCTGCTCGAGCGCCTCCTCGCCGATCACCGTCTGGTGCATGAGCACGTGGTTGAGCACCGAACCGAGCGCGTAGCGGGCGTCGGGGGTCGCCGCGGCCACCTCGACGGCCTCGCTGATGGCGATGCCCAGGCTGCCCGGCGAGTCGGGGTGGTCGGCCAGCACCTTGCTGCCCGCGCCCGTCACGGAGGACGGGCTGGCGTGCACGGTGGCGCCGTACACCTGCATGAGGGAGCGGCGGTACGGCTTCTGGTCGTAGGAGGCGCGGACCATCCAGATCTGGCACTCGATGTCGAACTGGGAACAGGCGAACGCCAGCGCCGATCCCCATTGCCCGGCGCCCGTCTCGGTGGTGAGCAGCCGTACGCCCTCGCGCGCGTTGTAGTAGGCCTGCGGCACGGCCGTGTTCGGCTTGTGCGAGCCCGCGGGCGAGCCGCCCTCGTACTTGTAGTAGATCCTCGCCGGCGTGCCGAGCGCTTTCTCCAGGCGCCGCGCCCGGATCAGCGGCGTCGGCCGCCAGAGCCGGTAGACGTCGAGCACCTCCTGCGGGATCGCGACGAACCGCTCCCCGCTGACCTCCTGCGCGATCAGCTCCATGGGGAAGAGCGGAGTCAGATCGTCCGGCCCGATGGGCTGCCTGGTGCCGGGATGCAGCGGTGGAGGCGGCGGAGCGGGCAGGTCGGGAACGATGTTGTACCAGTTGCTGGGGATCATCGCCCCAGTCTGCGCCGGGAACGCGCGGCATTCCAGCATCCCAGCGCGCCGGGCCGGCGGGCCGGGGGCTACGAGCTGCTGGGCCGTGCTACGAGCCGGGCCGTGCTACGAGCCGCTGGGCCGTGCTCTGTCGCCGAGGACCAGGACGGCGAGCCGATCCGGATGATCGGCCCTCACCACCACGTCCGCCGCCTGCTGCGGGCGGACCTCATGCTCATATCTTTCGTACGCGGGCAGCCGCCACCGCTCCTCCTCAGGCGTCCCCCGCTCCAGAGCCCCCGCCGACAGCCACACGTGCACGCTGACGTCGAACGCGAGCCCCCGTCCCAGCAGCAACGTCCCGTCGACCAGCACCACGCCGCCCTGGGGCAGCTCCTGGTACGGCTCCCGGTACGCCCGGTCCACCCGGCTGTCCCACAGCGCCCGCAGCACCCGCCCCGATCCCCCGGCCTCCAGCGGCTCGAGCACCTCCCTCCGCAGGCCCTTCACGTCGAGCCAGTCCTCGTAGAAGGCGTCGGGATCGGTCCTGCCGTGCTCCAGGCGCAGCGACGCGGGCCGCAGGAAGTCGCCCGCCGACACCCGCAGCACGGGCCGCCCGCGCGACCGGAGCGGCGCCACGAGGTCGTCAGCGAGCGTCTGAGGACGCGTGGCGGGCGCCCCGTCCACGGCCACCCGCACCCATTCCTCCCCCGGCCGCGCGGAGATGAGCTCGGCCAGTTCCTCGATGAGGACGTCACGGGAGATCGGTCGCGCACGCATCGTCCCTAGCTTACGATCGCCGATCTCGCGGCAGCATTGAAGGCGTGCTCCTGATGCGCTGAGGATGTGCGCATGGATGATCAGGAATTGGCGAAGGTCTATCGTGACACGAACTTCCAACCCGCCCCTGGCGAAACCGTGGTGCACAAGGGGGTGGCGAACCTGTGGGCGGGGCCTGAGGCAGTGGGCGGCCGTCTGTGGCTGACCAGCCGGTCGCTCGTGTTCCGTTCGCATGCGGTGAACGCCCAGAGGGGCGTCTGGGCGTGGCCCATCGAGGAGATCGTGTCGACCGCGCCGGTCAACACCCTCGGGATCGTCCCGAACGGCTTGGCGGTCATGTTGCGGAACGGGGATCGGGTCCGCTTCGTGGTGCGTAAGCGGCGCGCCTGGATTCAGGTGATCGAGCAGACGAGGGGCTGATCCCTTCATTCGATTGCTGAAGAAAGTGCGGAGAACACGAAGGCCAGGTCGCCTCATGCGGCTGACCTGGCCTTTTGGTGCTTGGAGCGGACGACGGGAATCGAACCCGCGTAGCTAGTTTGGAAGACTAGGGCTCTACCATTGAGCTACGTCCGCGCGAACCGGTCGAACTCTGGTCTAGACTTCATCCGGTCGTCAGGGCGTAAGCGTACCGGAGTCCCGGAGCGCATGCGCACTCGGCGAGACGGGGCGTGGCGCAGCTTGGCAGCGCGCTTGCTTTGGGAGCAAGAAGTCGCAGGTTCAAATCCTGTCGCCCCGACTTCAGGACCAGCAGGAAGGCCCCCTCCAAGATCGGAAGGGGCCTTCTGAGTGACAAACTGAGTGACATGTCCGCAGGCAGCGCCTACGGCGCGCCGAAGATGCGATCCATAGCCACAGCTCCGGACTGGACCACAGGCCGGATCTGCATGCGGTAGACCGCTTCAGTCGTCGCCGTGCTGCTGTGGCCGACCAAGCGAGAGATCTCTTCCAGCGGAACGCGCGCCGGACATTGGAGGCATCCAGTTCGGTGCCGTTCTCCGAGGGGAAGACCAGACCGCTGTCTGACCATGAATCCCCGTGAGCCTGCTGTTGGCGAGCGCGGTGCTCGGTCAGCACCTCGACACACTTCGTAGGCAGCGCGAGCGTCCGTCGAGACCTGGGGGTCTTGGTGTCACCACCAGCCCGTACAGATCTCCAGACCGCCATGTAGGGCGGAACCAGCGGAGTGGCTTGAGGATCCCCGTCGAGATCTACATGATCCCATGTGAGGGGCCGCAGTTCCTCGGTGCGTGCTCCCGTGAGGAGCGAGAGCACGATATAAGCGTGCATGCGGGTGCCTTCTGCGGCAGTGAGTACGGCTTCCGCTTGCGCGAAGGTGAGTGCCTTCGAAGGCCGTCCCGCCGTACCCGTGGGCACGCTGCACAATTCGACCACGTTCCGCTTCACCTTGTCACGCGCCATGGCTCGCTTGATGGCCCTGTTCAAGCATGAGTGCATGATCTGCAGCGTCCGGGTGCTCAAACTGCTGGACTTGCTGGCGAGCCATTTGTCGACATCTTCGGCGCGGAGATCCCGAAGCTTGCGCGCTGCGGGTGGGACGACGGCAGACGGGCAGCCAGGGCAGAGCAATTGTGGTCGGCAATATCTCCGACATACTTCAAATATACCGCCCCCTCATACGATCTCATCGTTGGTATCTCTCGACGAAAGGCGGGATCATGAGAAAACCGGCTAGCTCAGTCATGCGGCGATTCGCTGTGGGGCTTGCAACATCCATGATCGCCATTGGCGGAGTAGCGATTACACCGCAAGCGGCTGCAGCGTCTCCCGGATTCCTGTACACCAAGTGGGGCGCGACATGCAAGCAGGGGACCGCAAAAAAGACCTACGATACCGGCATCTCGCGGTACAAAGTCGGCGAGCAGCACGTCAGCTTCGCGTTTGGATTTCCTACGGGGAAAAGCACCACTCGGGAAAAAGCCTACAATCTCGCGGAAGTCATTGCAATCTGTACTAAAGGAATCGGACCTAATCTCTGGAGGTGGAGGATGGACTACTACGGCCTTGAGCGCGGGAAGGTCAGTCGACTGAGGTTCGCGAAGCAGTCGTGCAAGCGGGACGGAACCTGCAGCGGGAAGCCATACGGCATTACGTACGGCGCATGGCGGGCGGGCTGGACTCACCTAAAGGCGTGACGAAAGGGTTCTCCGCCACAGGAACGACAGATCTGACCCCCCAACCTGAGTGACAAAAAGAATGGCATCGAAGACGCCAACGGAAACCTACCTATGCCCTACGATGCACATGAACAGAGGGGTTGACCAGGCAAAACGCAAGGTCAGGAGATGACCCCAAAAGCTTCGCATCGAAGAAGTCAGGATGGTTGACAGCCCGACGGAAACGTCTGAGGCGTGATTGGCCGAAAGGTCGAAGGGGAGCCAGACCGGGAGCCACCCACGATGAACTCGCCTGGACAGGACTGAACACCACTGACCGGCACGACCTCGCGCCTGAACCAGCACGAACTGATCAACATCACGAGATTCTGGTTCGAGTCCAATCACGGCGCGAGTGGCAAACTGAGTGATATCAGGGAAGCATGCCACCGCTCAATCATGCACAACGGTGCACAACGCAGACCGTCTGAACAGGCAAAACGCCACATCTCTTGATCGCTGGTAGTGCTTTGGGAGCAAGAAGTGCAGGTTCAAATCCTGTCGCCCCGACCAGCTCAAGGGCCGCATCCGATCCGGAGGCGGCCCTTGTGCGTCCGTCCCACACAGCCGGGAGGCCGGCGAGGGCGGAAGGCCGGCTGCAGCGCGGCGCATGAAAGCACACATCTCAGGGCATGCGGGCGATGAGCGACTTCGGGGCGATCTGGCGATAGGCGTCGGCGACGATCTCGGCCACCTCCGCCCAGTCCACCTCCGGCACATCCAGATAGACGCCCAGCCAGCCACGATGCCCCACATACGGCGGCCGGAAGAAGCGCTCGGGATCCTCGGCCACCAGTTCCTGCTGCGCCCCGGCCGGGGCCGCGCACCAGAACGCCAGGCGGTCGTCGTGGTGGTGGTCGGCGAACATCACGAACGTCTTCTTGTCCCGGACGAACCAGGTCGGCTCTCCGTGACTCAGCCGTTCGGTGACCTCCGGCAGGGCCAGGCAGAGCGCGCGCAGCCGGTCCAGCGCGGCGTCCACGGCCGCGTCAGCCCGTCAGCGTGAGGGGGTTGACGAGGTCGGCGTAGACCAGCAGGCCCGCCATGATCATCATGACGATGGCGATCGCGTACGTCAGCGGCAGCACCTTCGCGATGTCCACGTACCTCGGCTCGGGACGGCGCATGATCTTGGCGTACGCCCGCTTGATGCCCTCCCACAGGCCCCCGGCGATGTGGCCGCCGTCGAGCGGCAGCAGCGGGATGAGGTTGAACATGCCGATCGCCAGGTTGAAGCCGGCCAGCAGGTTGACGAAGATGGCGATCTTCTTCTCGTTGGACAGGTCGGAGGCGAGGATCTCGCCGCCCATCCGGCCCGCGCCCACGACGCCGACCGGGCCCTCAGGGTCGCGTGCCTCGCCCGAGAAGGCCGCGTGCCAGACGCCGACCATCTTCTCCGGCAGGTTGAGCAGGGAGCCCGCCACGCGGGCCGTCAGCGCGCCCATGTAGCCGACGACCTCGCCCATGCTCTGGCGCTCCATGACCTCCGTCGGCAGCACGCCGAGGAAGCCGACGTTCTTGTCGATCTTCTGGGGGTCCTGGAGGTTGGGGCGGTCCTGGGCGATGAGGGTGACGTTGAGCGTCATCGCCTTGCCGTCGCGGACGATGCCGAGCTGGACCGGGCCGGGCCCGTGGCCGCGGATCAGGCGGGTGGCGTCTTCCCAAGTGTTGATCTTCTGGCCGTCGAAGGAGACCATGCGGTCGCCGGGCTTCATCTTGGCCTGGGCCGCGGGGGTCAGCTGGTCGTCGGGCTTGCACGTGGTGCGCTGCTCCGAGATCGGGATCACGCAGGTGTTGGTCTCGGGGGACACGACCGGGGCCCAGCTCGGCAGGCCGATGCCGACCAGCAGGATGCTGAAGAAGACGAACGCGAGCACGAAGTTCATCAGCGGCCCGCCGGACATGATGATGACCTTCTGCCACCACTTCTTGCGGTAGAAGACGCGGTCGTCGTCGCCGGGCTGGACCTCCTCCTGGGCGGCGTCGCGGGCCGACTCGATGAGGGCCTGGAACGGGCCCGTCGAGGTGCTCCTGACCTTCGCCGGGTCGTCGCCGGGACGCGGCGGCAGCATGCCGATCATGCGGATGTAGCCGCCGAACGGGATCCATTTGATGCCGTATTCGGTCTCGCCCTTACGCCGGGACCACGCGGTCGAGCCGAAGCCGACCATGTATTGGGTCACCTTGACGCCGAAGAGCTTGGCGGGCACGAGATGGCCGACCTCGTGCAAGGCGATGGAGAGCATCAACCCGAGCAGGAAGATGATGATCCCCACCAAATAGAGCCAGTTCATCTATGCGCGCTCCAGGGCAAGGCGGACGGTCCCGACAGCCCCAGGGTAGTCGAACTCCCCCGGCCCGACGTGGCGCCGGTGAAGCCAGGCATGGCTCGGCGGCGCCGGGCAGACTGCTACGGGCGCCAGATCAGCACGAGGGCGCAGTCGTCGTTGTGGCCGGAGGCCATGGCGTTGACCAGGGCTCTGGCACCGTCACGGAAGCCGGACGGCAGCAGCCGCTCCGCCTCGCCGAGCAGCCGGTCCAGCCCGGCGTCGATGTCGCGGCCGGGCTGCTCGATCAGCCCGTCGGTGAACAACAGCAGCGCGTCGCCCTTGCGCAGGGTGCCGCTGTCGGGCTCGCAGTGCAGGTCGGGCACCACGCCGAGGACCACGCCCTTGGCCGAGGCGACCTGCCAGTTGCCCGTGCCCGCGTCGAACTTCACCACCGGCGGATGCCCGGCCGACGTGATCGTGTAGTCGC
Organism: Nonomuraea sp. 10N515B; assembly: GCF_052245915.1. Lineage (NCBI taxonomy): Bacteria > Bacillati > Actinomycetota > Actinomycetes > Streptosporangiales > Streptosporangiaceae > Nonomuraea > Nonomuraea sp. 10N515B. The sequence goes on from NZ_JBQQBQ010000021.1 coordinate 22,060, forward strand.
CCGTAGCCAGGTCGAGGCGCAGGTGCACGGCGGTCACGAAGCCCTCGTCGCCCCGCTGGCGGTGCAGGTACGTATTGCAGGCAGGCAGGAAGTCCTCGACCGAGCCAAGCAGGCCGCCGAACGTGCCTGACAGCAGCAGCGCTCTGGTGCCCGCGTCCACGCCCTTGCCGGACACGTCCACGAGGGCGATCTCCACGGTGTTCCCATCACGCATGGAGACCAGGAAATCCCCGCCGAAGGAGGACCCGCCGGCCTGCTTGAGCACCACCTTGGCGCCCCAGTCCTTGGGCAGCGGAGGCAGCTCGCCCTGGCTCTTGAGCCGGTCGCGCAGCTCCAGCAGCATCGCGTCGCCACGCAGCCCCTGCACACCCAGCTTGCCCCTGGTGCGGGCCATGAGCAGGGCGAGCACGGTGGTGAAGGCGATCGTCACGGTGAGCCCCAGCCCGATCCTGGCCACACCGAGCGTGATCGCGATGAAGCCGAGCGCGACGCCCACAGCCACGAGCAGCTTGATCAGGCTGCGCAGCCGCAACTGGAGCCCGCCGAGCAGGGTGACGAGGATGAGCAGCGAAGGCGAGAACCACTCGGTCGAGACCTTCGCGGCCAGCGCGCCGATGACGATCGCCAGCGTGGACAGGGCGATGAGCAGGTTGCGATCGCGGGCCAGCGGGCCTCTGCGAACGAATCGGACAATGGGCACGAGGAAGGGCACCCGTACGAGGACCGCACGGACCCGTGGCGGGATCAGCGGCGCCGGACGGGAACTCATGATGCGCCTGACTGTATCGGTCTGGCCCGTGTTTGGGCAGCCCACTTGACCAACACCTTGATCATTAAGGACGGATATTCAGTGGCCTTCCCCCTTTGCGCGCTCCTACGGTGGACTGATGACGTATCCGATCCGTCCCATCGATGAGACCGAGTGGCCGGCGTTCACCCAGGTTCTCGAAGAGGCGTTCAACTGGACCCCGCAGCCGCAGCAGGCCGAGCGGTGGAAGGCCGAGACGGAGTTCGACCGCACGCTCGCCGTCTTCGACGGTGATCTCATGGTCGGGGTCACCGCGGTTCTCAGCTTCACCATGACGGTGCCCGGCGGGCAGTTGCCCGTCGGCGGCGTGACCTCCGTCGGCGTGCTGCCCTCGCACCGCCGCCGCGGGGTGCTGTCCTCGATGATGCGCAGGCAACTGGCCGACATCCGCGAGCGCGGTGAGCCGGTGGCCGCGCTGTACGCCTCCGAGTCGGTGATCTACAGCAGGTTCGGGTACGGCAGGGCCGCCGGCATGCTGACGTTCCGCATCAGCAAGCGCGCCTCGGCGTTCGTCAAGAACGCGCCGGTCGACCCGTCGCTGCGGATCAGGGTGGCCAAGCCCGCCGCCGTGCGCGCCGAGCTCGAGAAGGTGTACGCGTCCGTGGTGACCGCCCGGCCGGGGCGCTACGAGCGCCATGCGGCCTTCTGGGACAGCACGCTGGCGGATGAGGAGTTCGACCAGCGGGGGTCGGGCCCGCTGCGCGCGGTGCTGGCCGAGGACGATCGGGGCGTGCGCGGCTACGCGGTGTTCAGGGTCAAGGGCTCCTGGGACGACCACGACCTGCCTACCGGGGAGCTGCAGCTGCAGGAGCTCGAGGCGGCGGACCCGGCGGCCTACGCCCTGCTGTGGCGCAGTGTCCTGGATCGCGACCTCATCACGACGGTGCGGGCGGTCAGGCCGGTGGACGACCCGCTGATCTCCTTGCTGGCCGACCAGCGGCAGCTGCGCGCGGGCTGGAGCGACGAGCTATGGGTACGCGTGGTCGAGGTGGACCGAGCGCTGGCCGGCCGCGCCTATGCCGCGCCGGTGGACCTGGTGATCGAGGTGGAGGACGAGGTGTGCCCGTGGAACGCGGGCCGCTGGCGGCTGACCGCGGACACGACGGGCGCCGCATGCAAGCCGGTCGACGACGAGCCCGACCTGACCGTGCCGGTGGCCGCGCTCGGGTCGGCCTACATGGGCGACGGGCAGCTCGTCCAGCAGTTGGAGGCGGGGCTGCTGCGCGAGCACCGGCAGGGCGCGGTGCGGTCGCTGGCCACGGCCATGTCCTGGAGCCCCAAACCGTGGGCCGGCCGGGTCTTTTGACGTAGGGTCGAACAATGGCGCTGCAAAGCTTGCAGATCACCGCGACCATCGCCATGCGGGCGCGTGACGTGTCGAGACCGTCGAAGGAACAGCAGGAGGCCGCCGATCGGCGGCCCCTGCGCGATGAGATGCCCAGGCGCGAGACCAAGGGCAAGGGCCGATGAGATCGGATGGTCACGGCAGCGAGGGCAGCTGGCCGATCGTCTCGTAGGTGGCCAGCTGGGCGATCCGCCTGCTGTGACGCTCGCTGCCGGAGAACGTCGTGGTCAGGAAGACCTCGACGAACCTGGTGGCGTCCTCGATGGGATGCATGCGCGCACCGATGCTGATCACATTGGCGTTGTTGTGCTCGCGGGCCAGGCCGGCCGTCTCCTCACTCCAGGCCAGGGCCGCGCGAATGCCGCGCACCTTGTTGGCGGCGATCTGCTCGCCGTTGCCCGAGCCGCCGATCACGACCCCGAGGCTGGCGGGGTCGCCGGCGACGCCCTCGGCGGCACGCAGCACGAAGGCGGGATAGTCGTCCTCGGCGTCGTAGACGAAGGGACCGCAGTCGGTCACCTCGTGCCCGTGATCCTTCAGCCAGGACACCAGGTGGTTCTTGAGCTCATAGCCGGCATGGTCGGCACCGATGTAGACACGCACCCGACCAGTCTTCCACAGCCCCGGCGCTTTGGTTCGCGGGCTAGAGTAAGGACCTGATCGGTTGTCCAGTCCTTACGAAGGCAGGAACCCATGCGAGAGATCCGCGTCATCGGCGATCCCGTCCTGCGCACGCCCGCCGAGCCGGTCACGGATTTCGACCGCGAGTTGCGCCGCCTGATCGAGGAGATGTTCCAGGCGATGTACGCGGTCAACGGCGTGGGGCTGGCCGGCCCGCAGATCGGCGTGTCGCGGCGGCTGTTCGTCTACGACATCAACAAGCGCAAGGGCCATGTGATCAACCCGACGCTGACGGTCGACGACCCCGAGGAGATCGTCGACGAGGAGGGATGCCTGTCGGTGCCCGACCGCCGGACGCGCCTGCCGATCTACGCCCCGGTGGCGCGCGCCGTGGGCGTGACCGTCGAGGGGCTCGACCGGCTGCAGCGGCCGGTGCGGATCAAGGCCCGCGGCTCGCTCGCGCGCTGTTTCCAGCACGAGACCGAGCACCTCGACGGCAAGCTGTACGTCGACCGCCTCCCGAAGGACGAAGCACGCAAGATCGTCCTCAACGCGTAGGTTGGGGCCATGAGCGTACTTTCTGGAAAGGGCGCATTGGTCACAGGAGGCTCCCGGGGCATCGGCAAGGCGATCGTGGAGCGGCTGCGGGAGGACGGCGCCGAGGTCGTCTTCTGTTACGAGCACTCGGAGGAAGCGGCGCGGCAGGTCGCCAAGGAGACCGGCGCGCAGGCCGTACGGGCGGATCTCGGCGGCAAGGACGACCTGCAGCGGCTGTTCGCCGAGGCGGAGGCGCGGCTGCCGGGGCTGGACATCCTCATCAACAACGCCGCCACCACCGCCGGGCAGAAACCCATGGCGGAGGTCACGGACGAGGACTACGAGCGGGCGTTCGCGGTGAACACGCGCGCGGTGTTCCTGGCCATGCAGTGCGCGGCGCGGACGATGCGCGACGGCGGGCGCATCGTCAACATCTCCACGCTCAACACCCAGGTGCCCGCGCCCGCGCTGGCGCTCTATTGCGGCAGCAAGGGCGCGATCGAGCAGTTCGCCAAGGTGGCGGCGCGGGAGCTGGGCGGGCGCGGGATCACCGTCAACGTCGTCTCCTCCGGCGCCCTGCTCATGGTCGCGCTCGCACGGGGCTCCGCTGGTCACGCAAGCTGCCGCTCTCCGCCCCAGGCTCGCCGCTCCGTCGACACCGACATGCTGCGCAACGCCAATCCGCCGGAAGCGCTGGCGCAGACCCAGGCCTTCACAGCGCTGCAGCGGCTCGGGCGGCCCGAGGACATCGCGGCGGTGGTCGCGTTTCTAGCCGGTCCCGACGGGCGGTGGGTGACCGGCCACAATCTCCTCGCCAGCGGCGGGTTGATCGTCTAAAGCTGGAGTGACTTGATCTCCAGGTATTCCTCCAGGCCGTGCTCGCCGAGCTCCCGCCCCACGCCGGACTGCTTGTAACCGCCGAAGGGGGCCAGCGGGTTGAACTTGCCGCCGTTGATGGCGACCTGACCGGTGCGCAGCCGGCGGGCGACCGCGACCGCGTGATCCTCGGCGCCCGACCAGACCGCGCCGGCCAGGCCGTATTTGGTGTCATTGGCGATCTTGACGGCCTCGTCCTCGTTCCTGTAGGGGATCAGCGACAGCACCGGGCCGAAGATCTCCTCCTGTTCGATCGTCATGCCGGGCTCCACGCTCGCGAACACGGTGGGCTCGACGTAGTAGCCGCGCTCGTGCGGCCGCTCGGTCCCCCCGGCCACCAGCCGGGCGCCCTCCTCCTGGCCGCGGTTGATGTAGCGGATCACGCGGTCGCGCTGGACCTGGGAGACCAGCGGGCCGATCCTGGTGGACTCGTCGAACGGGTCGCCGACGGTGTATTTGCGCGCGGCCTCGACGGACAGACGGACGGCGGTGTCGTACTGGTCGCGGTGGACGAGCATGCGGGTCCACGCCGAGCAGGTCTGGCCCGCGTTGACGAAGCAGTTGGCCACGCCGACCTTGACGGCCGTCTCCAGGTCGGCGTCGGGCAGGATGACGTTGGCGGACTTGCCGCCGAGCTCGAGCGCGACCCGCTTGACCGACTCGGCGGCCAGCGAGGCGACCCGGCGTCCTGCGGCCGTCGAGCCGGTGAAGGAGACCATGTCCACCTCGGGATGGGCGGCCATGGCCTCGCCCACGACCGGGCCACGCCCGCTGAGCAGGTTGAACACGCCCGGGGGCAGGCCCACCTCGTCGAAGATCTCCGCCAGCGCGTACGCCGCCAGCGGCGCGACCTCGCTCGGCTTGAGCACGACGGTGCACCCGGCGGCCAGCGCGGGACCGACCTTGCAGATGATCTGGTGCAGCGGATAGTTCCACGGCGTGATCGCCGCGACCACCCCGATCGGCTCCTTGACGACCAGCGAGTTGCCGACACGGGACTCCCGCGGGTGGCCTTCGGCGAGCGCGGCGTAGGAGGCCAGCACACCGGCGGGCATCAGCGTCTGGACCTTGAGGGCGAAGCCCAGCGGCGAGCCCATGTCCGTCGCGATGGTCTTGGCGATCTCGTCGGAACGCTGTTTCAGCAGCTCGGCCGCGTCGGCGAGGAGCTTGCCGCGCTCGGCGGGGCCCGTCTGCGACCAGACGGGGAAGGCACGTCGCGCGGCGTTCGCGGCCGATTCCACATCGTCGGGGGAGCCTGCGGGCACGCGGTCGATGATCTCTTCCGTGGCCGGGTTCACGACCTCGATGGGCTCGTCGGACGCCGACGCGGTCCAGGAGCCGCCGATATACAGCTGACGCATGGCCACCATCCTGACAGTGCCGGGGACCGGCCGCGAGGGCCGGTCTCCGCCCGGGATAAGTCTTCTACACCGCTACCAGCTTCTTTTCCCCCGCCAGGGTATGGCTATTGCGCCGACAAAATGGATTTGTCAATCAAAGTCCGGTCTGCGGGTACGGGTGCGCTTCAACTCGAAGAAGTCATCGAACTCCGTGACCGCCAGCACGCCGTCCCACAGCCTGCCGGCGTCCTCGCCCCTGATGATCTTGGTGATGACCGGCCCGAAGAAGGCGTTGGCCCCCACGCGGATGATCGGCGTGCCGACCTCCTGCCCGACGAGCGTGATGCCTTCGTCGTGCGAGGCGCGGATGGTCTCGTCCCACTCTTCGGACTCCATCGCGTCGGCGAGGTTCTTGTCGAGGCCGACGGCGTCGAGCGCGGCCTCGTTGATCTCGCGCAGGCGTTCGGGCTGCTTGCTCATCCCCTGGTTGTGCAGGCGGGTGCCGAGCTCGGTATAGAGCTGCCCGACGTACTCCTCGCCGTGCTTGGCCGCGGCCGCGGCCGCCACCCTGATCGATCCCATGGCCTTGGCAGCCCGGGCCTTGTAGTCCTCCGGAACGTCTTTGTCCTCGTTGAGGAAGTGCAGTGACATGAATCGGAAGCGGGGCTCGATGGGGCGGACCTGCTCCACCTCGAGCAACCACCGCGAGGTGACCCAGGCGAACGGACACGCGGGGTCGAACCAGAGGTCCACGGGAATCTTCTCAGCCATGTCTGGCCATAACCTGAAGGGGTTCGGGTCCTATTCCCACCGTGACAGGATGACGGACAACCCCGACGAAGTGGTGAAAAGGAGCGCAACTTGGCAGGCAACCTGACCCGGGACGAGGCACGCGAGCGCGCCCGGCTGCTGAAGGTCGAGTCGTACGAGGTCGCACTCGACCTGACGGAAGGGGAGGAGCGCTTCGAGAGCGTCACGACGGTCCGCTTCGGCAGCGCCACCGCGGGCGCGTCCACCTTCATCGACCTGCACGGCGCGCAGGTGCGCAAGGTGACGCTGAACGGCCGGGACCTCGACGTGACCGCATACGACGAGGAGAAGGGCCGCTTCCCGCTCCCCTCGCTCGCCGAGTCCAACGAGCTGCGGATCGACGCCGACTGCGCCTACATGCGCACCGGCGAAGGCCTGCACCGCTTCGTCGACCCCGTCGACCAGCGCGTCTACCTGCACAGCCAGTTCGAGACGGCCGACGCCCACCGCATGTACGCGTGCTTCGACCAGCCCGACCTCAAGGCCACCTTCCGGCTGACCGTGCTGGCCCCGGCCGACTGGGAGGTGATCTCCAACGCCGCCGCCGTCGACGTGGAGGACCTGCCGGAGCAGGCAGGCAAGCACGGGACGGTGCACGCCGCCAAGCGGTGGGAGTTCGCGGTCACGCCGGTCATGTCCACCTACATCACGGCGCTGGTGGCCGGGCCCTACCACAAGGTCACCTCGGAGCACGACGGCATTCCGCTCGGCCTCTACTGCCGGGCCTCGCTGGCCGAGCACCTCGACGCCGACAACCTCTTCGAGATCACCCGGCAGGGCTTCGACTTCTTCCACCGGGTGTTCGGCGTGCGTTACCCGTTCGGCAAGTACGACCAGCTCTTCGTGCCCGAGTTCAACGCCGGCGCCATGGAGAACGCGGGCTGCGTGACGTTCCTGGAGGACTACGTCTTCCGCTCCCGGGTCACCGACGCGGTGGTCGAGCGGCGCGCCGAGACGATCCTGCACGAGATGGCGCACATGTGGTTCGGCGACCTCGTCACCATGCGCTGGTGGGACGACCTGTGGCTGAACGAGTCGTTCGCCACGTACATGTCCGTGCTCGCCCAGGCCGAGGCCACCCGGTGGGGCAAGGGCGCGTGGACGACGTTCGCGAACGTGGAGAAGGCCTGGGCCTACCGCCAGGACCAGCTGCCGTCCACGCACCCGATCGCCGCCGACATCCCCGACATGCAGGCGGTCGAGGTCAACTTCGACGGCATCACGTACGCCAAGGGCGCCTCGGTGCTCAAGCAGCTGGTCGCGTACGTGGGGCTGGACAACTTCCTGGCCGGCGTGCGCGACTACTTCGCCGAGCACGCCTGGGGCAACACCGAGCTGAAGGACCTGCTCGACGCCCTGGAGCGCACCTCAGGGCGGGACCTGTCGGCCTGGTCGAAGGAGTGGCTGGAGACGTCCTGGGTCAACACGCTGCGGCCCTCGTTCGAGGTGTCCGGCGGCCGGTTCACCCGGTTCGAGGTACTGCAGGAGGCGCCGGCCGACTACCCGACGCTGCGCTCGCACCGCATCGCGATCGGCCTCTACTCTCTGGTGGACGGCAAGCTGACGCGGACCAGGCGGGTCGAGCTCGACGTGGTGGGCGCGCGGACGAACGTGGCTCAGCTGGTCGGCGAGGAGCAGCCCGACCTGGTGCTGCTCAACGATGACGACCTGACCTACGCCAAGGTCCGGCTCGACGACGACTCGCTGCGGACGCTGGTGGACGGCGGCATCGTGACGTTCACCGAGTCGCTGCCGCGGGCGCTGTGCTGGTCGGCGGCCTGGGACATGACCCGCGACGGCGAGATGTCCACGCGCGACTACGTCAAGCTGGTGGTCTCGGGCGCGGGCACGGTCACGGACATCACCGTGCTGCAGACGATCCTGCGGCAGGCACGCATGGCCGCCCAGCAGTACGCGGACCCGGCGTGGCGGCCGGAGGGCCTGGCGCTGCTGGCCGGCGAGCTGCGCTCGCTGATCGGCACGGCGGAGCCGGGCTCGGACCGCCAGCTGGCGTTCCTGCAGGCGTTCGCGCCGGTGGCCACGTCGGTGGAGGACCTGGACCTGCTGCAGAGCATCCTGGACGGCACGGAGGTGCCCGAGGGCCTGAGCGTGGACGCCGATCTGCGCTGGACGCTGCTGCACGCGCTGGTGACCGGCGGCCGGCGGGGCGAGCCCGACATCGAGGCCGAGCTGGAGCGGGACCCTACGGCGACGGGTGAGCGCTCGGCCGCGCAGTGCCGGGCCGCGGTCCCGACGGCCGAGGCCAAGAACGCGGCGTGGGAGCGGATCGTGGGCGGCAAGCTGGCCAACGCCATCGCCAGGACCACGATCGGCGGGTTCCAGGACCCGCACCATCCCGAGTTGCTCGAGCCGTTCCGTGCGAAATACTTCGCCGAGGTCGGGCGGATCTACAAGGAGTGGACGTTCGACCAGGCGTCGTCGTTCGCGGTGGGGTGCTTCCCCTCGCTGCTCATCGAGCAGGCGACCGTGCAGGCCGCGGAGGACTACCTGGCCGACGAGCAGCCGCCGCAGGCGTTGCGCAGGATGATCCTGGAGGGCGCCGACGGCGTCCGCCGCGCGCTGCGCAACCGCGAGAAGGACGCCGCGTCCGCCTGATCCTCAGCTGAAGGCCCCCGCCATGCCTGGCGGGGGCCTTTTGCGTTTCCGTGATGTTTCCGGCTCTTGACAGGGGGCGCCCGGACGACGATATTTCGGTACTAACTTTACTTCTAAAGAAAGTTCTGGACCTTCATGGCAGCCACTGACCGCGGCGATCTCACCAGGACGGCGATCCTGGCCCTGCTGGGCACCGGCGGGCCGCTGAGCCGGACCGAGATAGCACGCGAGCTGGACCTCAGCCCCGCCACCGTCACGCAGCTCACCCGCGAGCTCATGGGGCACGGGATGCTCGAGGAGCTCGACCTCAAGCCGTCGCGTGGCGGGCGGCCCGCCGTGCGGCTCGGGCTGGTGGGCGGGGCCGGGCGGGCGCTGGGCGTCAAGGTGACGGCCGATCATCTGGTGCTGGTGGACGTTCGCCTGGACGGCGAGGTGCTGGGGTCGTGGGAGCGGCCGTTCGACCCGTCCGGGCCCGACGCGCTGGACGAGCTGGCGGCGGCCGTGGAGTCGGCGGTGCCGGGCGACGGGCCACCGCTCCTGGGGGTCGGCGTCGGGGTGCCCGGCAGCGTGGAGGACCAGGCGGCCGGCACGGTGAACGCGCCGACGCTGGGGTGGCAGGCGATGCCGGTCGGCGAGCGGCTGCGGCGGCGGCTGCGGCTCCCGGTGCTGGTGGAGAACGACGTGAACGCGCTGGCGGTGGCCGAGCGGCTGTATGGGCGGGGGCGTACGCACCGGGACTTCCTCGTGGTGACGATCGGCCGCGGCGTGGGCGCGGCGATCGTCACCGACGGCCGGGTGTACCGGGGGGCGCGGGGCGGCGCGGGCGAGTTCGGCCACCTGCCGGTGGACCCGGAGGGACCGGTGTGCGGCTGCGGCGCCCGCGGCTGCCTGGAGGCGTTCGTGGGATCGGCGGGCCTGCTCGCGGCGGCCGGCGCCAAATCCGGCGATCGCGCGGACGCACTCGCCGCACCTGCTGCACCCGCCGCGCCCGACGGGAGGGACGGGCGTGATCCGCTCGGGGCGGTGGCGGCGCTGGGGCGGGCCGCCGCGGGCGGTGACCCGGTGGCACGTGCCGTGTTCGAGGAGGCCGGCGCGATCCTGGGGCGGGCCACCGCCGGGCTGATCAACGTCGTGGATCCGGAGGTCGTGGTCGTGCTCGGCGAGGGCACGGCGGATTGGCCGCTCTGGCGGGACGGCTTCGAGCAGGCCCTCAGGGCGCAGCTCTACCCGGGGCGGCGCGACATCTCCGTCGAGGTGGAGAGCTGGGACGACACGAGCTGGGCGCAGGGGGCGGCGGCGCTGGTGCTGGCGACCCCGTTCGACGCGGCGGGCGCGGCGGGAGAGCAGGGCCGCCTGGTGCGTGCCCGGCTGATCGGAGCCACCCCATGAGCGCCCCATCCGCCCGCACGAGCGAGGAGACGACCCCATGACCCTCACCGCGGCCCCGCCGAAAGCGCGGGCCACGCACCAGCGGGCCAAACCGCGCAAGGGCTGGCGGTACGCCGGGACCGTCGCTGTGTTCCTGCTGCCGAGCCTCGTCCCCCTGACGCTCTACACGATCATCCCCATGCTCGGCTCGCTCTGGACGAGCCTGCACGAATGGGACCTCATCACCGAGATGCGCTGGGTCGGCCTGGGCAACTACATCGAGCTGATCGGCGATCCGGAGACCCGGGCGGCCTTCCTGCACACGCTGTACTTCATCGCCGGCTATCTGCCGCTCGTCTATGTGGGCGGCCTGGGCCTGGCGGTGCTCCTCAACCGGGCGATGGCCGGGCGGAGCCTGCTGCGCGGGGTGTACTTCCTGCCGGTGATCACCAGCTGGGTCGTCGTGGCGCTGATGTGGAAGTGGCTGCTCAACCCGGCCAGCGGCATCGTCAACTGGGCCCTCGGCCTGTTCGGGGTCAGCGGCCCCGGCTGGTGGACCGACCCTGACTGGGCGATGCCGTCGATCATCCTCGCCTCGGCCTGGAAGGACCTGGGCTTCGTGATGATCATCCTGCTGGCCGGGCTGCAGGCGATCCCCCGCGAGTACCAGGAGGCCGCCATGGTCGACGGCGCCACGGCGTGGCGCAGGTTCCGGCACATCACGCTCCCGTTGTTGTCCCCTTCGACGTTCTTCGTGGTCGTGATCTCGCTGATCAACGGCTTCCAGGTCTTCGACCAGGTCAAGATCATGACGGGGGGCGGGCCCGGTGGGGCGACGCAGGTGGTCGTGTCGCAGATTTACGACCTCACCTTCAGGTACGGCCGGGCCGGCGCGGCCTCGGCGCTGTCCTGGTTGCTGTTCGCGGTGGTGCTGATCGTGACGATCGTGCAGGTCCGGGGGCAGAGGCGGTGGGTCACGTATGGGTAAGATCCTCCGCTACCTGCTCGTGGGGTTGGGCGCGCTGGTGATGTTGTTCCCGTTCGCGTGGGCGATGATCACCTCCGTCACGCCGGGCGACGCCGTGCTGGCCGTGCCGCCTGACTTCACGCCCGAGGGCGCGAGCCTGGACGCGTACGGCAAGCTGCTCGAGACGCTGCCGTTCTGGCGGATCGTGGCCAACAGCGCCTGGATCGGCGCGGCCTCGACCCTGCTGCAGCTCATCACCAGCGCGATGGCCGCCTACGCGTTCGCCCGGCTGCCGTTCCCCGGCCGGGGCGCGTTGTTCGCGGTGTACCTGGCGACGTTGATGATGCCGCTGCCGGTGCTGGTCGTGCCGCTGTTCATCGAGATGCGCACGTTCGGTCTCGTCGACACGTACTTCGCGTTGCTCGCGCCGACGATCGCCTCGGCGTTCGGGGTGTTCCTGCTGCGGCAGGCGATCAACCAGGTGCCGCGGGAGTTCGACGAGGCGGCCGTGCTGGACGGCGCCGGCCATTTCCGGATCTTCCTGTACGTGGTGCTGCCGCTGATCCGGCCGGCGCTGGCCACGTTCGCCATCTTCGGCTTCATGGCCAGCTGGAACAGCTATCTCTGGCCGCTGATCATCATCAAGTCGCCCGAGTTCATGACGCTCCCGCTGGGCCTGGCCACGTTGCACGGCCAGTTCACCACGCAGTGGGACGTGGTCATGGCGGGGTCGGTGATCAGCGTCGTACCGATCCTCATCCTCTATGTCTTCGCGCAGAAGCACGTCATCGCCAGCGTCGCGCAGAGCGGGCTCAAGTAAAGGAATCCCCCCATGACCAGAAAAGTCACCATTGCCACCGTGGCGGCCCTCGCATTGCTCGCCTCCGCCTGCTCCCAAGGGTCGGCCACCAGGGCCCCCTCCGGCGCTGACGGCAAGACCACCGTGCGCTACTTCACCTTCTCCGCGGCCCCCGACCATCTCAAGGACCTCGACACGATCGAGAAGGCCTTCGAGAAGGAGAACCCGAAGGTGGACGTGGTCGTCGAGACCGCGCCCTTCGAGGAGTACTTCACCAAGCTCCAGACCAGCATCGCCGGCGGCACCGCGCCGGACGCGTTCGAGCTCAACTACGAGAACTTCGTCACCTACGCCAGCGCGGGCTCCCTGCTCGACCTGGGCACGGTGGGCGGAGACGGCGACACCTCGGTCTACGCGCAGGAGTCGCTCAACGCGTTCAAGCGGGACGGCAAGCAGTACGCGCTGCCCGCCTCCTTCTCCACGGTCGTGCTCTTCTACAACAAGGACCTCTTCAAGAAGGCCGGGGTGGCCGAGCCCACGGCGGACTGGACGTGGGCCGACGAGCAGGCCGCCGCGGCCAAGCTGACCGACAGGAAGAAGGGCGTGTACGGCGACTTCCAGCCGGTGCAGTTCTTCGAGTTCTACAAGACGCTCAAGCAGGCGGGCGGCGAGTTCCTGTCGGCCGACGGCAAGAAGTCCGCCTTCAACAGCCCCGAGGGCGTCAAGGCCGCCACGTGGCTGGTCGGCAAGGTCGGCAAGTCGATGCCGACCGAGGCCGAGATCGGCGGTACCGCCGACTACGACACGAACCTGTTCAAGTCCGGCAAGCTCGCCATGTGGCACAACGGCATCTGGCAGTTCGCGGGCCTGAAGGACGTGCCGTTCGAGTGGGACGTGGTCGTCGAGCCCGGTGACGCCGCCAAGGCCAGCGCGGTCTTCCACAACGCCGTCGCGGTCTCGTCCGGCACCAAGGCCGGCAAGGACGCCTACGCGTGGGCCCGGTTCCTGTCGTCGTCGAACGTCGCCGCCACCACCCGCATCCAGTCGTCCTGGGAGCTGCCGCCGGTCGCCGACCAGCAGGTGCTCTCCGGTTACCTCAAGGACCCGAAGCCGGCCAACCGGCAGGCCGTGTTCGACTCCCTCAAGTCGATCGCGCTGCCGCCGGTCATCAAGCGTCAGCAGGAGATGCAGGACGCCGTGACCAAGCAACTGACCGAGGCCGCCGCCGGCCGCACGTCCGTGGAGGACGCGCTCAAGGCCGCGGCCGCCGACGTCGACGCCCTGCTCACGTAATTCGTAAGGAGAAGACCCGTTGTCCCTCGTCGCGCACAGCCTCGACGTGATCACGAGATTGCAGTCGCCCACCGGGGCCTATCCGGCCTCGCCCACCTTCTCCGCCTACCGCGGCTACTCCTGGCTGCGGGACGGGGCGTTCATCGCCGAGGGGGTGAGCAGGCACGGTGACGTGGCCGGGGCGGACGCCTTCCACGCCTGGTGCGCCAGCGTGGTCGGCGACCGGGCGGGCCAGGTGGACTCGCTGGTCTCCCGGGCCGCGCGCGGCGAGAACGTGCTCGTCTCGGAGATGTTGCCGACCCGCTTCACGCTCGACGGGATGGACGGCGCGGACGACTGGTGGGACTTCCAGCTCGACGGGTACGGCACGTGGCTCTGGGCGCTGCGCGAGCACGCCGTACGGCACGGCAGGGCGGTCCCCGGGGTCGAGAAGGGGGTCAGGGCGGCGGCCAGGTACCTGACGGCGTTCTGGCATCTGCCCTGCTACGACTGGTGGGAGGAGCACGTCGAGCAGCGGCACGTGGCCACGCTGGGCTCGATCCATGGGGGCCTGCGGGCCGCCGTCGCGCTCGGCGTGCTGAGTTCGGCGGAGGAGGCGGCCGCGCTGGAGGCGGTCGAGGGCGTCGCCGAGCTGGTCGAGCGGGAGGGCGTCACCGGCGGGCGGCTGCGTAAGTGGCTCGGGAGCGACGCCGTGGACGGCAGCCTGCTGGCGTGCGTGGAGCCGTTCGGGCTGTATCCGGCCGGGCATCCGGTCGGGGCGGCGACGGTTACCGAGGTCGAGCGGCAGCTGGCGAGGGACGGCGGCGTGTACCGCTACCTCGCCGACACCTTCTACGGCGGGGGCCGGTGGGTGCTGCTGGCCGGGTTCCTCGGCTGGAACCACGCGGCGGCGGGGCGGCCTGCCGAGGCCCGCCGCTACCTGGACTGGATGGCGGCTCAGGCGACGCAGGAGGGGGATCTGCCCGAGCAGGTGTCGGACCTGCTGCTGGCGCCCGGGCGGCTGCAGGAGTGGCTCGACCGGTGGGGGCCGGTGGCGACGCCGCTGCTGTGGTCGCACGGGATGTACCTGATCCTCGCGGACGAGCTGGGAGTGCGGGCATGAGCATGAGGCATCGGCCTTTCGGGTCGGGGCATCCGTACGCGACGACCGAGGACCAGCGGGTGCCCGCCCGGCCGCTCGACGGCGAGGCGGTGGAGTTGCGGGTGCGGGCCTCGGCGCGTGTTGAGGCGGTCGTCTGCGAGTGGGTCGTGGACGGGGACGCGCCACTGGAGTTGTCGCTGCTCCCTCGCCACGCCGAGCCGGAGGCCGGCCAGGACGTGAGCACGCAGGCGGCGCCGGGCACGGCTGGCGGTGCTGGCGCGCCGGACACGGCTGGCGGTGCTAGCGCGCCGAGCATGGCCGACGGGGCCGACGGGGCGGTCGATGGCGGGCATCTTGCCGCCGCGCAGGCCAGGGCCGCTCGCGCCGCGGCCGGATCGTGGGCCGTGCGGACGCCGGTCCTGGAGGCCGGGCGCCGCTATTCCTACCGCTTCCGAGCCACCCTGGCCGGCGGCGGGAGCCGTACCAGCCGGTGGTTCGAGGTGTCGGCGGCGAGCTGGTCGGACGACGGCGGGAAGCTGGACGTCAGGGGCGCCGACCGGATCGTGCCCGGAAGCGTGCGGTGGCTGGCCGACGCGGACGGCGTGCTGCGGGTGCGGTTCGAGGTGGCGCTCGCGCCCGAGGAGCACGTGGTCGGGTTCGGCGAGCGGTTCGACGCCGTGGATCAGCGCGGGCGCGACGGAGCTCGGCTCGACGCGGTCGTCTTCGAGCAGTACAAGGCGCAGGGGCGGCACGGGCGCACCTACCTGCCGATGCCGTTCGCGCTGGTCGTGGGCGGGGAGGTGAGCTGGGGACTGCATGTGGCGACCTCGCGGCGCACCTGGTACGACGTCGGCGATCGGCTGCTGGTGGAGGCCGAGGTGGGCAGGGACGGCGTGCTCGGCGTGCGCTTCCACGACGGGCCTGAGCCTGCGGACGTGCTGCGCGGGTTCCTGGATGAGGTCGGGCGGCCGGCCGAGTTGCCGTCGTGGGTGTTCCGGCTCTGGGCCAGCGGCAATGAGTGGAACACGCAGGAACGCGTGATGGCCGAGATGGACCGGCACCGCGAGCACGGGATCCCCGTCGGCGCGCTGGTCATCGAGGCGTGGAGCGACGAGACGACGTTCACGGCCTTCCGCGGGGCCGCGTACGAGGCGTCGGAGGAGCCGCATCGCCTGGCCGACCACACCTTCCCTGCCGACGGCCCGTGGCCCGACCCCAAGGGCATGGTGGACGAGCTGCACGAGCGCGACATCAAGGTGCTGCTCTGGCAGATCCCGCTGCAGAAGATGCGCCCGCATCCCCGGCATCAGGCCGCCGTGGACGCCCGGCAGCTCGTCGAGCACGGGTACGGGGTGCGGGAGGCGGACGGCCGGCCGTACCGGAACCGAGGGTGGTGGTTCCCGCTCGCGCTCATGCCCGATCTGTCGTCGCAGGAGGTCCGCGACTGGTGGACGGCCAAGCGCCGCTATCTGGTCGAGGAGGTCGGGATCGACGGGTTCAAGACCGACGGCGGCGAGCACGCCTGGGGGCACGACCTGCGGTATGCCGACGGGCGGGACGGCGCGGAAGGCAACAATCTCTTCCCCGTCCACTACGCCCGCGCCTTCGGCGATCTGCTGCGGGCGTGCGGGAAGGCGCCGGTGACGTTCAGCAGGGCCGGGTTCGCCGGGTCGCAGCCGCACGGGGCGTTCTGGGCCGGGGACGAGGACTCCACGTGGGAGGCGTTCCGGTCCTCCGTCAGGGCCGGGATCACGGCTTCGGCCTGCGGGATCGTGTACTGGGGGTGGGACCTGGCCGGGTTCTCCGGCGAGGTGCCGGACGCCGAGTTGTACCTGCGGGCGGCCGGGGCGGCGGCGTTCATGCCGATCATGCAGTACCACTCGGAGTTCAACCATCACCGCACGCCCATCAGGGACCGCACGCCGTGGAACGTGGCCGACCGGACCGGGGACGAGCGGGTGATCCCGGTGTTCAGGCGGCTCGTGGAGGTGCGCGAGCGGCTGGTGCCGTACCTGGCGGGGCAGGCGCGGCAGGCCGTGGGCGGCGGGGCGCCGCTGATGCGCGGGCTGTTCTTCGACCACCCGCACGACCCGGACGTGTGGCGGTTTCCGCTGCAGTACAAGCTCGGGGACGCGTTGCTCGTCGCGCCCGTCACCGAGCCTGACGTTTCGGAAATTTCCGTTTATCTACCAGAAGGCGAGTGGATCGACGTCTGGACAGGACGTGCCCTCTCTGGCGGCAGGGAGGTACGACTGCCCGCACCGCTCGACCGCCCGCCCGTCCTCTGTGCCGCCGAGCACTGGTCCCGCCTCTCCCCCGTGTTCGCTGCCTGAGAAGGAGTATCCGTGAGCCGGTTACGGTCGGCCGTCATCGTGGTGGTGATCGCCTTGTCAGCGTCCTTCGTCTCCGTCCCCGCCGCCCTCGCGCTCGCGGGGGTGCACCACAGTCCGACCGGAATCGACGATCTCTACTCGGCCGAGCCGACGGAACGGGTGCCGCGTGACCCGATGGCCGGCGAGGCCGTCGAGATCAAGGCCACGACCTGGCCGATCGAGCCGGGCCAGACGGTCTGGGTCACGTGGACCAAGAACGGGGCCAACCAGACCCCGATCGGCGCGGCCTGGGACTACAACAGCGGCGGCAACAGCTACTGGAAGATCAACTTAGGTACGTTCGCCCGGGGCGACAAGATCTCCTACACGGTCAACGCGGACGTGAACGGGGGCGAGCAGAAGAGCGTCGGCCCGTTCACGTTCACGGTCACCTCCTGGAGCACGGTGACGAACGTGACCGGCTTCACCAACAACGGCACGTCGGTGGACGTCACGACCGGGGACAGCGCGGGGAGCTTCACGCCGAAGATCCGCTTCGCGTTCCCGGCGCTCGACCGGTTCAGGACCCAGATCGCCCCCAGCGGGCAGGGGCTGAACATTTCCGGAGTGTCCGGTTATACGGTGACCGACTCGGCGAGCACGCTCGCGATCTCCACCAGCTCGCTCGTGCTGAAGATCCAGAAGTCGCCGTACCGGCTGTCGGTCTACAAGGGCGACGGCACGACGCTGATCACCCGCCAGTACGATCCCGCGACGTTCAGGAACATCGGCTGGGCCAGCGACGGCGCCACCACGATCACCAAGATCGAGGACCACTTCATGTCCCCGGCCGGCGAGCGCTTCGAGGGCTTCGGCGAGCGCTACGACCGGCTCGACCAGCGCGGCACCGATGTGCACAATTATGTCTACAACCAGTACAGGGACCAGGGCGCCACTCGGCGCACCTACCTGAGCGTGCCGTTCTTCCTCAACTCGGCAGGCTACGGCGTCTACCTCCCGACCAACCGGTACGCGATCTTCAACCTCAGCACGCATCTGCCCGACCTGGCCGGATTCACAGTGGACACTGGCGGCGGCCTCGACTCGACGCTGGACTACCACTTCTACACGGGCACGCCGGCCGAGATCCTGGACGACTACACGGCGACCTCGGGCCGTCCGCTGCTGCCGCCGAAGTGGGCCTTCGGCGTGTGGATGTCGGCCAACGAGTGGAACACCCAGGCCGAGGTGAACGCCGCGCTGGCCAACGTGGCGGCGTACAAGATCCCGCACACGGCGATGGTGCTGGAGCAGTGGAGTGACGAGGCCACCTTCTACGTGTGGCACGGCGCGACGTACACTCCCAAGCCGGGCAGCGGCAAGCTCTCCTACGGCGACCTGACCTTCCCGGCCGGCACGGCGTGGCAGGACCCGAAGGCGATGGTGGACAACGCCCACAGCAAGGGGATCAAGATGATCCTCTGGCAGATCCCGGTGTTCAAGGAGAACTTCGACACCAATCCGCCGACCGCTCCGCAGCAGCACCTCAACGACAAGGCATACGCGGAATCGCAGGGCTACGTCGCGAAAAATCCCGCTAACGGCCCCTATCGCATCCCGACCGGCCAGTGGTTCGGCGACAGCATGGTCCCCGACTTCACCAGCACGGCCGCGACCGCCTGGTGGATGAGCAAACGCGATTACCTGATCGACGAGATCGGCATCGACGGCTTCAAAACCGACGGCAGCGAGGCCATCTTCGGCCGGGGCGTGCAGTTCGCCGACGGCCGCAAGGGCGACGAGATGCACAACGCCTACCCCAACAGCTACACCGGCGCATACAACACCTACGTCAAGGGCAAGCGGCCGGATGGCGCGGTCTTCAGCCGGGCCGGCACGGCAGGCGCCCAGACCAGGTCGATCTTCTGGGCCGGCGACCAGAACTCCAGCTTCTCCGCCTTCCAGGAGGCGGTCAGGGCGCAGCTCAGCGCGGGCCAGTCGGGGGTGCCGTACACGGCCTGGGACCTGGCGGGCTTCACCGGGACCTTCCCGAGCGCGGAGCTCTACCTGCGCTCAGCGGCGCAGGCGACGTTCTCCCCGATCATGCAATATCACTCGGAGAAGGCCGATCCGGGCACGTCGGAGGCCCGCACGCCGTGGAACGTGCAGGCCCGCACCGGCGACACGAGCGTGGTGCCGGCCTTCCGCAGGTTCGCCAACGTGCGCATGAACCTGATCCCCTACCTCTACACCGAGGCCAAGGCGAGCGCGACCACGGGCGTGCCGATGATGCGCGCGATGAGCTTCGCCTTCCCCGGCGACGCGACGGCCGCGACCCTGGACCAGCAGTACATGTTCGGCTCGCAGCTGCTCGTCGCGCCGATCACCGCTCAGGGCGCGACCTCGAAGAACGTGTACGTGCCCGCCGGTGAGTGGTACGACCTGTGGAACGGCGGCCGCTTCACCGGCCCCGGCACCAAGACCTACAACGCCGGCCTGGACACGATCCCGGTCTACGCCAAGCCGGGCGCGATCATCCCGCTCAACCTCAACGCCGACTACCAGCTCGGCGGCGAGATCGGCAACAGCGTGGACACCTACACCAACCTGACCTTCCGGATTTATCCGTCGGGCACCACCTCATACGCATATTTCGAGGACAGCGCGAACGCCATCCGCACCCTCACCTCGGCGGAGAACTGGGCCGGGCACGCGGTGACCGTCACCGTGCCGCCGCTGACCACGACCAGCACCCTGCAGGTGGCGAGCACCAAGCCCGCCTCCGTCACGGGGGCGAGCGCCCGCGCCTCGCTGGCCGACCTCAAGGCCGCCGCCGAGGGCTGGTGGTGGGACCCGATCCAGCAGCTCACCCACGTCAAGCTCGCAAGCGCCGCCGCCACCAGGACGGTCACGCTCAACGGCGTGAACAAGAGCGGCTACGAGGCCGAGTTCGCGACAGGCAGCGGCACCTCGACGAACACCGACCACGCCGGCTACACGGGAACCGGCTTCGCCGACGGCTTCGCCACCTCCGGCGACGCAGTGACGTTCCAGGTCAGGGCCGACGCGGCAGGCAGCCACCAGCTCACGTTCCGCTACTCGACCACCGTGAACGCCACCAGGACCGTCTACGTGGACGGCGTGTCCGCCGGCACGCTGTCACTGCCCGCGCTGGCGAACTGGGACACGTGGGGCACCGCCACGCTCACCACGTCCCTGACCGCGGGCGCCCATACCGTCAAGATCGCCTATGACACGGCGAACACCGGCGGGATCAACCTCGACAACCTGGTGGTGGCCCGATGATGGGGGGTGCCATGACCCGCGCGCTCGTCTTCTTGGCGGCATTGCTCATGCCCTCCCTCGTGGCGTCCTCCGCCCAGGCGGCGGTCCAGCGTGTGGAGTTCACCAGCGGGCCGGCGTACCTGATCGTGGAGTTCCTCGACGACGACCTCGTGCACTTCGAGCTCGCCAACGGGACGAGCCCCGGCGTGAACGACTCGATCTTCACCACGCCGCAGGTCGCGAAGAAGGACTACCTGGGCCCGACCAGCTTCACGCAGTCGGGCAACACGCTCACCACGCCCGCCATGAAGGTCGAAGTCACGGCCGGGACGTTGTGCGTCAAGGTCTCGGACCCGGCAAGGCTGCTCTACGAGGCGTGCCCGCGCAACCTCGCCCAGGCGTGGAAGGGCCTGACCATCACCAAGGGCTCGATCCAGAACGCCTACGGCCTGGGCGAGCAGTTCTTCATGGGCGGCAGCGCCGACGGCGACTGGGTGGGCCGCACCCGCTCCCCCGGCGGCGCCTACGGCAACGCCATGGTCTTCGACACCGACAACGGCCCGGTCGGCAACACGCAGATCCCGGTGCTCTTCGCGGTGGGGGCGTCGAACCTGAATTACGGCCTCCTGCTCGACCAGGTCTACAAGCAGGAGTGGAACCTGACCGGCTCCCCCTGGACGGTGGACACCTGGGGCGACCAGCTCCGCTGGTACACGATGACCGGGCCCGACCTGCCGGACCTGCGCAAGGACTACATGGAGCTGACCGGCAGGCCGCCGGTGCCGCCGAAGAAGGCGTTCGGCATGTGGGTGTCGGAGTTCGGCTACGACAACTGGGCCGAGATCGACAACCGGCTCAGCGGGCTCCGTGCCGACGCGTTCCCGGTGGACGGGTTCGTGCTGGACCTGCCCTGGTTCGGCGGGGTGACGGCCGGCTCGGACAACACCCGCATGGGCACGCTCTCCTGGGACGCGACCGCCTTCCCCAACACCTCCGCCACGATCAACGACTACGCGACGAACAAGGGCATCGGCCTGATGACCATCGAGGAGTCGTACGTCGGCAAGAACCTGCCCGAACACGCCGACCTGGCCGCGCGCGGCTATCTCGTCAGATCGGGCTGCCCGGGCTGCGCCCCCGTCTACCTGACGACCAACGACTGGTGGGGACGGGGCGGCATGATCGACTGGACGCAGGAGGCGGCCGCCGACTACTGGCACACGCTCAAGCGGCAACCCCTCGCCGACCAGGGCGTCCAGGGCCACTGGCTGGACCTGGGCGAGCCGGAGATGTACGACGCCGGCGACTGGACCTCCGGCGTGCTGCCCGGCAAGCACGCCCACGCCGACTACCACAACATCTACAACCTCAAGTGGGCCGAGAGCGTGGCCCGCGGATACGCCTCCGGCACCAAGCGCCCGTTCATGCTCGCCCGCTCGGGCGCGGCCGGCATCCAGCGGCACGGCGTGGCCATGTGGTCGGCCGACATCGGCTCCAAGCTGACCGCGCTGGCCCAGCAGCAGAACGTGCAGATGCACATGTCGATGTCCGGCATCGACTACTTCGGCTCCGACATCGGCGGCTTCCGCAGGGAAATGCTGAATTCAGACCTGAACGAGCTCTACACGCAGTGGTTCGCCAATGGCGCCTGGTTCGAGGTGCCGGTCCGCCCGCACACGGAGAACCTGTGCAACTGCGCCCAGACCTCGCCCGACAAGATCGGCCACAAGGCCAGCAACCTGGCCAACCTGCGCCAGCGGTACGAGCTCGCGCCCTACTACTACTCGCTGGCCCACCGCGCTCACCGCTTCGGCGAGCCCGTGGTGCCGCCGCTGGTGCACTACCACCAGAACGACCCGAACGTACGCGAGATGGGCCACCAGAAGCTCATCGGCCGTGACCTGCTCGTCGGCGTCGTGGCAGGCGCCGGCGAACGCGACCGCGACGTCTACCTGCCCGCCGGCACCTGGTACGACTACGCCACCGGCGAGAAGCTCACCAGCTCCGGCCAGTGGTTCACCGACCGCCCGCTGTGGGTCAACGGGGTGTTCCGGCTGCCTGCCTTCGCCCGGGCAGGGGCGATCATCCCGAAGGCGCACGTCGACGACAAGACCATGAACGCGATGGGCAAGCGGACCGACGGCACGACCAGGAACGAGCTGATCGCCCGCGTGTACCCGGACACCACGTCCACCGATTTCACCCTTTACGAGGACGATGGGGCCACGACGGCGTACCAGAGCGGCTCCGTCCGCACGACGCAGATCAGCCAGCAGCTCAGCGGCGCCACGGCCACCGTCACCGTCGCCGCCTCCAGCGGCGACTACAGCGGCGCGCCGTCCAGCAGGCCGACCGTGGTGGAGCTGGTCGCCGGCACCCAGGCGTCGGCCGTCACGCTGAACGGCTCCCCGCTCACCCAGCACGCCACCAAGACCGCCTTCGACGCGGCCGCCGGCGGCTGGTACAACGCGGGCGGCAACCTCATCGTCGCCAAGGCGGCGAGCGCGAGCGTCACCACGGCCAAGACGTTCGCGTTCACGCTCGGCCAGGCGCCGGCGTCGATGACGTTCAGGTGCGACAACGGCACCACCGCTCCCGGCCAGTCGGTCTACGCCGTTGGCAGCGCCCCGCAGCTCGGGTCCTGGTCCGTGGCGAGCGCGGTCAAGCTGTCACCCACGGCATATCCGACCTGGACCGGCACCATCGGCACACTTCCGCCGAACACCGCCGTCGAGTGGAAGTGCGTCAAACGCCAGGAATCCGGCTATCCAGACACCGCTGACCTGTGGGAACCAGGCGCCAACACCTCCTTCACCACCCCCGCCACCGGCAACGGCGGCACGACCACCGGCGCCTTCTGAAACCTACGGCGACATCGCCGTTACGCTCCCCCGAGTTTGGCCATGTCAGCGAACGCCCGGTGTTAGCCTCGATGGCGTGCTAGGCGCGGGGACCACCCTCAATGACCGCTACATGCTGGCCCACCGCCTCGGCGGTGGGGGCATGGGCGAGGTGTGGCGTGCCGACGACACGGTTCTCGGGCGCGCCGTCGCCGTCAAGGTGCTCATCCCGGCCCTGACCGAAAACCCCACGTTCGCCCAGCGCTTCCAGAACGAGGCCAGGGCCATGGCCACCCTGACCCACCCCGGCGTGGTCGACGTCTACGACTACGGCATCGCCGACGTCAACGGCCGCCAGGTGAGCTTCCTGGTCATGGAGCACGTGCCGGGCGAGTCGCTCGACCGCGTGCTGCGGCGTGGCCCGCTCGGCGTGGAGGCCACCATGCGCCTGGTCGCGGAGGTCGGCGACGCGCTGGCCGCCGCGCACGCGCAGGGCATCGTGCACCGCGACGTCAAACCCGCCAACCTCATGATCAGGCCCGACGGCGGCGTGGCGCTCACCGACTTCGGCATCGCCCACTCGGTCTCGGCAGGCCACCTGACGGCCACCGGCACGATGTTGTGCTCGGCGGGCTACTGTGCGCCGGAGATGGCCACTGCCAGCGAGGTGACGCCGGCGGTGGACGTCTACGCGCTGGGCGTGGTGGCCTACGAGTGCCTGACCGGTCGCCTGCCGTTCCAGGGCGACACGCCCGTGCAGATCATCTTCAAGCATCTCAACTCTCCCGTGCCGCCCCTGCCCGCCGAGGTGCCTCCGGGCCCGCGGCAGGTAGTCGAGCGTGCGCTGGACAAGGCACCGGACCGGCGCTGGCCATCGGCTGCGCTGATGGCCGAGGCCGCGCGCAGGGCGCTGGCCACACCCGGCACGGCACCCGCGCCGCGCCGCGGCCGTGCCATGAGAGCGGCGCTCACCGCGGCAGCCGCCGTGGTCGTGACGGCCGCCGTGGCAGGCGCCGTCTGGCTGCGCCCGGTCACGCCCACGGTCCTCGACGAAGTGCCGCCGACCGTGCGGGGCACCTCGGTCACGGCCGCGCCCACCACGCCGCCCTCGACCAGGCAACAGTCCGCACCGCCGACCAGGCGCGCCCCGAGCTCCAAGCCGACCAGGGTGACGACCCCGGCGCCGAGCCCTTCGGCGACGGTCACGCCGACCAAGCCGACCAGCTCGCCCACTTCCAAGCCCACCACGTCCGAGCCCACGCAGGAGCCGTCCCAGGAGCCGACCACGCCCGGGCCCGAGGAACCGTCGTCCGAGCCCACCGAGGGCAAGCCAACGAGCGACATTCAGTGCATACGTGAGCCATGTCCGTAATCGCTCCTCGCTCGTGAGAAAGTCGTCGCGTGGATACCACTCGTGACCTCCTGATCGCCCTCGCCCGCCGTTACGCCTTCGCCGACCTCGGAGCGCTCGCGCCGGCGGCGGAGATCTCCGAGGTGTGCGAGTTCGGGCACCGACTGCTCTCGCTCGACGCGGAGGACTTCGCGGTCGAGGCGAAAGTGGTGCCCGCCGAGCTGCGGCGGCGGGCGCGGGCCTGCCACATGCCGCAGACGCCGCGCGAGCAGCCGCGGGGGGCGCTGGAGTCCCTGCGGCCGGCCTATGGGCTGCTGCTCGAGGTGATCGCCGTACGCTGGCACCGTCGCGAGCTGAGCCCGATGATCGCCGCCGTGCACATCGCCAGCGAATACCTGCCGCTGCTGGCGTTCGAGCCACAGCTCGGCCATGCCGGGGACCCTGCCCGCTGGCCCGAAGGGCTGAGCGCGACCGGCAGCAGGTTCGGCGTGATCGGCGACCGCGAGTGCGACCACACCAAGTCCGAGCAGTCCGCCACCAACCGGACGCTGCGGGTCTCCACGGAGCCGAACGAGGGCTGGCGCGCGTATTTCGACCGCCAGCACAGCCAGGTGGCCGGAGCACTCGCCGTATGCGTCGCCGCCTGCCGCAACCCCTGCACGGCCATGGACTGGATCGCCCCGGAACCCTACGCCGACCTCCAGCTACGCGCCCGCACGGCCCTGTCCTTCGCCGACACCCCGCTGGTAAGGCTGCGCCACGCGGCACCGGTAGGCCACGGCTTCGGCGTCCCCTCACCCGAAGAGGTCCTCGACGCCTGGGAACGCAGCCGCACCGCCCTGGACAAGAACCCGATAGGCGGTGCCGCCATGAAGGACGACGGCTTCCCCCTGCCAGGCCTGCCGTCCCTCTTCTCCGCGATCGCCGCCGCCGAAATCCAGCCGGCCACACTGCTGAACGGCGTGAGCGACCACATCGTCACGCTGCTGGAGCGGCTCTGAACCACGGAGCCGGTCAACTAGACGCTCCGTCACGGCGAGCAACCCGTGAGCCTTCACGACCGGCCATGACAGACGGCAGGGACTACGGCGCGTGCGGTGACGCTGGGCGACCGTAAAGGATGGTTGTTTGGGGTTAGGGGCGGCGAGAGGTCGATGCTTCGCCGAGCGACGCGATGCCGTACAAGATGCCACCGATCACGTCGCCGACGCTGAACGCGGTCGCCATGGACATGGCGGTGAGGCGGCAGGCGTTGTCGCTCAGCCGCCGCCTGGCGCGCTCTCCCGTCACGATCTCCAGCCCTCGCCCCTTGACGTCCACCAGGATCACCACGGCGTCGTCCGCTTCCTCGCCGAGGGCGGCGTGCAGGCGCTCGGCGAAGTGCCGCCGCCCGCCGACCGGCTCCCCGAGGAACAACCCGAACCGGAGCCCGCTGCGCTGCTCGGCAGCCCGCAGGGCCTTCCTGATGTCGTCCGCCTGAGCGGTGGTCAGTCCTCGCATCGTCAGCCTCACCATCCGGCGGACGCGCCGCCGACGTGCCGGCCCGGCTCCGCCGTCTCGGCCGCGGCCACCCAGTCGGCCTCGGGAACGGTGGCCCAGTGCGCCACCCGGTCGGCCAGCACCAGGCCCGAGGTGCTCACGCCGCGTTCGCTGCCCGACGGGCCGCCCAGCCACACGGGGCCGGACTCCACCCTCCGCTGCACGCTGCGTCCAGGCACCATGACCAGCAGGCTGATCAGCACGAACAGCCCCATGGAAACCCCGAAGAGAAAGAGCAGGATCTCTGCCGCGCCGTCCACACCATGAACGTAAACCTCGTAAGCGAGTCCGGCCAGACCCCATACGGGCGAAGGGTTAGGATCTTGTACGACCCGTAAGCTTCTCTAGAGAAGAACGTTAGTAATACCCCGAAACCGGGCGTGGAACACGATGAGCTGGGCCATAAAACTATGGACAGGGCAACACTAGGAATCAGTCAGATGTGCGGGCTACGGTGAGTGACGTGGACTCCGACAAACAGCGAGAAGACGGTCACAACGCGTCACCTATCTGGGTGAGCGACCGGCCAGAAAGCGAGCAGACCGCCGCCGCGAAGCCATCGGCGCCCACCTCCACCTACGCGCCCGTCGAGCGCGCGTCCGTGCGTAGCCTGCTGCAGCAACCGCGTTTCCGCCGCCTGCGCAACCGCCTGCTGGCGGCCGTCGGCGTGGCCTTGGTGGTGGGCTTCCTCGTGGGGGACTGGCGGGTCGGCGTGACCGCGGGCGTGGTCGCGGCGATCCTGGAGGCGGTTTACCGCGCGCGTTCCAACTCCTCCGTGCCCGCCTGGCGGCGCGCGTCTGTGGCGGAGCGACGCACCGAGGCACAGCTGCGCAAGCTGGAGCGCCTGGGTTACCGCACGCTGCACGCCCGGGCGATCCCGAACAGCGAGGCCCAGATCGACCACCTCGTGGTGGGCCCCACAGGCGTGTACGCGGTCGACTCCGAGAAGTGGGACAAACGCCTTCCCGTACGCGTGCAGATGGGCAAGAAGCTCTTCCACGGCCCCTTCGACCAGAAGGCCAGGCTCAACGAGGCCAAGTGGGAGGCGTCGCAGGCAGGCGAGTTGATCAGCAGGTCGTTCGGCCGCGAGGTGTCGGTCGTGCCCTCGCTCGCCATCTACGGCCCGGCCGTGCCCTGGAAGATCATGACGATCCGCGGCGTGGACGTCTACCAGGGTGACCGCGCCCGCAAATGGATCACCAAGCGGGAGCGGGCGTTGACCGCCATGGAGATCGACCGGATCTACGACATCGCCGCCAGGGAGCTTCCCGCCCGCTACGGCGAGGGCTGACCACTCCCCACGACGCGTCCGGCACTCCCACCGTGCGCGGCGTCATCTTGGCCTGGCTTCGGTTGCGCCACGATCCGGTAACCGGCCGTCCGATGCGTGGACGGTTGTCTCAGTTGCCGGGCGGTGGTCGTAACATGTGAAGACTTGCTAGCGATGGGAGAAGCCCAATGCCCGCCCTCAGGTCACGTACAGTCACCCACGGCAGGAACATGGCCGGTGCCCGGGCCCTGCTCCGGGCGACCGGCGTAGCCGGGAGCGACTTCGGCAAACCCATCATCGCGGTGGCCAACAGCTTCACCCAGTTCGTGCCGGGTCACGTGCATCTCAGGGAAGTCGGCGACGTCGTCTCGGCGGCCATCAGGGAGGCAGGGGCGATCCCGCGCGAGTTCAACACGATCGCCGTGGACGACGGCATCGCGATGGGCCACGGCGGCATGCTCTACTCGCTGCCGTCGCGCGAGCTGATCGCCGACGCCGTGGAATACATGGTCGAGGCGCACTGCGCGGACGCGTTGATCTGCGTCTCCAACTGCGACAAGATCACGCCGGGCATGCTGCTGGCGGCGTTCAGGCTGAACATCCCGACGATCTTCGTCTCCGGCGGCCCCATGGAGGCCGGCAAGACCCCGGGCAAGAAGCTCGATCTGATCGACCCGATGATCGCCGCCGCCGACGACTCCGTCTCCGACGCCGAGCTGCTGGAGATGGAGGAGAGCGCCTGCCCCACGTGCGGGTCCTGCTCCGGCATGTTCACCGCCAACTCCATGAACTGCCTGGCCGAGGCCATCGGGCTGGCGCTGCCCGGCAACGGCACGATCCTGGCCACGCACAAGGCGCGCAAGACGCTCTTCGAGGACGCCGGCCGGCAGCTCGTGGAGATCACCCGCCGCTACTACGAGGACGGCGACGAGTCGGTGCTGCCGCGCTCGATCGCCACCCGCGAGGCGTTCGAGAACGCCATGACCCTCGACGTCGCCATGGGCGGCTCGACCAACACGATCCTGCACATCCTGGCCGCGGCCCGCGAGGCGCAGGTGGACTTCGGGCTCAAGGAGATCAACGAGATCTCGTTGCGCGTGCCCTGCCTGTGCAAGGTCGCCCCGGCCACGAACAAATACCACGTCGAGGACGTCCACCGCGCCGGCGGCATCCCGGCCATCCTGGGTGAGCTCGACCGGGCCGGCCTGCTGCACCGCGACGTGCCCACCGTGAACGGCGGCACGCTCGCCGACATGCTGGCCGCCTGGGACGTGAAGTCGCCGTCGGCGAAGCCCGAGGCCGTGGAGCTGTGGCACGCGGCGCCCGGCAACGTGCGCACCGTCAAGGCATACTCGCAGGACAACCGCTGGGACGACCTCGACCTCGACCGGGCGGCAGGCTGCATCCGCGACCTCGAGCACGCCTACACCGCGGACGGCGGGCTGGCCGTGCTCTACGGCAACATCTCGCGGGACGGCGCGGTGGTGAAGACGGCCGGGGTCGACGAGTCGATCTGGACGTTCAGCGGGCCCGCCGTGGTGTTCGAGTCGCAGGAGCAGGCGGTCGAGGGCATCCTGGGCGGCAGGGTCAAGGCGGGCGACGTGGTGGTCATCCGCTACGAGGGCCCCAAGGGCGGGCCCGGCATGCAGGAGATGCTCTACCCGACCTCGTTCCTGAAGGGCAAGGGCCTGGGCAAGGTCTGCGCGCTGATCACCGACGGCCGTTTCTCCGGCGGCACGTCGGGGCTGTCGATCGGCCACGCCTCGCCCGAGGCGGCCGAGGGCGGCGCGATCGCGCTGGTCGAGGATGGCGACATCATCGACATCGACATCCCCAACCGGTCGATGGAGCTGCGCGTCCCGGAGGCCGAGCTGACGGCCCGGCGCGAGCGGCTGCTGGCCGACCTGGGGGGATACCGGCCGCGGGAGCGCAACCGGCCGGTGAGCGTGGCGCTGCAGGCGTACGCGGCGATGACGACGTCCGCCTCGACGGGCGCCTCCCGCGACCTGTCGCAGCTGTCGAAGTAAGCGCGGCCTGTGCGGCAGGTGACAGGGTTCTCGCCTGCCGCACAGACTTTCGAAAAATGTCGGTGGTCATCCCTATTGTTGGGGTATGACGACAGTCGTGAAGCACGATACTCGCCCGCTGACGACCGCCGAGATCGCCGCCCTCGCACTCTCCCTCGCCCACCTCGGAGCCGGCCCCCAGGCCGTCACCGCCCGGCGCGGCCTCCAGCACGCGTTCGAGCACCTGGAGCTCGACGACGACGTCATCGCCACCACGCTCACGACGCTGACCGAGCCGCTGCCCGTGGAGATCGCCTCCAGGGCCAGGCTCATGGCCGACGCCATCACCAGCCGCCTCATGATCCGCCTGCACTACCAGGACGCCTCGGGCGTCGTCACCAGCCGTGACGTCGAGCCGGTGACGTGCCTGGTCCACCGCGAATACTGGTATCTGGTCGGGGTGTGCAGGATGCGCCGGGCGATCAGGGCCTTCCGGTTCGACCGGATCATCGCGGTCGAGCCCACGCTCACGCCGTCCCGTCCGCATCTCGCCGACCGGTTCCTGCCGTTCCAGCGCCGCCGGCGCAGCAGGGCCGCGTAAAGAAACTGGCCTGCTCTTGACCGTTCGCACCCCCGGCCTTTGGGGTCGGGGGTGGCAGGCTCCGGCACATGCGCGTACGGGGGATCTGGCCCTTTGCCCTACTGATCATGGCGCCCGGGTGCGCCACTCCGTCGTCCGGGACGCCACGCCCGGTCACCGTGGTGCCCCGTGTGCAGGCCCCTGTCGTCGTCGAGCGCGCGCTGCCGCCGGACAGGCGGCGCGCCCTCGACCGGGCGCTGGAGCGCTACCTGCGGCAGCGGCCCGGCCGGGCTTCGGTGGCCGTCTACGACAAGACGACCGGCATCAGGTACGCCTTCCGCGAGCACACACCGTACATGCTGGCCAGCGTGGCCAAGGTGGACATCCTGCTGGCGTTCCTGCTGGACAAGCAGCGCGAGGGACGGCGGCTGACCGCCTACGAGCACCGGCTGGCCGACCGCATGATCCGCAACAGCGACAACGACTGCGCGCACGAGCTCTACATGATGATCGGCGGCCAGAACGGGCTCTCCCGGGTGCTGCGCACGCTCGGTGTCCAGCACACGCGACCCGGGCCAGGGCTCTCCTGGGGATCGACCCGCAGCCGCCCGTCCGACCAGGTGAAGGTCCTGGAGCGGCTCACGGACCCGAGCGGCCCGCTGTCGGACCTGCACCGGCGGTATGCGCTCAAGCTCATGTCATCGGTCGTGCCCGAGCAGGCGTGGGGCGTCAGCGCAGCCGGCGGCGAGGCGCTGAAGAACGGATGGCTGCCGGCTCACGTGCACGGCGGGCTGTGGACGATCAACAGCGTGGGACGGCTCCGCGTGCGCGGGCACGAGCTGCTGATCGCCGTCCTGTCGGAGCGCAGCCCGGACATGGAGACCGGCGTCGCCACCGTGGAGCACCTGGCCCAGGTGGCGGTCAGCGCCCTGACGACCCGGGCGAAGACGACGGTCTCGTCCTAGGAGCAGCAGCCACCGCCGCAGCAGCCGCCGCCGGTCGCCCGGGGCGCGGCCGCGCCGCCCGTCATGGCCACGGTGGACAGCAGCTTCACCGTGTCGTCGTGGCCCTCCGGGCAGGCCGCCGGGTCGTCGGAGGCCGACATGGGACGGGACACCTCGAACGTGGAGCCGCAGGCGCGGCAGCGGAAGTCGTAACGCGGCATGGACTAAGCGTAGGCGATATGCGCGTAGTCGGACACGGGCTCGTAGCCGATCGCCTGGTAGATGGCGTTGCTCGTGGGGTTGTCCAGGTCGGTGAAGAGCACGACCTGCTCGCAGCGCTCCTCCAGCCCGGCCTGGCTGGCATAGGCCGTGACGGCGGAGCCGTAGCCGCGCTTGCGGCACGACGGAGGCGTGTAGACGGGCCCGATGCGGCAGACGCCGCCGGCCGCGGGCGAGAGCGCGGCGAGCGAGACCGGCACACCGTCCGCCTCCCACAGGAACAACTCCCGGGCCGCGATCCGCCGGGCGACGCGGTCGGCGGCATCGCCATCGGGCAGCGCGACCTCCTCGCCGAAGGCCTGATGCCAGCTGACCAGGAGCGGATAGTCGGCGGGCGTGGCGAGCCGGCCACGGCCGGGCACGCCGGGGATCCGCAGCGTGCCGAGCCGGTAGAGCCGCTCGGACAGGACCCGGCTGGGCGGCCCCATCAGGCGCGCGACCTCGTCGGTGAGCCGCACCGGGCCGACGAGCGCAGGGATGTCGTGATCGAGCGCCTCCACCAGCGGCGCGACGGTCTCGACCGGCATGACGGCGAGCCCGATCGGGTAGGGCGGGGTGTGGAAGGCCGCCCCGCGCACCTCGCCGTCCACCGTCCACCAGCCGAAACGGGCGCCCTTGGCGGACATGCCGGCCCTCAGGTTGGCCAGGACGGTCAGCGCGACGGTGTTGCCCACCGGGTCGCCGAGCAGGAAGGGCTCGGCGACCGCGGCGTAGGCCTCGACGTCCGAGGTGAAGGTCCACATGCCTGGCATGGTGCCAGGCCGGGACCGCCCCGTTCAAAGCGGTTTTCGGGGCCCCTTTATGCGGCGGCCTCGAGGTAGGGCGCCCACAGAGGGTCTCCGACGAGCGACGCGCCGATCAGCCTCCAGTGGGCGCCCCGTGGCACCGCAGGGCTGACGCGTAGCGTCCACCCCAGCTCCTCCAGGTATTTGTCGGCCTTCCTGTGGTTGCACGTCGTGCAGGACGCGACGCAGTTTTCCCAGGTGTGGGCGCCACCCCGGGACCGCGGGATGACGTGGTCGATGGTCTCGGCCCGCTGGCCGCAGTAGGCGCAGCGGTAGTTGTCACGGCGCATGAGCGCCGCCCTGGTCAGGGGAATGCGCGACCGGTAGGGGATGCGGACGTATCTGCGGAGCCTGATCACCGAGGGCACGTCGAGCGTGCAGCTGGCCGAGCGCAGCACCGCGCCCCTGCCGTCGCGATGCACGATGTCGGCCTTCTCCCGCAGCACGAGCACGATGGCACGGTGCAGCGAGAGGGTGGTCATGGGCTCGTAAGTGGCATTGAGCAGCAGGACTTGGCGCGTCATCGTGCCTCTCCCTGCTGCGCGCGTATCAAAGGGGACATGCCGCGGCATGTCCCGCCTGTCGGCCCCTCCTGGGGCACTCGTGCTTCCGTCACGTGGACCTCCGCCGGACGGCCCAGCGGATGGTCACCACGGCACCGTCCTGTCACCAAGTCTGGCGTTTGCACCGTGGTCCCCGCCACCCCAAAAACATCTGGCCGGAATGACTAGAGGGACGCACGATACGTTTTATGCCCGCTTCACCAGCGCTTTACCCCTCCCCATTGGCAGTAGGGTTCCGTGCATGACGCGAGAGCCGTATCCAACTGCACGCCGCGAAGAGACCGTCGACATCCTGCACGGAACGCCCGTTCCGGATCCCTATCGGTGGCTCGAGGACCCCGACAGTCCGGAGACGAAGGGATGGCTCCTCGCGCAGGCTGAGCTGTTCTCCCGCGGAAGGGGCCAGCAGCGGTTCAAGAGCCGTATCGCCGAGCTGCTCAGGTCCGGCTCGGTCGGCACGCCGGCCTGGCGCGGCGGACGCCACTTCTTCAGCCGCCGCACCCCCGACCAGGAGCACGCCGTCTACTACGTCGTCGAGCCGGACGGGACCGAGCGGGCGCTGGTCGACCCCATGGGGATCGACCCGTCCGGGCTGACCACGCTCGACGCCGTGCAGCCTGACAAGGAGGGGCGCCTGCTGGCCTACCAGATCTCGGTCGGCGGCGACGAGGAGTCGGCGCTCTACGTCATGGACGTGGCGACGGGCACGCGCGTCGAGGGCCCGATCGACCGCTGCCGCTACTCCCCCATCGCCTGGATGCCGGGCGGCGAGGCGTTCTACTACGTGCGCAGGCTGCCGAGCACCGAGGTGCCGGAGAACGAGACGCAGTTCCACCGCCGCGTCTACCTGCACCGCGTCGGCACCTCCACCGAGGACGACGTGATGATCTTCGGCGAGGGGCTGAAGATGACGAACTACTACGGCGTCTCGGTCTCGCGGGACGGCCGCTGGCTGCAGGTGTCCGCGCACGAGGGCACCGCGCCGCGCAACGACCTCTGGGTGGCCGACCTGACCGCCTCCCCGCTGGAGCGGCCGGAGCTGACGGTGGTCCAGGAAGGCGTGGACGCGCAGACCGGGCTGGCCTTCGGCCGCGACGGCAGGCTCTACGTGCACACCGATCGCGAGGCGTCCAGGGCCAGGGTGTGCGTCACCGACCCGGCCACGCCCGGCTACGACACCTGGCGCGAGCTGATCCCCGAGGACCCCGAGGCGGTGCTGAGCGACTTCGCGATCCTCGACGACCTCGAACGCCCGGTCATGCTGGTGGGCTGGACCCGTCACGCGATCAGCGAGATCACCGTCCACGACCTGGAGACCGGCGAGCGGGTCGGCGAGGTGCCCACGCCCGGGCTCGGCACGATCGGCGGCATCTCCGAGCGCCCCGAAGGCGGCCACGAGGCCTGGTTCGGCTACACCGACAACACCACGCCGCCCACCATCCAGCGCTACGACGCCAGGACCGGCGAGACGACGCTGTGGGCGGCCTCGCCGGGGGCGGTCGAGGTGCCGGAGGTGCGCACCCGGCAGGTCGTCTACCAGTCGAAGGACGGCACGGACGTCCGCATGCTGATCATCTCTCCTCTTGAGGAGAGCTCGGGCCCGCGGCCCACGATCCTTTACGGCTACGGCGGCTTCGGCCTGTCGATGACCCCCGGCTACTCGGCGTCGGTCCTGGCCTGGGTGGAGGCCGGCGGCGTCTACGCCATCGCCAACCTGCGCGGCGGCGGCGAGGAGGGCGAGGACTGGCACCGCGCGGGCATGCTGGCCCACAAGCAGAACGTGTTCGACGACTTCCACGCGGCCGCCGAGCACCTCATCGAGACCGGGGTGACCACCTCCGCCCAGCTCGGCATCTCCGGCGGCTCCAACGGCGGCCTGCTCGTGGGCGCCGCGCTGACGCAGCGCCCTGAGCTCTATGCGGCCGTGGTGTGCTCCGCGCCGCTGCTCGACATGATCAGGTACGAGCAGTTCGGCCTCGGGGCCACCTGGAACGTCGAGTACGGCAGCGCCGAGGACCCCGAGCAATTCGGCTG
Source organism: Nonomuraea sp. 10N515B (assembly GCF_052245915.1). Lineage (NCBI taxonomy): Bacteria > Bacillati > Actinomycetota > Actinomycetes > Streptosporangiales > Streptosporangiaceae > Nonomuraea > Nonomuraea sp. 10N515B. Next base: position 56,309 of record NZ_JBQQBQ010000021.1, read on the forward strand.
GTTGCTGGGATACTCGCCCTACCACCACGTCCAGGAGGCGGTGACGTACCCGGCGACGCTGTTCACCGTCTTCCAGTCCGACACGCGCGTGCACCCGCTGCACGCGTGGAAGATGTGCGCGGCGCTCCAGCACGCCTCGACGGCGGAGCGGCCGGTGTTGCTGCGTAACGAGGCCGAGGTGGGGCACGGAGCGCGCGCGGTGAGCCGCACGGTCGACCTGTCGGCCGACACGCTGACCTTCCTCGCCACGCACACCGGACTCTAGTCTGGACACATGAGCACGCTGGGGCCGGCCATGGTGGAGGCCGCCCCCAGCGCTGCGTTGCGCCCCTACGTGACGCGGCTGTGCGCTTACCGGGAGCACTACGGCTCCCCGGTCACGCGGTCGGAGGCCGCGATGCCGGGGGCCGTGCTCATCCTCGCGTTCGGCGCGCCGATGGAGGTGGGCGGGGAGCGGTTCACGGCGTTCACGGGCGGGCTGGGCGACCGGTTCACCGTCACCCGCGTGAGCGGGCCCTGCGAGGGCGTGGAGGTGGTGCTCACGCCGTTCGGGGCCAGGCGCCTCTACGGCTTGCCGCTCCGGCACCTGACGAACCTGACCGTGCCGGTCGGGGACCTGCTGGGGCCGTGGGCGGACATGGTGGTGGGCCGGCTGGCCGAGACGCCGTCGTGGCGGGAGCGGCTGGCGCTGGCCGACCGGCTGCTCACAGCCCGCATCCATGAGGAGCCTCCGCTGGGACCCGAGGTGCCGTGGGCGTGGGCGCGGCTGCTGGCATCGGGCGGCCGGCTGAGCGCCGCTTCGCTGGCGGAGTCGCTCGGCTGGAGCCACCGGCACCTCGTGGCGCGTTTCCAGGACCAGATCGGGCTGCCGCCGAAGACGGCCGGGTGATCAGGTTCGGGCGGGCCATGCGCATGCTGCACTCCGGCACCCCCATCGCGCAGGTGGCGGCGGAGTGCGGCTTCTACGACCAGGCGCACATGAACCGGGAGTTCCGGGTGCTCGGGGACACGACGCCCGGTCAGATTTATCCAAGACCGGAGGGCGCCGGCCGAGCATCCTGAGCGTCATGGAGCGAACCGTTTACGCACTAGCCCGTTACGAGAACTGCCAGGCCGCGATCGACTTCCTGACCAGCGCGTTCGGGTTCCGGGTGCACGAGGCGTCCAAGAACGACGAAGGCAAGGTCAACCACGCCGAGTTGCTCGTCGGCAACGACCTGATCATGATCGGCGAAGGGCGGCCCGGCGGGCCCGGCATCTACGTCGCGGTCGCCGACGTCGACGCCCACCATGACCGTGCCAAGGCGGCGGGGGCCGCGATCACCATGGAGCTGGTCGACCAGCCGTACGGGTCGCGCGAGTACGGCTGCACGGACCCGCAGGGCAACTCCTGGTGGTTCGGGACGTACCGGCCATGAGCCTGCTCAAAGCGGAGGCGTTACTCGGGCGGACGGCCGGGCGGATGGAGGGGTCGTTCCTGGTCGCGGAGTGGAGCGACCCCGGCTCGACCCCCGGATACATCGCCCCGCCGCACCGGCATTTACGCGATGACGAGATCTGGTACGTGCTGGAGGGCACACTGAGGTTCCGGCTGGGCGACGACGAGGTGGAGGCCGAAGCGGGAGCGGCGGTGGTGGGGCCCGCGGGGGTGCCCCACACGTTCTGGAACCCGTCGCGCTCGCCGGCCCGATACCTGGTGGTGATGTCGCCGGGGACGGTGCGGCTGATCGAGGAGGTCCACTCGGTGCCGGACCGCTCGGGGGAACGGCTGCGGGAGCTCTTCGAACGGCACGGATGCGAGTACCTGCCGGACCTGTGGGCGGAGAGGGGCTAACGCGGGAAGACGATGGTCTTGTGGCCGTCGAGCAGCACCCGCTGCTCGGTGTGCCACTTGACCGCCCTGGCCAGGGTCACGCACTCCACGTCCCGCCCGATCGCGGCCAGGTCCTCGGGCGAGTGGCTGTGGTTGACCCTGGCCACTTCCTGCTCGATGATCGGCCCCTCGTCCAGGTCGGAGGTCACGTAGTGAGCGGTGGCGCCGATCAGCTTGACGCCACGGTCGTAGGCCTGGTGGTAAGGCCTGGCGCCCTTGAACGACGGCAGGAACGAGTGATGGATGTTGATCGCCCGCCCGGCCAGCTTCTCGCATAGGTCCTGCGAGAGCACCTGCATGTAGCGGGCCAGCACCACCAGGTCCACCTGATAGTGCTCGACCAGCGCCAGCACCTCGGCCTCCTGCTTGAGCTTGGTCCCCGCGGTGATCGGCAGGTGGTGGTAGTCGATGCCGTACGACTGCGTGAGCGGCCGCAGGTCGGGATGGTTGGACACGACGGCCACGATGTCGATGTCGAGAGTCTTGGCCTTGACCCTGTAGAGCAGGTCGTTGAGGCAGTGGTCGAACTTGCTGACCATGATCAGCACCCGCGGCTTCCTCGCCACGCCGCGCACCGTGAACTCCATGGCGAAGTCGGGCGCCAGCGCCGCGAAGGCCGCGTTGAGCTCGTCCTCGCCCAGCGGCCCGGCGAACTGCACGCGCATGAAGAAGCGCTGCGCGCCCCTGTCGCCGAACTGCTGGCTCTCGATGATGTTGCATCCGTGCCGAGCCAGCAGGCCGGAGACGGCGGCCACCACACCGGGCCGGTCGGGGCAGGACAGCGTCAGGATGTATTCGGCTGGGCTGGTCACTTCGTTCACTCTCGCGGACATGGGATCGTCGGGTGCCTTGCGGCTGATCTGGGCAGATTACCGGTCGCCCGGCCCGTCCGTCCGCCGCCTCCCCCGTTGAGCACCGGCGGTGGCGGCACGATCGAGCGTACCGGGCGCGACGCGGTGTCCCCGGCCATGGCGCTGATCTCCCGGATCTTGGGTAGTAGTCGGGCATTACGGACACTCACCGGGATTTTGGCGTGCCTTGCCACAACCGGGCGGGCGGGAAAGGAGCGCATGCTTGTGGAAGCCGCCGTTCTGATCGTGGTCGCGGGCTTGTTCGCGGTCGTGTCCGGGGTCAACGACGGGGGCGCCCTTCTCGCCACCGGGCTCAAGCTGCCCACGGTGCGCCCGGCCACCGGCATCCTCGCCCTGGTGGTGATGGTGGCGATCGTGCCGCTGGTCACGCACCAGGTGGCGCGGACATTCGTGACCAGGCTGGCGAGCTTCCAGGAGCCCGGCGGCAAGATCGCGACGACGATCGCGGTGATCGCGGCCCTGGCCGTGGCGGCGGTGCTCAGCGCGAAGGGCCGCCCGACCAGCCTCACGCTGGCCATCGTGGGCGGCCTCACCGGGGCCGGGCTCGGCTGGGGGCTGCCGGTCTCGCCGGGGTGGGTGGCGCTGGTGCTGGCGTTCGGCCTGGCGGCGCCCGCCGTCGGCGGGCTGCTGGCCTGGGTGCTCATCCGGGTGCTGGCGGCGGTGGCCACGGCGCGGGGGCTGGGGGGCTGGCATCGGGCGGGGTTCCTGCTCCAGACCCTCGCGTACGCGGCCAACGACGGCCAGAAGATGCTCGCCGTGTTCATGATCGCACTGGGCTTCCCGGGCGCGCCGATCGCGTACACGTCGCTGGTGGCCGCCCTGTTCGCGCTCGGCACCCTGTACGGGCTGCCCAAGGCCGGACGCACGCTCAGCCGCGAGATCATCGTCTTCCGGCCCACGCACGGGGTCGCCGCGGAGCTGGCGGCAGGCGTGGCGGTGATCGGCTGCGCGGCCGTGGGCATGCCGGTGAGCATGACGCAGGCGGTCGCCGGAGGACTCGTCGGCGCGGGCATCGCCCAGGGCGGCGGACGGGTCCGCTGGTACGCCGCCGTCAAGATCGGTACGGCCTGGATGCTGACCCTCCCGGCGAGCGCGCTGCTGGGCGGGGTGGGGGCTTTCGTGGTGAAGGGGATGACGCAGGGGTGAACGCGTACGGGAAGGTAGGCAGGCGATGAAGCGGCTCCGGCGGATCAGGGATCTCATGGCCGGCCGCATGGACAGCGCGGTCACCGAGGCCCTGCTCGGGCAGCTCAATGCCACCAAGGAGGGAGCGTGGCTGGCGATGGCCATGATCGGCGGCGAGGTGGGCCGTACGGGGGCGCACGAGCAGATGCGCTCGATCGAGCACCTCGGCGACGAGGAGCGTGCCCGCCTCATCGACGAGCTCAAGACCGCTCTCGTCACCCCCATCGATCCGGAGGACCTGTTCCGGCTGTCCCGGTCGATCGACGACGTGCTCGACTCGCTGCGGGACTTCGTCCGCGAGTCCCACCTCTACCGGGTGCCCGACCAGATCCGCTTCTCTCCCCTGCTCGACCAGGTCATCGTCGGCATCGACGCGCTCGAGAGCGCGGTCCGCGGCCTGGCCGCCCGGCCCTCCGGGGTGGCGGCCGACGCGCTGGAGGCGAAGAAGGCGGGCGGGGCCATCCGGCGGATGTACCAGTACGAGATCTCGCGGATCTTCTCTGGGGAGCTGACGGCGGACGTCATGAAGGAGCGGGAGCTGGTGCGCCGTCTGGAGATCGTCGGCATGGCCATCGGCGACGCGGCCGACGCGATCGCGGATGGGGCGATGAAGCGGTGAACCCCGTGGTCAGCGGATTGGGGCGAAGGCGTCGACGCCGGTCAGGCCGGCCGAGAGCCGCCACAAACGGGCCGCCTCATCCGGGTCGATCGCGTAGGGGCGCACTCCCCGCCCAGGGTTGTCTTCGATGGTCACCTCCGCGATCTCGCAGTCCTCGCAGTAGACGCCGCCCATGCCGGCCAGCTGCGGCGAGGTGGCCGCCCATACCTGGGTCGCCGCGCCCTGCTCGGGCGTCTTGAAGCTGGGGTCCAGCGCGTTGCCCGCCTCATCGATCCACCCGGCCGCCACCATCTCCTCCTTGGGCAGATGCCGCTGCAGCGGTGTGAGAATGGCACCGGGATGCAGCGAGAACGCCCGCACTCCCGCGTCTCGCCCGAGCGCGTCGAGCTGCACGGCGAACAGGATGTTGGCGGTCTTCGCCTGCCCGTATGCCAGCCACTTGTCATATCCCCGCTCGAACTGCACGTCGTCCCACCGGATGCCCGAATGGCGGTGACCACCGGACGAGACGGTCACGACCCGGCCCCGGCCGCGGGCGATAGCCGGCCACAGGCGGTTGACGAGTGCGTAGTGCCCGAGGTGGTTGGTCGCGAACTGCGCCTCCCAGCCAGGACCGACCCGCGTCTCAGGGCAGGCCATGATGCCCGCGTTGGCGATGACGAACTCGGCACTGCGACCGGTGGCGAGGAAACGCTCCGCGAACCGCCGTACGCTCTCCAGGTCAGCGAGGTCGAGCTCGTCCACCTCGACCCCGTCGATGCCCCCGACCGCCTCCTGAGCGGTGCCGGGACGGCGGGCGGGAACGACGACGCGGGCGCCGGCCCGGGCGAGCGCACGTGTGGTCTCCAGCCCAAGGCCGGAGTAGCCGCCGGTGACGATCGCCAGCTTCCCGGACAGATCGATCCCCTGGAGCACGTCGTCCGCGGTGCTCCTGGCGCCGAAGCCCGACCCGATCTTGTGTTGTGGCGTTGTCATGTCCCCACGCTACGAAGTGGAGCGCGCTCCAGGTCAACCCGCATGGCTCTACAGGGGCAGCGCAGGGGCGAGGTGAGCGAGCTGGGTGAGAGCGTCGGCGAGGTCCGGGGCGTCGGGCGACAAGGGCTGGATGGCGACGTGGTCGGCGCCGGCGTCCAGGTGGGCGCGGACCCGCTTGACGACGGCGTCCGCATCGCCCCAGGCCACGATGGCGTCTGCCAGGCGGTCGCTGCCCCCGTCGGCGAAGTCGGCGTCCGTGAAGCCCAGCGTGCGCAGGTTGTTGAGGTAGTTGGGCAGGGTCAGGTAGTAGGCCATGTGGGTGCGGGCGATCTCGCGGGCGCGGGCCGGGTCGGACTCCAGGACGACCGCCTGCTCGGGGATCAGGAGGCGGTCGGGCCCGAGGATGCGGCGGGCCTGGGCGGTGTGCTCCGGCGGCACGAAGTAGGAGTGGGCGCCGGCCGCCCGGTCCCGGGACAGCTCCAGCATCTTCGGGCGCAGCGCGGCCAGGATCCTCGGCGAGCCCGCCTCAGGCAGGCTCCGCGCGGCCTCGTCCATGGCCTCGAGGTAGGCCCGCATCGTGCTCAGCGGCTTGCCGTAATCGTGCCCGCGCCGTCCCACCAGAGGGGCGTGGCTGACGCCGATGCCCAGCAGGAAACGGCCCGGGTAACCATCGGCCAGCGCGACACCCGCCGCCGTCATGGTCATGGCGTCGCGGGCCCAGAGGTTGGCGATGCCGGTGCCGACGACGATGCGCTCGGTGGCGGCCAGCACGATGGCCGCCACCGTGAACGGCTCCTTGCTGCCCCAGCCTTCGTTGACCCAGACGGTGCCGTAACCCAGCTCCTCGATCCGGGCCGCCGCCCGCCGGGCCTCCTCGGCGGGGGCCTTGCCGATCATGGGATGCCAGACTCCGACGCGGCCGATGTCCACGGTCGCTCCCCTCGCGTAGGATGTTCGATCGAGATGGAACACTACACGAGTGTTCGACCGACGTCGAACAGAGCACGCGCCCTCACGCACACTTCTCCACTCGAGGTCTCCCTCCAAGCCGTCCTCGACGCCCTCGGCGACCCCGTACGCCGCAGCATCGTCCGCGAGCTGGCCGGCGTGCCCGACTGGACCCGTCCCTGCGGCACGTTCACGCACCTGCCGGTCGCCAAGTCCACGCTCAGCCACCACTTCGCCGTCCTGCGCAACGTCGGCCTGCTGGAGCAGCGTGACGAGGGCAGCCGCAGACTCAACCGCCTGAGGAGGGCCGAGTTCGAGGAGCGGTTCCCCGGGCTGCTGGCGCTGGTTCTGAGCGAGGAGCAGGCTCCCGATGACTGACCCGAGCGACCGCCCCGCAGCGCGCGTCGTCTGCCTGGACCGGGACGGCAGGGTGCTGCTGATGCACTGGTACGACCACGTCAGCCGCAGCGACGTCTGGGAGCCGCCGGGCGGCGGGATCGACCCTGGCGAGACCCCGCTGGAGGCGGCCAGGCGGGAGCTGGCCGAGGAGACCGGGCTGCCCGGCGAGGCCGTCCTGGACCACTGCGTCCAGGTCGAGCGGGATTTCACCTGGCTGGGCGTCCGTTACGTCAAGACCGAGCCCTTCTACCTGGCCAGGTTCGGCACACCCCGCCCGGCGGTCGATCCGGGAGAGCTCACGGAGGAGGAGCGTCAGGCATACCGGGGCTACGCGTGGGCCGAGGAGCTGCCCGCGGCGGTCGACCCGCCGGAGCTGGCGAAGGTCATCGACATGCTCACCCGAGATCGAGGGTGAGGCCGCCGGAGGCGACCGACAGCGGGCCGGAGTAGGAGCGGCCCGCCGCCGCGAGCGCGGGCTCCGCCGGAGTGTCCGGCCACAGGTGGGTGAGCAGCAACCGCGCCGCTCCGGCCGATGACGCGGTACGCCCCGCGTCCAGCGCGCTGGACAGGTAAGGCGCGTCCTCGTCGGGCACCTGTTGCGGGTAGGTCGCCTCCGCCACCAGCAGGTCGGCGTCCTTGGCCAGGGAGAGCAACTCGGCCGACGGCCCGGTGTCCCCTGTGTACGCGATCACCCGCCCGCCACCGCTCAGCCGCAGCCCCGCGTTGGGCACGTGATGCGGCAGGTCGAAGACGTCCAGGCGGAAAGGCCCGATCTCGACCGGCGTGCCGGGACGGAGCTCCTGTGAGGAGAAACTCCCCGCCAGCATGCGGCGGTTGTCCAGCGCGAGCACGGCGTCCAGCGCGCCCGGCGGGGCGTGGACCGGCAGCCTCGCCGCCGGCGCATCGGCCAGGGCGCGGGCGCGCAGCAGCGGGTTGAGGTCGGCGCAGTGGTCCGGGTGGCCATGGGTGACCAGCACCGCGTCCACCTTGCCGGCCCTCATCCGCTCCAGCAGCCGCGGCAGCACGGCGTAGCCGGGATCGATGAGGACGCGAAAGCCCTCGTGTTCCAGCACATATCCGCTGCACGCCTGACCGGCCGCGGGCCAGGCGCCACACCCGCCCAGCACGGTGAATCTCATCAGCCCCCCAGCTCCGCCAGCGTGGTCGCCATCAGCTCGCGCAACAGCGTGCCCGCGAGCTTTTCATGCGTGTGCTCCACGGACAGCCCCTTGGCCACGCGCTCGCGGTAGATCTCGCGCTCGCGTGCGTCAGTGTAGGGCAGCGCGGTCATTCCGACGATCACGGTGACCCGGGTGCCGCCCTGCGGCAGGACGGCGACGGCATGTGTACGCAGGCAGGTCTCGTCGGGCGCGCCGAACCAGCCGCACTTGATCCCGGCGTCGGCCGCCCCGAGCGCGTCCCGCACGCCGAACGCCTGCTCCGCGCCGACCTGCCGCATCCACTCCAGGACGGTCGCCGCCACCGGATCGCCCGCGACGGCGGACTGGGCGAACGCCGCGTAGGCGGTGGCGACCTCGTCGGCGGCCACCTCGACGGAGCCGAACCGCGACGGGTCACCGTTGGGCGGCGACCAGGCGACGCCGGTGCGCCGGCGGATGCCGTCGAGGATGACGCCGGGCCCGACGGCGAGCCAGAGGTTGAGCGTGTCGGCGTTGGACGACACGACGACGGCGGGCTCGGCGTGGCGGCGCCACCGGTCGGCGTCGGGGATGTGGTCCGCGCTCACCCACGCGTACAGAGGCTTGAGCAGCGAGGCGCAGCGCAGCCGCGCCAGACCGGATCTGACGCCGACCGTGCGGGCGGGCGGCCCGCCGTAGCCGCGCCTGATGCCGGCGGCCTGGACGCCGGCGCTGTGATCAAGGTCGTCGAGCAGCTCGTTGAACGCCACATACCCAACCGTAGACCTACGGGTGCCGTCCCCAACGGCCTTCGTACCACTCCAGGCTCGGTGGGTCGCCGGGCAGCTCCGTCCGCGCCGGCGCGCGCAGGCCGTCGAGCGCGATGGCCAGCAACCGCTGCTTGACCTGCTGGTGCTGCTCACTGGGCGGCCCGGGGGCCGGGCGGCTGAACTGCTCGATGAGCAGCGAGACGTCGAGCATGGTCACGTCGTTCCTGAGCACGCCGGCCTCGCGCGCCCGGCTGATCAGCCGGCCGGCCAGCTCCGTGGCCTTCCGCGAGGTCCGCCACATCTCGTCGGTGACCTCGATGGTGCCCGCGACGGGCGCCAGCGCGCCGGACCTGAGGCCCACGCAGGTGCGGACGTAGAGCTCCAGGCCGGCCCACGGGCTCTCCTCCGCGAGCGCGGCTTCGGCGGCCTCGACGACGCGTTCCATGGCGATCAGGCACAGGCGCTGGAGCAGCTCCTCCTTGGTCCGGTAGCGGCGGTAGAGGCTGCCCATGCCCACGCCGGCCCGCTTGGCGATGGCCGACACCGGCGCGTCGAACCCCTGCGTGGTGAACACCTCGTGCGCCGCCTGCAGCAGCCGCAGATCGTTGCGCGCCGCCTCGGCCTGCCTGCCGCGTGTCGCCATGCCGCTCAGGATAGCCCGGTTGCGGAGCGATCCGCTCCGATATAGATTTCGGAGCGGATCGCTCCGGATAACTGTGGAGGTATGTCATGCGTGCGGTGGTCTTGAGGCAGTACGGCGGGCCGGATGCGCTGGTCGCCGAGGAGGTGCCGGATCCCGTCGCCGGGCCCGGGCAGGTGCTGGTGGAGGTCGCGGTGGCGGGTGTCACGTTCGTGGAGACGCAGGTGCGCGCCGACCGGGGGCCGCGGCGGGCCGAGCTGCCCGCGATCCTGGGCAACGGGATCGCGGGCACGGTGCTGGCGGTGGGCGAGGGCGTGGAAGCGTCGCTGGTCGGCACGCGGGTGGTCAGCACGCTGGGCGGCTCCGGGGGTTACGCGGAGCTGGCGGTGGCGAGCGCCGGCGACCTGATCCCCGTGCCCGATGGCTTGTCGCTGGAGACCGCGGTGGCGCTGCTGGCCGACGGGCGTACCGCCGTGGGCCTGTCCAGGGCCGCCGCGCCCCAGCCCGGCGAGTGGGTGCTGGTGGAGGCGGCGGGCGGCGGCGTAGGCAGCCTGCTGGTGCAGCTGGCCCGCGCCGCCGGAGCGCGCGTGATCGGCGCGGCCAGCAGCGCGGGCAAGCGGGACCTGGCCGCGAGCCTGGGCGCCGAGCTGACCGTCGACTACACCGACCCGGAATGGACCGACGTGGTGCGCGCCGCGACCGGCGGCCTGGACGTCGTCTTCGACGGCGTGGGCGGCGACATCGGCGCGGCGGCCCAGGGGCTGCTGAAGGACAGGGGCAGGCTCAGCGTGTACGGCATGGCCGGCGGCCCCATGACCACCCCCGGCCCCCGCGTGACGGCCGTCCCCTGGCCTCAGACGGACCTGCGCGAGCTGTCGCGGGCAGCGTTGGCGGAGGCCGTGGCCGGTCGCCTGCGTCCCACGATCGGCGCCGTGCTCCCCCTGGAGTCCGCCGCCGAGGCCCACGCGGCCATCGAATCGCGCACGGTCACCGGCAAGACCCTGCTGCTGCCCGCACGGGCGCGGACCATCCTGGTCACCGGCGCGACCGGCAACCAGGGCGGGGCGGTGGCCCGTGAGCTGCTCGCCCGGGGCTGGTCGGTCCGCGCCCTGGTCCGCGACCCGGACTCCGCCCGCCTCCCCGCCGGCGTCTCACCAGTACAAGGGGACCTGAACGACGCGGACTCCGTACGCACGGCCCTGGCAGGCGTCCACGGCGTCTTCAGCATGCAGGCGTTCGCGTGGACGGAGGAAGAGCTGGCCGGAGAGGTCCGCCAGGGCACGACGATCGCCGACGCGGCCAAGGAGCTCCACGTGGCACACCTGGTCTACAGCTCGGTCGGCGGCGCCGAACGCGACACCGGGATCGCTCACTTCGCGAGCAAGTTCGCCGTCGAACAGCACATCGCGGCAGCCGGCGTGCCCGCCACGATTCTGCGCCCGACCTTCTTCATGACGAACCTGCTCTACTACGCCGACGCGCCGGACGGCGAGCGGGTGATCGAACTGCCGTTCCTCCCCGGGCAGCGCATGCAGATGATCGCACCCGAGGACATCGCGTACTTCGCGGCCGAGGCGTTCGACCACCCGGCCGATTACGTGGGCAGGCGGCTGGAGATCGCCGGCGAGGCCCCCACCGGGGACGAGATCGCCGAGGTGTACGAGCGGGTCACCGGCGTGGCCACCAGCTTCGCGCCACAACCGGCCGGCGGGGAGCGGATGTACGAGTGGTTCCAGGAGAGCGGCTACCAGGCCGACCTCGAGGCTCTCAGGAAGGAGCACCCGGGGCTCACGACGTTCGAGTCATTCCTCCGGAGCCGCCTCTGACCGGCGTTCCCCGGCGCCTCAGAGACCGGACCTCGCCAGCGACACGGCGAGCGCGACCGGCCCCAGGGCCACCAGCGCCACGGCCGCCGCCACCTTCCAGCGCCTGGCCACCCCCGCCTCCGTCACGAACGCCGCGACGGCCCCCGCGCCCGCGAACGCCGCCCCGGCGGCGACGGCGTCCGCCACCTGGGACGTCCACGACGGCAGCGTCTCCCCGGCCAGCCTGAACGCCACCAGCGCGCCGGCCGCCACCAGCGCCACCCGCCGCCCGGGCCGTACGTCCACCCGCTCCAGCACCAGCGCGGCCCCGGCGAGCAGGGCAAGCGAGATCACCATGACCACCCCCACGGCTGGGATCAGGCACCCCCAGTCCTCGCAGCCCACGCCCGCCCAGGCCAGGCGGACGGTCGCCCACCACAGCATCCCCAGGGCCGCGCACACCGCACACGCCCGCCCCATCCGCCCCGTCATGCCACCAATACTCCCACCAGCCGAAGCCCGGCACTCTGCTCTGTGCGGCCAGGCAGCCGCCGGCACCGTCAGGAGAACAGGCTCGCCCGGCGCTCGTCCGCGTCGGCATCGGCGTCGCGGCCCAGCGCGCGCAGGGCGATGGCCCGGTTGAGGAAGAGATCCGGCTGCGGCTGTACCTCGATGGCGCGGCTCAGGTCGTCGATCGCGCCCTCCAGATCCCCGGCCGTGTACCGCAGCACTCCCCGGTTCCCCCAGGCCGCCGCCAGCGTGGGCGCGCCCTCCACGGCCAGGTCCAGCGCCGCCCTGGCCTCGGCGAGCCGGCCGGACGTCGTCTCCAGCTGACCCAGGACCGTGAGCAGGTGCGGGTTACCCGGCACCAGCGCGAGCCCGGCCGTGACGTCGGCCATGGCCTCCTCGTCCCGTCCCACGGCGGCCAGCAGCCCGGCCCGGTTGATGTAGGCGTCCAGGTAGTCGGGGTCCAGCTCGATCACCCGGCCGAGGTCGGCCAGCGCGCCGCCGGTGTCGCCGCGCATGATGCGCAGCTCGGCCCGGTTGTAGTGGGCCTCGGGCAGCGGCGGCCCGGCGCGCATGGCCCGCTCGTAGTCCGCCAGGGCCTCCTCGTGCTGCCCGAGTTTGAACAGCAGGTTCCCGCGTTCCAGGTAGTAGTCGGGGAAGGCGGGGTCGATGGCGATCGCGGCCGCGTAGTCCTCCAGCGCCTCCTTGGTGTGCCCCAGCGCGGCCAGCAGCTGGGCCCGGTTGGCCAGCAGCACCATCCGGTGCAGCGGATGCCGCTCCCCCAGCTCACGGGCCAGCTCGATGGCCGACTCGACCAGCGACAAGGCGGAGCCGAGGCGCCCGAGCCGCAGCTCGATCAGGGCCAGCCCGTTGCGGTCGAAGCCGAGCTTGAAGGCCCGCTCGGCGGGGTCGGGCAGGATGGTGGAGATGGCGATCGCCTCGTTGATCCAGCGTCTGGCCCTGGCCAGGTCGCGCTGGGCGGGGTCGGGGTGGCGGGCGTCGAGCATGGCGGTGCCGTACGCACTGGCGGCGTGCATCGCCGGATCCTGGCTGACCGCGCGCACCCGGTCCCACACCGCAAGAGCCTCCGCGGTGCGTCCGAGCCCGCCGAGCGCGGTCGCGGTGCGCTGGGCGAAGGCCCACCACCGCGCCCCGCCCGGCTCTGTGCCGGCCATGCCGCGCTCCCCCAGCTCGACGACGGCGTGCAGGTAGCCCTCCCGCATGGAGCGATCCACCGTCGCCCACAGCTCGTCGGCGCCGCGGATGTCGGGGGCGGGCTCGGGTCCGTCCGAGTACAGCATGATCGCCAGCGTGGCCGGTGTGATCCGCCGCACCATGACATCGAGCAACTCCATGTCGGTCGGGTCGGCCTCGGCCACGTTGCACACGGCCAGCGCACGCCCCGGGGACACGGCGTCGCGGACGAACTCCGTGATTCCGTTGGCCAGCCGCAGCGTACGGCGGGGCGCCGGCACGAGGATGCGCTCGTCGTCGGCCAGTCCCGCGTCGATCGTGACCCGCCCGGCAGGGACCAGATCGGCCAGCTCGGGCGCCGCCGCGAGGATCTCGATGTCATGGGCCCGCACCAGATCGGCGGATCGTTCCAGGACCTGCGGAACCAAGCGGCGCAACAGGGCCGCGGCGACGGTGTAAGGGCCGCGCGCCCGCCGATGCCCGTCTATCGGTGGCATCAGCAGCCGCGCGGCCCCCCAATTGGAAGGTGGTTCGCCCTGGACCCTGAGATGGGACCTCGCCTCAGTCACCCCTTGTGAATGACGCTGGAGATCCCTGCGAGCCTCGCGGTTCCAGGCTTGCGGACGACGATGCGCTTCATGACGCGTACCTCTCCACTCGGGGGTGATTCCCCATTATTAGGGCACCCCTACGAATATCAAGGTTCGCGGTGAATAAGCCCGAGGCGCATGGATAAGAAGCAGTTGCCTTTTGATTGGATAATGTAACCTATTTGGTCCGAAACCAGCGGAGCAATCCGGTGCTACGCCCCTGGTCGGATTCTCCCATCAAGTCGCACAGGCAGCGACCCAGCAGCGTGACCGACCGGCAGCAGCCGGGCCCCGGCAGATTCTTGGCGCGGATGATGAGGGTGGCCCGTTCGATCAGCCGCTCCACGCTCGGCTCCCCGCCGCCCTTGAGCGAGCGGGTGTTCCAGGGGCACGACGCGACGTCCGTGCAGGCGCCCTTGGCGACATGCGGCGCCGCCGTCCCCCTGTCGAGCCGGAGCGGGTCCGTACGTTTGACCTTCAGGTCGGCCAGCGCCTTGGCGGCCGCGCGGGAGACGACGAGAAGATCGTGGTTCTTGCGCTTGCGTTCCGTGCCGCGCGCAGTTTCCCGGGACGGCAGCGCGAGCAACATCGCCCCCGCCATCAGCCCGCCGCCCACCATCATGCTCCAGCCCACCTGCTCGTTGAACCAGATCACGGCGATCATCGCCACCCAGAGGGGCTGCGACGACATCATGATCGCGCTCGGCACGGGAGGAACGTGCGCCTGGCCGTACGAGCGGGCCAGGAAGCCCAGTGCGCACGAGATCACGGACAGATGCGCCAGCAGCAGCCAGTCCGGCGCGTCGGCCGGCAGCGTGATCCCGTCGCGCGCCCCGACGACCCCCGTCAGGAGCCCGATGGTGAAGAGCTGGATCACGGTCAGCGCGTAGGGGTGGAACGTGCCGCGCTTGGACAACTGGCCGAGCATGAGCGTGTGGCCGGCGTAGAGCCCCGCCGCGAAGAGCGTGGCCGCGAGCGCGATCAGTGAGAACTCGTGCTGTTCGACCCCGCGCATCAGGGTGAACGCGGTCATTCCGGCCAGGGCCAGCGCCACGCCTGCCCAGATCCGGCGCGGCACCCTGGACTTGAAGAGGATGAGCGCCAGGATCGGCGTGATGACGACACTGCACCCGACGGCGAACCCCGACACGGCCGACGGCAGGCTTCCCAGCGCTATGGCCTGGGCGGTCTGCCCGATCCCGAACATGACCCCGAGAACGGCCCCGTTGATCCACGTGCCCCGTGGAAGCCCCCGAAAGCAGTTTGGCTTGATGAGGAGAAGCGTCAGCGCGGCGATCAGATAGCGCTCGGCGAGCAGATCCTCCACTGGTAACCGCTCGATGAGATCCTTCATCAGTGGGAACGCCGACCCCCAAGCGGCGCTGACGAACAACAGAAGCACGGCTCCCAGGAGGGGGCGGGGAGCAGGCACGACTGTCATGCGCAAAAGCATCTCACTACAATTTGCAGCCGGTGATGTACAGGGAGCAGCCGGTGAGGTTCCTCTACCACTCGGAGTTAAGACCCTCACCCACGGGCTTGCACATCCATACCAGGAGACGGCCTGAGCCGCGGATTTTCCATCATGTCCCGTAAATGGGAAATGAGTTCTTCCTGCGGGAAATGCACCGAGAACAAGTCACGCCGTCTGACGGCGGAGATCGGCGGGGACGTCACGCCGGGGGTATCCGGGGGTGATCACCGGGGGTGCGGCCCCAGGAGGGGGTCAGTGGGGCCGTTCGGGAACTGCGGGGATCCCGTCCACAGACGTCGTCTATGGGCGGTCAGAGCTCGAGGACGGCCGACAGGACCAGACGTTTCTCGAGGTAGACGACGGTCAGGTCGCCCACGCGCCGCCTGGACAGCTCTCGCCAGCCCTGGCGCTCGTACAACGCGAGCGCGGCCTCCTGGTTGAGTGTCGTGTCTCCGATGACGGTGTGAAACCCGAGCTCCACCGCGCGCTGCTCGAGCGCGACGAGCATGGCCGCGCCGAAGCCACGCCGCTGGAACTCGGGATGGACTCTCAGCCGGCAGATCTCCGCCGTCATGGTGTCCACGGGTTTCAGGCCACCCATGGCGACGACCCGCGAGGACACCTCGCCCACGAGGAAGTCCCCGCCGCATGCCAGGTAGATCTCCTGGATGCGCGGGAAGTCGTCGTCGTAGTAGACGCCGTCGCCGGGGACCAGGCCGACCTGAGCGAGACAGATCTGATGGAGCGCGAGGATGGTGTCCAGATCGGACCAGCGATAGCGCCGGATCGTCACCTTCATGCACCGCCCCCTTTCACTTGGTTCTTGGACCGCCGCAACGCGGACCGGAAATCTTCGAGTCCTGGAGCGTTGGCGTTCTTGGACAAGATCGCCTGCTCCAGCGCCAGGGCCGGACGCACGATGAAATCGGTCAGGTATTCGTCGCCCACCAGCCGCAGCGCCTTGGTGCCGATGGAGAGCGCCTCGTCGACGTCGCCGTCGATCAGTCGGCACTGCGCCTGGTCGAGCCTGATCAGCGTCTGGTCGACGATGTGGTCCTCGTATTTGGTCAGGGCCTGGTCGAGGACCAGCTCCGCCTCGATCGTCTGGCCCAGCTTGGTGAGCACGTCGCCCTGGTAGAAGAAGAGCTGCTTCTCGGTGTAGCCGAACGCCACGTCCTCCTGGTCCTCCTCGCGCATGTGCGAGAAGGCGTTCCTGGCCCGGGCCAGCGCGCGCTTGGCCTGGTCGACGACCTCTTTCTTGCTGTCCGCCCCGGACATCATGGCCAGCGCCCTGGCCTCGACGACCGGCGCCATGGCCTGTGCCGGGCACGGCATCGAGCCGGCCAGGTCCCGGCTCTTCTTGGCCAGGTGCAGCGCCTCACGGGCGTCGCCGAAGTAGAGGGGGACGAGGGACTCGCGGGCGCACACCCACGCACGCAGCGCGCGGTCGCCCGTCTCGTCGGCCGCGGTGCGCCCGGTGCGGAAGAACGCCCGGGCCAGCCGATGATCGCCGAGGTTGATCAGAATCATGCCGCTCAGCCCGGACAGCTGGGCGGCCATCCTGCACAGCCGTTCGGCCAGGTCCGTCGGCTGGCGGCGGGACATGGCCGTGCGCACGGCGCTGAGCTCCAGCAGCACGTCGCACAGCAGTCGCAGCGGGGCCGTCGTGGTGTATTGGCGGCCGAAACTGCTCGTCGCCTCCTCCCACTGGTCCAGCATCGCCGCCGACACGGTGGCCGACACGAGGGTCTCGTCCATCCGGCGCCTGATGCCCTCGCAGGCTCCGAGAACGGGACCGTCGAGCTCCGCCAGGGGGGAGGTGTCCACGTTGAGAAGATTTAAGAGCATGCGGCGAAGAATGTTCTCGTCTTCCTGGGCGTCCGGGTCGGGCCCCATCGGATGGATGACGAGCTCGCGCTCCATCGGCACGAGCGGGGCGCGTTCGCGCACCTCACCGTTCAGGGCAGGCATCCGATGGCCGTGGCCGCAGATGCACGGCCCCTCGTAGCCGAGCGAGGCCGGCTCGACGCGGTAGACGGTGCACAGGTAGTGCAGGTATTCGGGTCCGGGACGCTTGAGCCCGCTCTCGTACGCCGACAGGAGCGTCTCGCCGATCCCCGGCATCGGCTTCTTGTCACGCTCGAACAGGGCTCTGACCTGCTCGATGACATCGGCCAGCGCGATCCCTTGGGACAGACGGTGCGCCTTGATGCGGGTCGTGCTGAAGTGGGTCGTGCACGCCTCATGGATTTCATCAGCTATCTGGGCCGACGTGCGCCCGGCGGCCAGGCCCGCGGCCCGGATCCGTCGCGCGATCTCCGTCTCCCTGTGCTGCCTGCCGGTCATCCCGGCCCCTCTCAACGCAAGTCTCGACCGGTCCACAACTGGTGACTGATGGTAGTCGCCAGGTTGCTGTGCGCCTACCCATGACTATGAAGCAATGAGGGCGGCTTGGAAACGCCGTTCTCCAGATTACGGTTAAGGATCGTCCTCCGAGGGGCTGTTTCTTACAACCTACGAGGGAAAAGCAACTCCCTGTAGCGAAGAACCACGCGTTGCGTCCGCCGCCGACATGAGACATCTTGGGCCCACCAGCAGCGATCGTAGGGAGGACGAGAACGGTGGGGGACGACGACTTCGAGCTATTGGAGCGTCTCGTGGCCGAACTCGGCGCGCTCGGCTTGCTCGCACGAGTGGTCAGAGCGCAGAGCGGGCGCCGGTTCGTACGGGTGATCAACCCGAACGCGACCAGCCTGTCCGAGAACGTGACCTGTCGGCCGACAGCCGTGTCCGACATCCCGGACTGGTGGTACTGCTGGTCCTGGGGCGAGCGGATGCACACGGCCGACGACCCGGCCGGTGCGGCGACGAAGGTCGCCCGCGTGCTCGCCGCGGTGGGAGAGTGACGACGCGGTGATCCGGGTGGAGCGCAGCCACCGCGGCTCACCGCACCCACCGCGGCCATACGGAGCCGGCGGGGTGACCGGTGCGGAGGGTCCTGGTATGCCGGGGCCCTGGTCACTCCGCCGGTTCCGCTTTTCATCGCGTCACCTTCCGTACGGCTCGCACCCGTACGCACCAAGCCACCCGACCGGTCCGCCGGGCGGGTGTTCGAGGGATCCCTCTCGGAACCGGCGCAGGACATGCTTCCGGGTGTGTGTCCTGCTCCGAGCCGTCCGTCACCGGAGCGCCGGCTCTCTCCCTCCGCGGCCCAGAGAGCAGGCGACCCCGTCTTCCCCGGCGTGATGTGACGGCGGGCGGTTCGGCCGGCGGTATTTTGGATCGAGATCGAAACGGTCCAAGCAGCCGGGCCGAACCGCTTCCGGAGGGGGATCCACTCAGTGTTACTGCTGGTGACGCCGGCGCCACCGCCCGAGTCCACGCCATCAAGCCTCGACATGGACAAAGTGGCTCAGCAGATGGCCATGACCTGCACAGACGACCCGCTTTGCTCTAGCCTGGTCGGGATGTTTGGGAATGCGCCTTGGGCGGGGTTGGTGTCGAGCGCGATCGTGATCGTGCTGATCGTCGTGCTCGCGTTCGTGATCCGCAAGATCGCCCACAAGGTGATCGCGCGGGTGGTCAGTCGCGCGGCGACAGGTGGCTCGCTCACGAACAGATTCCGCAGAGCCGCCGCGACCGACGGCATCGACGCGCTGCTGCACGAGCGGCGCAAGCAGCGGGCCGAGACGATGGGGTCGGTGCTCAAGCACGTCGCCTCGATCGTCATCATGGGCACCGCGGCGCTGACTGTGCTCGAGCGGCTCACCGTCCCGATCGCGCCGCTGCTGACCAGCGTCGGCATTCTCGGCGTGGCCATCGGCTTCGGTGCTCAGGAGCTGGTCAAGGACTTCATCGCGGGCATGTTCATGTTGCTGGAGGACCAGTACGGCGTCGGCGACGTGATCGACGTGGGGCCCGCCGTGGGCACGGTCGAGGCCGTGACGCTGCGCGTCACCAGGCTGCGCGACGTGGACGGCCGCGTCTGGTATGTCCGCAACGGCACGATCACCAGGGTCGGCAACGAGTCGCAGGGCTGGTCGCGGGCGTACATGGACGTGCCTGTGCCCTACGACACCGACGTCGTGACCGTGAAGGTGCTGCTGGAGCACGTCGCGGAGGAGATCTGGGCCGACTCCGAGCTGCGCGAGGCCAAGATCGTGGAGCAGCCGCAGGTGTTCGGCGTGGAGCAGCTGTCGGACAGCTCGCTGGTGTTCCGCATCACCGCCAAGACGTTGCCGTCCGCTCAGGCGGAGGTGGCCAGGCAGCTCAGGCTCAGGGTCAAGGCCGCGCTGGACGCCGCGGGCGTCACGATGGTCCCCACGGCATAAGCTAATGAGCGTGACTGAGACCTCCTTCTACGACGCCGTCGGAGGCGAGGAGACCTTCCGCCGCCTCGTGCACCGCTTCTACGAGGGAGTCGCCGAAGACCCGGTGCTGCGGCCGCTCTACCCGGAGCCCGACCTGGCGGGCGCCGAGGAGCGGCTGCGGGGCTTCCTGATCCAATACTGGGGTGGCCCCAAGACCTACAGCGAGCAGCGCGGCCACCCGCGGCTGCGCATGCGGCACATGCCGTTCGTGATCGGCGAGCCGGAGCGGGACGCCTGGCTGCGGCACATGCGGGACGCGGTCGACTCGCTCGATCTCCCGGACGAGCTGGAGACCAAGCTCTGGGACTATCTGGTCTACGCGGCCCACAGCCTGGTGAACTCAGCCGTATAACGGGGCATGAGACGCCACATGGATATCCCCTGGTGGCGTGATGCCGTCGTCTACGAGATCTATGTTCGCAGCTTCGCCGACGCCTCGGGAGACGGCGTCGGCGACCTGGCCGGGGTGCGGCACCACCTGCCGTACCTGCGACGGCTGGGGGTCGACGCCATCTGGCTGACGCCGTTCTACCCCTCCCCCATGGCCGACGGGGGCTACGACGTGAGCGACTACCGCGGCGTCGATCCGCTGTTCGGCTCGCTGGCCGACTTCGACGCGCTGGTCGCCGACGCGCACGGGCTGGGGCTCAGGGTGCTGGTGGACATCGTGCCCAACCACAGCTCCTCCGAGCATCCCTGGTTCCAGGCGGCGCTGCGGGGCGAGGGCCGTGACCGATACATCTTCCGCGACACGATCAACAACTGGCAGTCCACCTTCAGCGGCCCCGCCTGGACGCGGGTGGCGGACGGCCAGTACTACCTGCATCTGTTCGCTCCCGGGCAGCCCGACTTCAACTGGCGCAATCCCGAGGTGCACCGGGAGTTCCTGGACATCCTGCGGTTCTGGCTGGACCGGGGCGTGGACGGGTTCCGCATCGACGTGGCGATGGGCCTGTACAAGGCGGCGGGCCTGCCGGACGTCGGCGACCAGTCGTTCAAGGCGGTCTCCCCGGTGTGGGGGCAGCCCGAGGTCCACAATGTCTACCGCGACTGGCGGCGGCTGCTCGACAGCTATCCGGGCGAGCGCATGGCCGTGGGCGAGGTGTGGACCGACAGCTCCGAGGACCTCGCCCTCTACGTGCGTCCCGACGAGCTGCAGCAGAGCTTCAATTTCGCCTGGCTGCAGGCGCCGTGGTCGCCGACGGCGTTCAAGAAGGTCATCGACGACACGCTCGGCACCGTGCCGTTCGCGACCTGGGTGCTGTCCAACCACGACGTCGTACGGCACCGCACCCGCTACGAGACGGCCGACCCCGGCACCGGCCTCGCGCGGGCCAGGGCGGCGCTGCTGACCATGCTGGCCCTGCCCGGCTCCGCCTATCTCTACCAGGGCGAGGAGCTGGGGCTGCCCGAGGTGACCGACCTGCCGGAGGAGGCCAGGCAGGACCCGGTGTTCTTCCAGTCGGAGGGCAAGCTGCCCGGGCGGGACGGGTGCCGGGTGCCGATCCCGTGGACGGTGGACACGCCCTCGTACGGGTTCGCCCCGGGCGGGGTGGAGCCGTGGCTGCCGCAGCCGGCGACGTTCGCCGAGCTGAGCGTTGAAAAGCAGGAGGGGGACGCCGACTCGACGCTCGAGTTCTACAGGCGGGCGCTGGCCTGCCGCCGGGACTTGGTGAGGGAGATTCCTTACACCCTGGAATGGCTGGACTCTCCCGAGGGTGCACTTTTCTTCATCCGCGGCCGGTTGATCTGCGCGATCAACTGCGGCACCCGGCCGGTACGCCTGGTCGGGCACGACACCGTGCTGCTGGCGAGCGGGCCGCTCAAGCGGGACCTGCTGCCGCCCGACACGGCCGTGTGGTTGTCGTCATAAGCCCTTCGGGCGCTCGCCGCGGACGGGGACGACGGGCACGGACAGCAGTGTGAACGCCAGCCCCGCCGCGAAGCCCGCCCAGAACCCCACGCTCTCCATCAACACCCCGGCCAGCGGAGTGGCGACCAGGGAAACGGAGTTCTGGATGGTGTTGTGGGTGCCGAGCACCCTGCCCGCCGACGCGGGGCCGGCGAGCTCGCCCGCCGCCAGGTAGGCGAGCCCGTTGCCGGCCACGGTCATCACCGCGGCCAGCGCGAGCATCGCGGGCCCGAGCCAGGTGCGGGTGAGCGTGCCGCCGGCCAGCAGCGCCAGCACGCCGACGTTGGCGAACGTGATCAGCAGCAGGGGCCGCATGCGCAGCCCCGTCCGGTCGGACCACCGCCCCGCCGCGATGCGGATGACGGCCCCGCCGATCGCCGCCACGCCGAACAAGCGCCCGGCCTCCACATCGTCCCAGCCGTAGAGCTCGACCAGGCAGCTCACGCCGTACGTGCTGACCACGATCTGGGGCACCACGTGCAGCGCGCTGGTGGCGTGCACCCGCCACAACGCCGGTTGCCGGTACGGCGAGCCCGCCGGCGACGTGCCGCGGCCGGCGAGCTCGTGCGGCGGCTCGGCCAGGAAGATCGCGGCCAGCACGGCGGCGAGCAGGCTCGTGCCCGCACAGACCAGGAGCACGCCGGGCAGGCCGTGCGCCCGGGCGACGGGCGGCAGCGTGAACGCGCCGACGGCCATGCCGAGCGTGAAGGAGACTTGGCGCAGGCCCATGGCGACGCCGCGCTCCGGGGGCTGGAACCAGCGCAGCACGATCCGCCCGCCACCGACCATCGCGGCCGAGCCCGCCGCACCGGCCAGGGCGAGCAACACGACCACGGCCCATGCCCGGTCGACGAACGCGACGGCGGCGAATGACACGGCGGCCAGACTCACGCCGATGCCCAGGACCAGCCGCTCGCCGTGCCGGTCGGCGAGCGCTCCCCAGGCGACGAGGGCGAGCAGGATGCCAAAGGCCGGGGCGTTCGCCATGATTCCCGCCACCGTCAGCGACACACCGAAATGTCGCATGATTTCCGGCATGACCAGGGGCAGGGCGAACAACCCCAAGGTGACACTGGCATGGGCGTTGACGCCCAGCGCCAGCATCCACCAGCGCCTCATACGGAGAAACGTTTGAGGTAAGCCAGCTCACTCTCGCTGAGCCTGCGCGGGGCGGCCCGCTCGACGTCGTAGGCGGCGATGACCGACATGGCCGTGACGTAGACCTGGTCGTCGTCGCGGATCTCGTAGCGCAGGGTGAACCGTACCGGTCTGATCTCCTCCACCCAGGTCTCCACCCGCACCGGGTCGGGGCGGAAGCCGAGCGGGCGGCGGTAGTCGATCTCGTGTCGGGTCACGACCAGGCCTTTGAACGGCTCCTCGCCCGCGTTGTGGAGGTCGATGGCGAACATGCCGAAGCGGGCGTCCTCCAGGTAGTCGAGGAAGCGCACGTTGTTCACATGGCCTTGGGAGTCGATGTCGGCGAATCTCACCGTGCGGGGATAGATGTGCCGCTGGGCCGGGGTACGTTCAACCACGTCCGCCACCGTACCGGCCCTCCACCCTCGGCCTTCCCCCGCCTCCCCTGCCCTCGCGCCCTCGACCCTCGGCTGCCCGGCCCCGGCACTCCTCCCGCCTAGTCGGTGCCGAGCCCCGTCAGCGGCGACCATGCCGCCCCCGGCGCCTGACCGTCCCCCTCAGCCGTGAGCGCCTCAGCCCAGGAACGCCGCTGTCCTCCAGCTGGGCTTGGCCGTGCCGGCCGCGGCCACGCCGGCCCGGGTGGGCGGCGGGGCGCGGGAGCGGCGGTCAGCCGTCTTCGAGGACTTTCAGCGGGTCGAGCCGGCGGATCAGGGCCATCGCGGCCTCGATGACCTCGCGTGCCTCGCCCTCCGTGTCGGAGGTGGCGACCTCGCGGGCGGCCTCCCCGATGATGCTGGTCAACACGGCCACGGTGAACCGGTCGAGCGGATCCCCACCGGCCCCGAGCAGCACGGCGTTCTGGCGTACCCACTCCCGCCCTCTGGTCCGGCGGATCAGCTCGAACCCGGGCGGCCCGTCCCCGTCGATGAACAACCTGACCAGGTCCCGCCGCTCCCAGGCCCCGTCGAGGTACGCCCTCGCCCCCGCGATCAGCAACTCGACCGGATCGTCCACCCCGGCCTTCTTGGCCGCGGCCACGCTGGCCGCCGACGCCTGCTCGTGCGCCGCCTGGTGGTCCTCGTAGAGCGCGAGGAACAACTCTGTCTTGCCGCCGAAGTGGTGGTAGAGGCTGCCGACGCTGGACCCGGCGCGGGCGACCACCTCGGAGACGCTGGAGTCGGCGAATCCGTGCTCGCTGAAGACCTCGCGTGCCGCCTGGAGCATGCTCTTGCGGGTCTGTGCCGTACGGCTCCACTCCCACGAGGACTTACGTGCCATGAGGGGATCGTACCGCTGACGAATTCTAGAATCCCGCTCTACTTCCGGTAGGAGGATCATGGCATGAAGGGCCGGCAAGCGCCCATGAGCACGAACGGAAGGACGGCATTGACCACGATCTTCGACAAAGTCGCCTGGATCCACCTGGAGGACCGGAAGATCCTCAGCACCCGATCGCGCGGCAAGGACGTCTACTACCTGCCCGGCGGCAAACGGGAACCGGGTGAGAGCGACCTCGACACGCTGGTCAGGGAGATCGACGAGGAGCTCGCCGTCGCCATCGTCCCGAGCAGCGCGGCGCACTTCGGTACGTTCGAGGCACAGGCCGACAGCCACCCTGACGGGGTCATCGTGCGGATGATCTGCTACACCGCCCGGCACCAGGGCACTCCGACGCCGAGCAGCGAGATCGACGAGGTGGTCTGGCTCACGTACGCCGACCGGGACCGCGTGGCCCCGGTCGATCAGATCATTTTCGACCAGCTCCACCGGAGCGGCCGGCTCCTTTAGCGTGCTATTCGATCTCGACGGGAACTTCGTAGATCTCGTTCGTCGGGTGCCCGGCCTGCTCGTGCACCCGCAGGACCGCCTCCTTGGACGGCCCGGTCGACAGGCAGAACACCTTGCCCGACTCCGGGTCGAGCCAGGCGTGCTCGAAGTGCACGCCCTCGGATTCCTCGATCGCCAGGTCCCGCTCGTGCTCCTCGCGCAATTTCTCCATTGTCGCGCCGGAGAAACCGCTGTGCACGTCCATGAACTTCGCCATCGTGTATCCCTCCCCCTTGTGTGACCTTTCCCGGAAAGGCGCTCCAAATCATTCCATCGGGGGGCGGGTCGGACCCGGGGCTATCGAGGGCTGCGGACGTCGTTTCCGTTCCTGCCGCGGCCAGTCAGCACGTCCTCCAAGGTCGGACGCCAGTCACCGCCCCGGCCCCGGGTGAGCTCGAAGAAGCTGTCGAAGAAGGTCGAGTCGGAGTTGATTCGCGCAACTCAGTCGCGGTGCAGCTTCCGGTAGGTCACCCGATGCGGGCGCGCCGCGTCGGCGCCGAGCCGTTCGACCTTGTTCTTCTCGTAGTCGGCGAAGTTGCCCTCGAACCAGAACCAGTTGGAGCCTTCCTCCCACGCCAGGATGTGCGTGGCGATGCGGTCGAGGAACCACCGGTCGTGCGAGGTGATGACGGCGCAGCCCGGGAAGTCCAACAGGGCGTTCTCCAGCGAAGACAGCGTCTCCGTGTCGAGGTCGTTGGTGGGCTCGTCGAGCAGCAGGACGTTGCCGCCCTGCTTGAGGGTGAGCGCCAGGTTGAGCCGGTTGCGCTCGCCGCCCGACAGGACCCCCGCCTTCTTCTGCTGGTCAGGGCCCTTGAAACCGAACGCCGCGATGTACGCCCGCGACGGCATCTCCACGTTGCCGACCTTGATGTGGTCGAGCCCGTCGGAGACGACCTCCCAGACATTCTTGTTCGGGTCGATGCCGCCGCGGCTCTGGTCCGCGTACGAGATCTTGACGGTGTCGCCGACCGTGACCGACCCCTTGTCGGGCGTCTCGCCACCAGTGATCATGCGGAACAGCGTGGTCTTGCCGACGCCGTTGGGGCCGATGATGCCGACGATGCCGTTGCGGGGCAGGTCGAACGTCAGCCCCTCCATCAGCAGCCGGTCACCGAAGCCCTTGGTGAGCTCGTCGGACTTGATCACCGTGGTGCCCAGGCGCGGGCCCGGCGGGATCTGGATCTCCTCGAAGTCCAGCTTGCGGTATTTATCCGCTTCGGCCGCCATCTCCTCGTAGCGCTGGAGGCGGGCCTTACTCTTGGTCTGGCGGGCCTTCGGGTTGGACCGGACCCACTCGAGCTCGTCCTCCAAGCGCTTCTTGCGCTTGACGTCCTTCTGCCCCTCGACCTTGAGCCGCTGGGCCTTGAGCTCCAGGTAGGTGGAGTAGTTGCCCTCGTAGGCGTAGGCGCGGCCGCGGTCCAACTCCAGGATCCAGCCGGCGACGTTGTCGAGGAAGTAGCGGTCGTGGGTGACGGCCAGGACGGTGCCGGCGTATTTCTCCAGGTGCTGCTCCAGCCACTGCACGCTCTCGGCGTCGAGGTGGTTGGTGGGCTCGTCGAGCAGCAGCAGGTCGGGCGCCTCCAGCAGCAGCTTGCACAGCGCGACCCGGCGCCGCTCGCCACCGGACAGCTTGGTCACGTCGGCCTCGGGCGGCGGGCACCGCAAGGCGTCCATCGCCTGCTCCAGCTGGCTGTCAAGATCCCAAGCGTTGCGGTGCTCCAGCTGATCCTGCAGCTTGCCCATCTCGTTCATCAGCTCGTCGCTGTAGTCGGTGGCCATCTGCTCGGCGATCTCGTTGAAGCGATGAAGCATCGCCATCGTCTCGGCTACGCCCTCCTGGACGTTGCCGAGGACGGTCTTCTCCTCGTTGAGCGGCGGCTCCTGCTGGAGCATGCCGACCGTGAAGCCGGGCATGAGCCGGGCCTCGCCGTTGGACGGCTGCTCCAGGCCGGCCATCATCCGGAGCAGCGTCGACTTCCCGGTGCCGTTCGGCCCCAGGACACCGATCTTGGCTCCGGGCAGGAACGACAGCGTGACGTCGTCAAGGACAACCTTGTCGCCGTGCGCCTTGCGCACGCGCTGCAGCGTGTAGATGTACTCCGGCATGTCCTCTAGCTTAGGGGCTCCCGACCCGGGCTTCCGCCGCTCCTCCCCAGGAGCGCCCCAGGCCCCGACACGACCAGGCCAGACGCTGGGCGACACCGTCAGATGTCCAGCACCAGGCCACGGAATGGCACCGCAGCGCTGCGGCCAGACTCCCTGCACCAGGCCACGGGGCTGCACCGCAGCGCTGCGGCGCGAACGCCGGCCTTCAACCGGCGCGCGCGAACGTCCGCCCGCGAGACCTGGCCGGACCTGTAGGGACAGGTGCCGGCGCGGTCAGCAGGGTTCCTCGGGGAGGGGGCGGGGCGGGGGGTGGACGGCTGGGATGCAGACGCGGTCGCGGCCCAGCTCCTTCGCTCGGTACAGCGCCAGATCGGCGGCGGCCAGCAGATCGATCAGCTCATCGCCGTGGACGCTCATCAACGCGACACCCGCCGAAATGGTGACCTTGACGAGGGTGTCATCGGCAGGGATGGCCATGTGGCCGATGCGGGTGCGCAGGCGCTCGGCGACCTGCCGGGCCTCGTGAATGTCGGCGCCGGGCAGCAGGACGACGAACTCCTCACCGCCGAAACGCCCCACCACGTCGTAGTCACGCAGTTGGCTGCGCAACGCGGCCGCCACCCCGACCAGGACCTGATCGCCGACCAGGTGGCCGTGCGCGTCGTTGACGCGTTTGAAGTGGTCGATGTCGATGATCAGAAGCGCCAGCGTGTCACCGGTGCGGCGGGCGCGGACGATCTCCGTGTCGGCCTCGCGTTGCCAGGCGGCGGCGTTCAGCAAGCCGGTTTTCGCGTCCGTACGTGCCGCCGCCTGGAGCTGGGCATGCAGGAGGCTGCGTTGCAGGAGCACCACCGGCGGGAGAGCGAGCAGCAGCAGGGCGAGGTTGAGGCCGCAGGCGATCGAGACCGTAACCCCCAGGCACAGCTCGACGATGTCCAGCAGCACGCTCTCCCGATCCCACAGCACCTCCGGCCAGGTGATGTCCGGGTTGGCCATGTGGGCGGCGATGGCGATAAGCGCGATGTTGAGCAACGAGAAGAGCACGGCGGCCGCCACCGCGTACATGATGGGCGGGCCACTGCCGCGCGACAACGCCGACGGGTCCGGGACGAACCCGTGGAACAGGACCGATGCCGAACACCCGGCCAGGCCGATGGCGGCCGAGGTGAACACCCGGCGGTGCAGCACCGTGGCCCGGACTCGTAGCTGCAGCAGGACCTGCAGCACGATCGGCGCGAACAGCGCGTAGACGGGGGGCAAGAGCAAGGCCACCGGCAGCCACCAGGCCGACAGCAGGTCCCGCGAGACCCCGGCGGGCATCCCCAGGCGTCTGGTGGCCTCGATGCAGACCATGCCACACCCCATGAGGGCAGCAAACGTGCCCACATCCGGCCACCGGAACTCGGTGCTGGACGCGAACACCATGATCGCGACGAGATCGAGAGCCACTATCGCGCACAAGTAGATCACGAGTGGGCGGCGTTGCCCTAGCAATGGCCAGCGGTCGACCAGTGTTGACACACCGTTGCGAGACTTTATCGAGGCGTGACTGGTCGCCGCCATCTCGTCTCCTCCCTGACTAACGATGTGTAACACAATAATTGCGGAGTGTGCGTTGCGCGATGGGAACCGATACGTTGACAGAGACCACACCTGCTCAATCCGCGAGCGGGCCGTGCTGGAAAGGAGCAGCCATGGTGCGGGGCGTGATTTGGGCCTG
This sequence comes from Nonomuraea sp. 10N515B, assembly GCF_052245915.1. Lineage (NCBI taxonomy): Bacteria > Bacillati > Actinomycetota > Actinomycetes > Streptosporangiales > Streptosporangiaceae > Nonomuraea > Nonomuraea sp. 10N515B. The sequence goes on from NZ_JBQQBQ010000021.1 coordinate 84,371, forward strand.
ACAGATGCGGTCGCGATCTGACGCGGGCCGCCACACGGGTCAACGCCATCGGCCGCCCTCGGGGCGATCAACGGGATTTCGGCCGGTGCCCTCTCCCCTCCTCCTCCCCCCTCCCTTAGCCAACTCCCCTGCGCGCATTATCAACGGCTCAACCGCCTGCGCCTTAGCGACCGTCCCGACGCCCAACACCTCAGCGCCCCCATAGTCAGCGCCGTCACATGTCACCGCTCCCAACTCTCCAGCGTCTCAGCACCTCAGTGTCTTCAGCGCCCCAGCGCCCTCAGCCTCAACGCCCTCAGCGCCCTCAGCGCCCTCAGCGCCCTCAGCGCCCCAGCGCCCCAGCGCCCCAGCGCCCCAGCATCCCAGCCCCTTCAGCACCTCAGCGCCCCGAAGCACCAGGGAGCACCGCATGTGGCCGACGGCGCCCCCTGTTCGCTCGGTGTTCTACGCTGCCGCACGCTCCTCGGTCGTCAGCGGCTCGACGTTCTGGTCGTCTTCATCGCCGGCGCTGTCGCTCGCGCCCTCCGGCCCAAGCACCCGGACAGGGTGGCTTTCGGTCGGCGCGGCGCCGGGGCGAGGGAGGGAGCGGAGGGGCCGGGAGCCCATGGCCCAGTCCTGGGTTTCCTCGTCGAGGCGGTCACGCATTTCCTTGCTCATCGAGGTCACGCCGGCGCCCCGCTCCGGCTTGGTGAAGACTCCGGTGCCCCAGCGCAGGTCGTGGCCCACCGCGCTGGCCTCTATCTCAGGCATGAAACGGCGGTCGCCTTCCTGGCCGAACTCGCGGATGCGGAGCCTGCCCGACACCACCACAGGCTGCCCCGCCCGTACGGACGTGGCGACGTTTTCTCCCAAGGCGCGCCAGCAGCGGACGGTGAAGCAGACCCGCTCGCCATCGGTCCACTGGCCTGTCTTCTTGTCGAAGTAACGGTGCGAAGTGAGCACCTTCAGCGAGGTGACCCTGAGGCCGTCATCGAAGGTGTATTGCCGGGGCTCTGCTGCGACATTGCCGGTGAGCGTGATGTAGATGTCGTTCATCCCGTGCCTCCCCATGCGGCGGGCGGGCTGCCCGCGACCTGGCCCTACGGTGCCGTGAGAGGGCGGGTGCAGGGGCGGGTGAACGGGATTCTGTGGATGAAGGTGTCGGCGCGGGTCGAGCCTGTGGACACAATCCACGACCCCGAACATCCGCCCGCCCCAGCACGTAAGCCGAGAACATCCGCCCGCCACAACCCGCAGGCCGAGACGCCGGTCCGATCGGCAAGAGGGCGCAGGATGAGGTGTCAGCCGGACAGATCGCGCAGAGCCGTGTAGAAGGCGTGGTGGCGGGTCAGCTCGCGTTCGACGGGCTCCACGACCATCGTCGCCGACACGGCGGCGACCCGGCGCCTCATCTCGCGCTCGAGCCGTTCCCGCTCCTTCGACGCCCCCAGCTCCACGAAGTTGCGGGACGCGATGCCCGACAGCGCGCCCAGGCCCAGCACCGAAGCCATCATGAGCCCCACCCACGGCAGCGCCGCGCTGTCGCCCAGCAGCTCCAGTCCCGCAGGCAGCCGGCCGGGCATGATCAGGCCGACCGCCAGCCAGGCCGCCCCGGCCAGAAATGCCGCCACCAGGAAGTATTGCCACACCTTGAGCAGCCGCCACCACCCCGGCACCCGGTCGAGCTGGGGCGCCACCTCGGTGAGGTCCTCGGTCAGGGCCTGTGGCAGCTGGCCCGCGCGGGACCTGGCCGCCTGGTGCACCGCCGTACGCCACACCGGGTGCATGCCCATGGACAGCCCGTCGGCCAGCGCGTGCACGGCGTTGGCCACCTCGGCCGACTGGGCGCTGACCGAGCCCGCCGTGATGCCGCGGATCTCATCCCCTACGTCCTCAAGACGCAGGCTCTTCAACGGATCGGAGCGGAACTTGTCGAACCACCGTGGATACGGCCACCCGACCCACTGGCTGGACCGCTCCGCGTAGACGTTCTCCATGGCCTCGCCCACGGCCGGCACGCCCACCGCGTCGCACAACGCGTCGGTCAGCCCCATCCTGCGGGCCTCGTCGACCGACGACGGGGCGGTCAGGGACTCGCCCAGCGGCATGGCCTCGGCCAGACGCTGCTCCAATCGGTGCAGGTCCGCCTCGAGCTTCTGGATGGCGGCACGCCGGCGGGCGACGGCGGTCGCGATGACGCTCTTGAGGCTCTCGATGCCGCGCCCGCTGACCGACGAGGTGGGCACGACGCTCGGATGCTCGACGCCCTCACGGCGCAGCAGGTCGTTGAGGTCGATGACCAGCTCGGCCAGCTCCTCGGTCGTGAGCCTGTCGGCCTGGTTGAGCGCGAACACCGTCACCGCGTCATGCCCCGCCAACTCCGTCACGTAGCGCCGGTGCGTGGAGGCGTCGGCGTACTTCTGCGGGTCGAGCACCCACACCACCAGGTCCGCCAGCCCGATGAGCCGGTCGGCCTCGGTGTCGGTCAGTGCCCTGATCGAGTCGTGGTCGGGCAGGTCCAGCAAGATGAGCCCGTGGAGCTGGCTGTCGCCCTTGTCGAGCGCGCTGGCCCGGGAGAAGCGGTGCCGCCACTGGATCTGCAGCCAGTCGAGCAGCGGCGCCGCGCCCTCCAGTCCCCAGACGCAGGCGTGGGTGCGGGCCGTGGTCGGCCGGCGTACGCCGGTGGGCGACAGCTCCAGCCCGGAGATCGCGTTGAACAGCGACGACTTCCCACTGCCCGTGCCGCCCGCGAGGGCGACGACGGTGTGCTCGGACGACAGCTTGAGGCGTTCTCCGGCCCGCTGCAGCAGCGCGTTGGTCTCGTTGAGCAGCTTCCTGTCGAGCCGCCCCGGGCCCAGCTCCACCACCTTGGTGAGCGCGGTCAGCCGCGCGGCGAGGCCCGGCCTGGTGGTCATCGTGGTCATCGAGCGACCTCAAGGTTGTACGTTGCCTGGTAAAGCCGAGTCGCGACGGACTCGTCGGGAATGCCCGCGGAATCGAGCGCCTGCGCGTAACGCAGCGCTTCCTGGTCGAACAGCATGCCGATCCTGGCCCGCAGGTCGCTCAGCGCCTTGGCACCGATGCCGCGCAGCGACTCCGCGCCCAGCAGGGCGTTGACCAGCCGATGCGGCACTCCTTCGCCGTTGCTGCCGTGGAACATCGCGACCATGAAGATCAGTGACAGCGAGTCGGGATCGAACGACACCAGCTTCGACACCGACCGCTTGGCCACACCCTCCGTCCGCACCAGCTCGCTCAGGTGCTCCTGCCAGGACGCGATGGCCCGGCTGGTGTGCCGTACGAGATCGTCCGAAGGCCTGTCGAGGCCCTCGCCGAGCTTGGCCCCCAGCTCCGAGCGGTGCCGCCAGCGCGCGGCCACCTCCTCGGCGGCACGGTTGGCGGCGGCCACGATCACCGACTCCAGGCCGGTGCGGATCGCCGCCTTGAACGCCAGCACCCGTTCGGGTGCCTGCCTGGCGGCCCTGCCGCGCTTGCGCAGCCGCAGCGAGCGCATCAGATCGCCCGAGCCGGCGAAGTCCTGCCAGCGGGCCAGCACCTCGCCGTGCAGCAGCGAGCCGTTCTTCGACGCCTTGTCGATCGCGCTGAGCGCGCTGAAGAAAGCCGCCTCCACGTCGCTGCGCAGCTCGGTCCTGAACGCGGCCTGCGCCTCCAGATGCTTGGCCAGCGCCGGTACGCGGGTGCGGAAGCTGTCGAGCACGCCGTTGAGCGTCTCGCGTACGGCCTGGGCGCGCCGCTCTTCGTCCACCGACAGCTCGGCCAGCCACATTCGCAGGTCGGTGACCTCACTGTCGGGCAGCCTGCCGTCCTCGACCTTCGACTCGTGAATCACGAACCGGTCGATCTCGCCCAGGCCGTATTCGGTGAGCATCCGGACGAAATGCTTCAGCACCACGTCGGCGGACCTCTGCTGTACCCGCGACAACACGATGGCCAGGCGGGCGCCGCGCTCCTTGGCCAGCTTCAGCAGGTTCCAAGCGGGGGCGTCGGCGTATCGGGCCGCCGTGGTCACGAAGATCCACAGGTCGGCGGCGTCGAGCATGCGGTGCGCGACCTCGTGGTGCTCCTCGACCACCGAGTCGATGTCGGGGGTGTCGAGCAGCGCGACGCCCTGCGGGAGCTTCTCCGTCGCGACGATGACGATGCCGCGCATCCCGGAGTTCGGGGAGGGCTTGTCGAGCCGCTCCAGGTTGCCGAGCAGCTCGCCCCCCGTGAACCAGTCGCGGTCCTCGGGGTGGCAGACCAGCACGGGGGTGCCGGTGGTCGGGCGGCGTACGCCGGTGCGCGAGACGTTGCGCTCGGCGAGGGAGTTGATCAGGGTGGACTTGCCCGCGCCCGTCGAGCCCGCGACCACGATGAGGGCGGGGGCAGTGCTGGTCTTGACCCGGGGCAGCACGTAGTCCTCGAGCTGGGTCAGCAGGTCGGCCTGCGCTTGCCTGGCCTCCTCGGCACCGGGCAGGTCCAGGCCGAAGCGGAGGTCGGCGACGCTTTCCCGCAACGTGCCGAGTGCCGCCGCGAGTGCCTCCGCTGCCTCTGCCGGCAACGCCTCGGTACGGGTCGCCGAGGCCTCGCCAGAGCCTTCGTTCCCGTCGGCTCCCAAGCTGCCGGCCTCAGGCTCATGGGCTTCGGGCTCGTGCGTTTCGGGCTCGGGGGTTTCGGGCTCGTCGGCGCCGGGTCCCTCAGCGGGCGGATCGCCGGCGGGCGGCTGCTCTTCCGCTGCGACCGGCTCATCCTCGGGTGACGGCCGATCCTCGACATGCGACTCATCAGCGTCATGCGATTCGTCAGCGTCCCGCGATGCCTCAGCGTCCGATGCCTCAGCGTCCGGCGACGCCTTCGCGTCGGCCGTTTCCCCGGCAGACGGCTCCTGAGAGTGCGGCTCCTCGCCGGGCGCCTCCGCATCGCCTGGTGGCTCGTCAGACGGTCCCGCGTCCACCGGCTGCTCGGTGTTCAGCAGCTCGCCGTCCGATTGCTCGGCGCCCAGTGCGGTCGCCGGCTCGTCACGGGCGAGCGTCTCCTGCTCGGCGGAGGTCTCGTCGACGGCCGGGCCGTCGAGTGCGGCAGGTTTCACGAAAAGGGAGGGCCCACCGGACGGGGCCGAGTCGGCGGGAGCCTCGGGCTTCCTCGGCTCCGGACGGGGCCCGGGAGCGACCGGCGCTTCAGGCTCAGAAGCGGCGGGCGTCTTGGGCTCGGAAGCGGCCAGCGTTTCGGGCTCGGAAGCGGACGGCGGCTCCGCTGTGGAACGCCCCGCGGAGGCGGGCGGCGGCTCCGGTGCGGAGCGGCCGGTGGCGGGTCGGCGGGGAGCGAAGAAGTTCACGGACTCGGCTGGCTTCTGGGCGCCGGAACGGTCGGTGACGGCCTCGCCCTGGGGGGACACACCAGGCGCGCCCGCCTCCTGGGCCCGTGGCTCCTCGCGGCCAGCCCGCCCATCACCAGCCGACGGCTCGGCCCGGCCGGGCCGGCTGTCCTCGGGCGCCGGCTCCTCGCGCTCGCCCCGACCGCCGGCCGGACGTGGGTCGTCACCCCGCCCGCCAGCCGGGGCGAAGGCGTCGAACGTGTCGTCGTCGTCCCGCACTGGCCGGAAGCTCAACGTCTGCTCCCCCAGCGACTCCGGTCGTCCGTCATCCATGGCCGTGTTCACGGCAAGCGCTCCGCTCGAACCATCTCGACCTCCTGGCCGACCCTGACGACGTCGCCGACGATGACGATCGCCGGCGGCCGTATCCCAGCCGCGGACACGCGGTCGGCCACGGTGGAAAGCGAGGCGATAACCGCCCGCTGGGTCGGAAGGGTACCGTCCTGTACCACCATTACGGGAGTCTCCGGAGAACGTCCGTCGCGAACGAGTGCCTCAGCCACCTTCGCCAACCGCTCGACCGCCATCATCAGCACCAGCGTGCCCTCGGAACGGGCCAGAGCGGGCCAGTCGACGGTCGACTTGGGATCGTCCGGCGCCACGTGCACGGAGATGACGTGAAACTCCTGGCTGACCCCGCGATGCGTCACCGGCACCCCGGCCGCCGCGGGCACCGCCACGGCGCTGGTGATGCCGGGCACGACCAGCACGGGGATGCCGGCCCGGGCGCAGGCGATCATTTCCTCGCCGCCCCGCCCGAACACGAACGGGTCGCCGCCCTTGAGCCGGACCACGAACTTGCCCTGCCTGGCCCGGTCCACGAGCAGCTCGTTGATCGTCTCCTGGGACAACGACCGGCCATAGGGCACCTTGGCGGCGTCGACCAGCTCGACGTCGGGTGCGAGCTCGTCGAGCAGGGCGCGGGGGGCCAGCCGGTCCGCCACCACCACGTCGGCCTGTGCCAGGAGCTGCCGCCCCCGTACGGTGATCAGGCCGGGGTCGCCGGGCCCGCCGCCGACCAGGGCCACGCCGACCGGTTTCGTACGGTTGCGCCGGGCCTCGACCGTGCCGTCACGCAGCGCCTCGACAACCGCGTCCCTGATGCCGGCGGCTCTGCGCGGGTCGCCGCCCGCGGTGACGGCCACGCTGATCTCGTCGACCCGCCCCGAGGCGGGCGTCCAGGCGGCGGAGGCGTCCTTGTCATCGGCCCGCACGCACCACACGCGCTTGGCCTCCGCCTCGGCGGCGACCGCGGTGTTGACGGATCTCTCGTCGGTGCAGGCCTGGACGAGCCAGGCCCCGTCGCAGTCGCCGACCTCGTAGGGCCGGGCGTGCCAGGTGACCCGCCCGGCGGCGATCAGGTCGTCGAGCGCCGGAGTCACGCTCGGCGACACGATGGTGACCTCCGCACCGGCCTCTAGCAGCGCGGGGACACGCCGCTGCGCGACGCGGCCGCCGCCCACGACGAGCACCCGGCGGCCGGAAAGCCGCAGGCCGAGGAGGTAGGGACCCATGAGGGGAATCTCCCATTCGCGAAGGTTGTGTTTAGGAGGTAAACCTACCGGCTCTCAATCCTTCATTTGCTGCGCCTGGGTTAACGACCATCGAGAAGTGGCCGGCGGGGATCCCAGCGCGGCCCGCCCTCATCGTCCTTCCGGCGTCTGGCCATCGCTGACAGCGCCTCAAGAATAACCCGGTTCCCAAGGTACGCGGTGATGTCCGCATGATCATACGGCGGCGCCACCTCCACCAGCTCCATCCCCGCCACAGGAAGCTCGTAGCAGATCCTGCGCACCGCGTCGAGGAGCTGCCGGGCCGTGAGTCCACCCGGCTCGGGCGTGCCGGTGCCAGGCGCGTGGCCGGGGTCGCAGACGTCGATGTCGACGGACAGGAAGACCTGGTCGCATTCGTCGAGCGCGATCTGGAACGACTCCGTCAGCACCTCGTCGAGCCCGCGCGCGACGACCTCGGTCATCTCGTACGAGCGCATGTTCCGCCGTGCCATCCATTCGAGCGTCGCGGGCTCGGGCCAGTAGCCGCGCAGCCCGATCTGCAGGAACCGGTCGCCGCGGATGGCGCCCGACTCGATGAGCCGCCGCATCGGCTGGCCGTGGCCGTACAGGTGGTGGCCGAAGGTGTGGTCGCCGGTGTCGGCGTGCGCGTCGAAGTGGATCATCGAGGTGCGGCCCGGCGCGTGAGCCCTGGCCGTGCCGCGCGCGTCGGGCAGCGCGATCGTGTGGTCACCGCCCAGCACCAGCGGGATCGCGCCCGAGGCGGCGACGCGGTGCACGGCCTCCTCGATCGCTGTCAGCGAGCCCTCGACGTCGCCCGAATAGCACTCCACGTCACCGGCGTCGAGGACGCGCAGGTCCTTCAGCGCGTCCACGCGCAGCGCCAGGCTCGGCCTGGACCCGTCGTGGGGCAGGTAGCAGGCCTGGCGCAACGCGTTCGGGCCGAACCTGGCGCCGGGCCGGTTGGAGGTGCCGCCGTCGAACGGAGCCCCGATGATCACCACCTCGGCGCCCTCGTAGCTCGCCGGGTCGCCGACGTCGCAGCGGTCCACGCCCAAGAACGTGACATCCGGGCCATACATCGCGCCATAACGGGACAAACCCGACCTCCATCACTCCGGTTTCTCGGTCACTCCTGCCGAGTCGAACGTGGCCACATCGTGCATCACCCGCACGGCCGCGCACACCATCGGATGGGCGAGCAGCCCGCCGGTGCCCTCGCCGAGCCGCATCTCCAGGTCCACCAGGGGGCGCAGCCCGAGGTGGGTGAGCGCGGCGGCGTGGCCGGGCTCGGCCGAGCGATGCCCGGCGACGCAGTGGTCGGGCGCGGCCGGGTCCAGCGCGGCGGCCACGAGGGCGGCGGCGCCGGCGATGACGCCGTCCAGGATCACCGGGACGCGGGCCGCCGCGCCGCCCAGGATGAAACCCGCGAGGGCGGCGTGCTCGTAGCCGCCGACGGCGGCCAGCGCGCGCAGCGCCTCGCTCGCGGAGGACACGTCGGCCGGCAGCCCGTTCATCCGCAGGGAGTCGCGGACGACGGCCACCTTGCGGGCGTGCGTCTCGTCATCGATCCCGGTGCCCCTGCCGGTCACCTCGGCCGCGTCCTTGCCGGTGAAGACGGCGATCAGGGCGGCGGAGGCGGTGGTGTTGGCGATGCCCATGTCGCCGGTGATCAGGCAGCGCGCCCCCGAGGCCACCAGGTCGCGAGCCACCGTGATCCCGGCCTCCAGCCCTCTGACGGCCTGGTCGACGGTCATGGCGGGCCCCTGCGACAGGTCGGCGGTGCCGTACCCGATCTTGTGCTTGACCAGGCCGGGCGCGTCGGGCAGGTCGGCGGCGACGCCGACGTCGACCACGGTCACGGACACGCCGGCCTGGGCGGCGAAAGCGTTGGCGACCGCGCCGCCGGCCAGGAAGTTGGCCACCATCTGCACCGTGACCTCCTGCGGCCACGGGGTGACGCCGCGGGCGTGCACGCCGTGGTCGGCCGCGAAGATGGCCAGCGCCGCGGGAGCGGGCATGGGCGGCGGGCAGAGGCCCGCAGCGCCCGCGAGGCGGATCGCGAGCTCCTCGAGGGCGCCGAGCGAGCCGCGGGGCTTGGTGAGGCGATCCTGATGAGCACGGGCCTCGGCGACCGCCACCGGATCGGCGGGGCGGATCGCGGCGAGCGTCTCAGCGAGCATGGCGTACCTCCACTGACAGGCCTTCGGGGTGGGAAGGCTGAGGGGATGAGGTCGGAAGGCCTACGGAACGAACTGGAGCGCTTCCTCGTATCGGTCGATCACGACGTCGGCCAGGGTCTCGCAGTCGCCGATCACCTCGGCGCAGCGGATGTCGAGATCGGGATGTCCCGCGCCGTAGGCCAGCGCCTGCGCCCACACGCGCTCCAGCATGCCGCCCGCGAACAGCAGGTAGGGCACGACGATCACCCGCTTGGCCCCCAGGCGGCGGCAGCGCTCCAGCCCGCCGGGCACCCCCGGAGGAGTGACCGACACGAACGCGGTCTCCACGGTCATGAAGTCGTAGGCGTGCATCTCCCAGAACAACCTGGACACCCGGTGGACCTCGGCGTTGGCGGCCGCGTCCGTCGAGCCCTCGCCCACCAGGACGACAGCGGTCTCGCCCGGCTCCACGTGCAGGGACTCCTCGACCAGGGTGTCGACGGCACGCAGCCGGGGCCGGGCGCCCACGAGCTCGAGCGGGCGCGCCGGCTTGGAGATCTCGGCGGCGGCCTCGTTGAGCCGCTCGGCCAGCAGCGCGAGCACCCGGGGGTCGGGCCCGAGCGGGCGGCCGTAGTCGTACATCAGCGTCGGGTGCCGCTTCTGCTCCAGCTCCATGGCGGCGCTGAAGTCGTCGCTGACCCGGCTGAGGCTCAGCGGCAGCGCCACCAGGCGGTGATGCCCCCTGGCGACCAGGGAGGCGACGGAATCACTCAGCCGCGGCGTGGCCCGCTCCAGGTAGCCGCCGGAGACATCGGCGGCCAAATGGTCGAGGCGGCAGCGGAGACGGTGGACGAACCTACCGAACTCCGCAGCGTAGGCGTCATCGTGCGAGCCCTGCCCGATCAGCAGGAGCGGCGGCTTCATCGTGAGGGAATCTCCATTGCGGGGGACAAAGTCACGAGAGGATAACCGATAGGCCCCGGTACGGAACAGGTCACGCTGCGTGCAATGGCGTCGCATGCACCACGAACACGGGGTCCGCGGTGGTCAAACGGTGCGAGCCGTCGGGGTTGAGCGTCAGCTTCGAGGCCAGGATCTGGGTGCCCTCGCCCCGGTAGCCCTGCTCGCGCAGCCGCTCCAGCACGGCCGAGACCTGCTCGATCTTGTTGAGCGCGCACACCAGCGAGCGCGGGCGGCGCGCCGCGCAGGCCACGACCACGTCCGGCCCGCCGCCGCCCACGAACACCGCGTCCGGGTCGGGCAGCGGCTCCAGCGCCGGCGGCGCCTGTCCCCTGGTCAAGGCCACCTTCACACCGTGCTCGAGCACGTTGGCGCGCAACTTGGCGCACAGAGACTCCTCGCGCTCGACGGCCACGACGGCCGCGCCCATCCTGGCGCATTCCACGGCGATCTCGCCGACGCCGGCGCCCACGTCCCACACCAGGTCACCGAGCCGGGGGCCCAGCTTGGCCAGGATGTACGCCCGCGCCTCCGCCGGGATCCTACTCTCGAACGGCAGCGCCCACTCGGCGGGACCCGGCTGCGCCCCGGCCACCCAGCTGTGCTCCTTGGGCTGGTGCAGCGGGTCGATGACGAGCACCACGTCGGGATCCTTCCACGGCCGGGTCGTGGCCTCGCCCATGCGGCTGTGCGTGACCCGCTCGTCGGGGCCGCCGAGGTCCTCGCAGACGATCAGCGCGCGGGGCGTGGTGGGGGCCAGTTCCCTGGCGATCTCACCGGGGCCCACGCCCGGCGCGACGAGCAAGGCGACCTTGGGATGGGCCCGGCAGGCGTTCACCGCGCGGTTGAGCTGGTGCGGGCCGGCCGGGGCGACGACGAGCGCGTCCTCCCAGTTGAGCCCGGCGCAGGCGAAAGCCCGCGTGACCAGCGCTTTCGCGGGCAGCACCTCGGGTTTGATGCCGTGCGCCCGCAGCGTGCGCACGACGCCGAAGAAGCCGGGATCGCCCTCCGCGATCACGACGGCGGATCCTTCGCCCTGTTCGAGGTGGTCGTCGAGTGTCTGGAGCAGCGACTCGTCGGCCGCGGTCTGCGCCGTCAGCGTGAGCTGCCCGACGATGGCGTCGGGGCCCACAACGAGCCTCGCCTCGTGCAGCCGGTCCACCGCCTTGGCCGACAGCTCGGATCCGTCCCAGCCGACAACCGTGATCATGGCGCCTCACTCTCCTCCACCTCAAGGGTGACGGTTGCGGACGGGTTTCACAAAGGGTGCAAGGGTCAGTCCGGTATGCCCCCGGGCCAGGTCGGAGCGGAGAGCGGTAGCTTGCGTAACCAGCGGAGCCCCGTGCGAGCGCGACCATACACACAGAGCGGCCGCTCGCCCTAGACGAGATCGGAGGGGACGAGGCTGAAGACGACGAGGTCCTCGCCGGCGAGGCTGGCGCGGGCGACGCCCTCGCGGGTGAACCCCGCCTTCTCGGCCACCCGCTGGGACTCCGGGTTGCCGACGGCCGCGCGCAGCTGGAGCCGGTCGAAGCCCTGGCTCTCGAACAACCAGCGGGCGACCGCCAGCACGGCCTCACCGGCGTAGCCGCGGCCGCGTGCCCATGGGGCCGTCATGTAGCCGACCTCGGCTGTCCGGTTCGTCCAATCGATGTCCCTGAGGTCCACGTTCACGGCGAACCGACCGGTCTCGACATGCACGGCCGCCCAGCCGATGCCCGCGCCCCGCAGCCGGAGCCGCTCGACGCTCTCGATGAACGTCCGCGCGTGCTCCTCGGTGTAGCCGCGCGGCACTCCCGTCCTGGCCTGGGTGAGCGGGTCCGCCGCGGTGGCGGCCAGGTCGGGCACGTCGGCGGGCGCGAGCGGGCGCAGCAGCAGCCGCCGGGTACGCAGCTCCGCCCGGGGCAGCGTGGGAGCCGGGCGGCGGCCGTCGCTGCGCAGCAGGCCGAACACGACCAGATCATGCGGGCCGTCGTCCTCCATGACCGCGGAACGCAGCACGCCTTCCCAGGTGAAGCCCGCTTTCTGGGCCACCCGCAGCGAGGCGGCGTTGTCCAGGTTGGCCGTCAGGTCGATCCTGCGCAGCTCGGTGGTCTCGAACACCCACTCGACCAGCCCGCGCACCGCCTCGGTGGCCAGGCCGCGGCCCCGGTAGAGGGGGTGCACGCCGTACCCGACCTCGGTCGTGCCTACGCTCCATGAGGTCTTGAACAGGCTGATGGCGCCCACGACGACCCCGTCGACGTCCGTCATGGCCAGATGGACGCCCTGACCTGACTTGCGGAGCTCGTGCACGCCGTGCGCCAGCCACGGGGCGACGCCGGAGACGTGGAAGGGGGCGCCGGGCGGGAGGAACCGTACTCCGGACTCCACGATCGACCGGATCCGGGCGGCGTCCTGAGGGCCGAACGGCCGCAGTGTGAGCCGGGCCGTCACGATGCTGACGTCGGGATCGAACACGGTCGGCAGGGTACACACTCGCGATGTTTGCCCACGAAAGCGGGGGTAGGGGCGCAGTTGAGAGGAGTGAGGGAACGATGGAACAACGTGGGAGCGACAAGCACGGCCCCCGTCTGGACGACCAGCAGAAGCACGAGACCAAGGGCATGGTCCGCGGCGGCGGCACGACGCACGCCGAGGAATGGAAGGAGCCCGAGGACATGCCGGCGCCCGGTGAGAGGTCGGAGCAGTCGTACCCGCCCGGTCACGAGCCCGGCACCCCCGAGGGAATCACCCAGCGGGGCGTCGACGTCCGTAGCGACCTGGCCAAGTGGCTCAGCGACTGCAAGTGGCCCGCGTCGAAGGACGACCTGGTGAGCCATGCGGAGCGTGCGGGCGCGCCGGACCGGGTGGCGGACATGGTCGGGTCCCTCCCCGATCGCCGGTACGCCAACGTGGCCGAGGTGGCGAAGGCACTCGGGCTCGGCGTGGAGAAGCGGAGGTGGTGACCGGTGCGGCTGGACTTCATCCGACCGCTGTACGAGAGGCGTGGCCCATACGCGTCGGTGTACCTGGGTGCGCTCACCGGTGCCGAGCGGGAGAAGCAGTGGCGTGCCATGCGCGACCAGCTCGACGGGGCCGACTCGGCCACGCTGGACGCGCTGGAGGTCGAGGCGAAGCAGGCCGCGGCCGGGCGGGCCTTGTTCGCCACGCACGGTGAGGTGGTACTGGCCGAGTCGCTGTTGCGGGCGCCGTACGAGCTGGCCGTGTGGTCGCCGCTGCCGCACGTCACGCCCATGCTCATGCAGCGGGGTGAAAACGTGCCGCACCTTCGCGTGATCGTGGACCACGCGGGCGCGGAGGTGACGGTGTTCGGGGGCGGGTCGCCGCGCCGGACCATCGTCGAGGCCGAGGAGTGGCCGCTGCAGAAGACCGCGCAGGGCGGCTGGTCGCAGAAGCGGTACGAGCGGGCGGTCGACGAGACGTGGGAGAAGAACGCGGTGGCCGTCGCGCACGAGATCGACGAGCAGATACGCCGGATCGGCGCGGACCTGATCCTGGTGGCCGGCGAGCCGAAGTCACGCTCGTACCTGCTGCACCATCTCGGCACCAAGTCCGCCGACCGCGTCCTGATGGTCGAGCACGGCAGCCGCGCCGACCACGGCCAGTTCGAGAAGGACGTGGAGAAGGCCCTAGACGACTGGCTCGACCGCAGGCGGGCCGAGCTGCTCGAACGCCACCAGGAGGCGTCGGGCCCAGTGGGTGTGTCCCGCGTCGCGCACGCCCTGCGCGAGGGCCGGGTGCACGCGGTGCTCTCGCCAGGCGAGCTGCCGAAGCCCGTCTGGACCGGCGAGGGCGGCACCCAGCTCGCCACCGACCCGGAGGAGCTGCGCCGCTGGGGCGTGGACGACCCGGTCCAGGAGCGCGCGGACTCGGCGCTGGCCAGGGCGGCGGCGATGACGGACGCCGAATTGTGGTTCACCGACGACGTCAAGGACGTGGCGGCCGTACTCAGGTACTGATGATCACTTCCAGCGTTCGGGGGCCGTGCACGCCCTCGACCCGGTTGAGCTCGATGTCGCTGGTGGCCGACGGGCCGCTGATCCAGGTCAGCGGGCGTGCCGGGTCGAGCCTGGCGATGGCCTCGGGAACGCCGGAGACGATCTGGTCGGCCCTGACCACACATAGGTGGTAGTCGGGGACCAGCGTCTGCGCCCTGGCCCCCTGGCCGGGGCCGTGGTCGAGGACGATTGTGCCGGTCTCGGCGATCGCCACGGCGCAGCTGGTCACCACGCCGTCGGCGGTGTTGAGATCCTCCCACCCGTCGCCGCCGGGCCTGATCACGCGCCGTCCGGCGACGAGTTCGTCGATCTTGGCGGGCACCTCCGCCGCGGGCAGGACGTGCACGATCGCCCGGTAGTCGTCCACGCGCTCGGCGAACAGGCCAACGAGATCCTCCACCTGCTGCGTCGTACGGTAGCCGCGGGGAATCTCGACGTCCTGCGCCCCGGCGACGGCTCTGCCGATCCTGGCGAGAATCTCGTCACGCGCGCTCATTCCGCTCCCACCAGTCTCTGAAGGATTCTTCCGGGATGTCGGGGATGTCCCTGGTGTCGGTCCACGCCGACAGCGGGCCCGGCAGCCGTTTCGGCACCAGCTTGCGCAGCCGGGTGGCCGCACGCTGGGCCTTGGCCAGCCGGGTGTGGTCGTTGAAGATCCAGCCGGCGACCTTCATGCCGGCCCGCTCGGCCGCCGCGTGCGGGGCTTTGGCCCGCAGGTCCACCAGGACCTCCGGGATGTCGATGGCCACCGGGCAGACCTCGTAGCAGGCGCCGCACAGGCTGGAGGCGTACGGCAGCGAGGCGTCCAGGTCCGAGCCCATGCCACGCAGCTGCGGCGTGAGGATCGCGCCGATCGGGCCCGGATAGACCGAGCCGTACGCGTGACCGCCCGCCCGCTCGTAGACCGGGCACACGTTCAGGCAGGCCGAGCAGCGGATGCAGCGCAGCGCCTGGCGGCCGACCTCGTCGGCGAGCACGTCGGTGCGGCCGTTGTCGAGCAACACCAGGTGGAAGTCCTGACCCTCCACCGCCCCCGTCCACATGCTCGTATAGGGATTCATCCGCTCGCCTGTGGAGCTGCGCGGGAGGAGCTGGAGGAACACCTCCAGGTCCCGCCAGGAGGGCAGGAGCTTCTCGATCCCGACCACGCTGATGAGCGTCCGCGGCAGGGTCAGGCACATGCGGCCGTTGCCCTCCGACTCCAGCACCACGAGCGTGCCGGTCTCGGCGACCATGAAGTTGGCGCCGGAGATCGCGACTTTGCTCTTGAGGAACCGTTCGCGCAGGTGGAGCCGGGCGGCTTCGGCCAGGGCGGGCGGGTCGTCGGTCAGGTTGTCCGGGACCTTGGGCATCTTCTCCAGGAAGATCTGCCGGATCTCCGAGCGGTTGCGGTGAATGGCGGGGACCAGGATGTGGCTGGGGAAGTCGTCGCCGAGCTGCACGATCAGCTCCGCCAGGTCCGTCTCGTACGCGGTGATGCCCTCCGCGGCGAGCGCGTCGTTGAGGTTGATCTCCTGGGTGGCCATGGACTTGACCTTGACCACCTCGGTCTCGCCGGTGGCCTTGACCAGGTCCGCGACGATGCGGTTGGCCTCGGCCGCGTCCCTCGCCCAGTGGACCGTGCCGCCCGCCCTGGTGACGGCCTCCTCCATCTGGACCAGGTAGCGGTCGAGGTTGCGGAGCGTGTGGTCCTTGATCGCCTTGCCGGCCGCGCGCAGCTCCTGCCAGTCGGGCAGCTCGCCGACGACGCTCGCCCGCTTGCCGCGAATGGTATGGGTGGCTTTGCGGAGATTGAAGCGGAGCTGAGAGTTCTGTACAGCTTTTTCAGCGTTTTTTGGGAAATTTCCGGGCATGCCGAGGAACGTGGCGCTCATTGGGCCTCCTCCGTTGATGCGAGGATCTCGGCCAGGTGCATCGTCCTGACCCCGGTCTTCTGGCGGCTCAGGGTGCCGCCGATGTGCATCAGGCACGAGTTGTCCGCCGCGCACAACACCTCGGCACCCGTGTCCAGGATGCTGCGGGTCTTGTCGGCGCCCATCGCGGCGGAGACGGCCGGATTCTTGACCGCGAACGTGCCGCCGAAGCCGCAGCACTCCTCCGCCCCGGGCAGCGGCACCAGCTCCAGGCCCCGGACGTGCTGGAGCAGCCGCGTCGGCCGGTCACCGAGGCGCAGTCCGCGCAGCGAATGGCACGTCGGGTGGTATGTCACCCGGTGTGGGAAATATGCGCCGACGTCCTCGACCTTCAGCACATCGATCAGGAACTCGGACAGCTCATGCACCTTGGGCACGACCTCGGCGATCGCCGCCGCCCCCTTGCTGCCCGGGCGCGCCAGCTTCGGGTACTGCTCGCGCACCATGGCCGCGCACGAGCCCGACGGCGCGACGACGGCGTCGTAGCCGGCGAAGACTTCGGTGAAGTGCCGCGCCAGCCGCACGCCCTCCGCGCGGTAGCCCGTGTTGACGTGCATCTGGCCGCAGCACGTCTGGGCGGCGGGGAAGTCCACGTCGCAGCCGAGCCTGCGCAGCAGCGACACGACCGCCTTTCCGGTGCCGGGGAAGAGCGTGTCGTTCACGCACGTGATGAACAGGGCGACTCGCACGGCTCTCCTTCCAAGGTATGGTCTGACCACAGTATGGTCCGACCATATCAGGAGGCTCTTGTGGAGGGCTGGCGGCCGGTCAAGCGCACGCGGACGTTCGAGGACGTGCTCGCGCAGATCGAGCGGCGCATCGCCGAGGACGGCCTGACGGCCGGCGACCGCCTGCCCGCCGAGCGCCAGCTCGCCGAGCAGCTCGGCGTCAGCCGCTCGTCGGTACGGGAGGCCATGCGCGTGCTGGAGACGCTCGGCGTCGTGTCCTCGCAGGTGGGCCGGGGCCCGGACGCGGGCGCGGTGCTGATCTCGCGCCCGGACTCGGCACTGACGGACCTGCTCAGGCTGCATCTGGGGCTGGCGAGCCTGGAGCTGCGCGAGGTGATCGACACCCGGCACATGATCGAGCAGTGGGCGGCCTCCCGCGCCGCCGCGGCGCGGGCCGACACCTCGGCGCTCGCCGCCGCCCTTTCCGGGATGGACGAGGCGCGGACGGCGGAGGAGTTCGTGGAGCACGACACGGCCTTCCACTGTGCGATCGCGGACGCGTCGGGCAACCGGCTCATCGCCGCCATCATGCGCTCGCTCCGCGACTCGATGCGAAGGTATGCGGTCGAAGCGGTCGAGCGGCTGGGCGACACGTCGATCCTGCGCGCCGACCACGTACGCATCCTGGAGGCCATCGAACGGGGCGAGGCGGACGAAGCGGCCCGAGCCGTCTCCGAGCACCTGGCGCACGCGTACCCATCCCTGTTCTCGGGCGGCCGCTGACGCTTCCGGACGATCCATGCTGGATCCGGTCGCTGTCGTGGCAGGCGGAGATCATGGGGGTGTCATTCCCGCATGTCGGCCTGCCTACAGCTCACCCCCGAGCACGCCACCATCCCCGCCAGCCGCCCATCAAGACCGGTCAGCAGGGCGGGATCGGCGCTGCCCGCCAGGTTCCGCAACTGGTACGGATCCGTCTGCAGGTCGTACAACTGCCGCTCCCCCGTGTCGTACCGCACATACGTGTACCGATCGGTCCGCAACGCCTGATAAGCCGGCACAGGCGTCTGCTTGGCCGACGCCCGGTTGGTCGGCCTGGTGAACTCGACCAGCACGTTCTTGCGCCACTCTCCCGGCGACCGGCCCCGCAGCAGCGGCACCAGCGAGCGCCCCTCCGCGAACGCCGGCACCGCGGCCTTGCCGAGCTCAGCGACCGTGGGCGCCAGGTCCACTGTGGCCCCCATGCGCGAGATCGTGGAACCCGGCGCGACACCCGGGCCGCGCACCACGAACGGGATCTTGATCGCCTCCTCGAACGGGGTGGTCTTGCCCTGCGCGAGCCGATGCGTCCCGAGATGGAAGCCGTTGTCCGAGGTGAAGATGATGTAGGTGTTGTCCAGCCGCCCGGCCTCCCGCAGCGCCTCGACGACGGCACCGACGAGGTCGTCCACGCCGAGCATGGCCCGCAACCGGGCGCGGAAGCGCTCGTCGATCGCGTCGATCCTCGGCTGGTCGAGCAGGGGCAGGCTCTGCATCCACAGCGGCTCGGCGCTCACGTCCTGCTGGTTGAACGACGGCGTCCGCGGCGCCATGGCCAGCGGGAACGCCCCCGCGTGCTGCCAGGCGGGGTTGGCTGGGTTGTGCGGGGCGACCGGCCCCAGGTACAGGAAGAACGGGCCCTCGGACTCGGCGATGAAGTCGCGGCTCTTGCGGGCCAGCACGTTGGACAGGTAGTCATCCTCGGTCCAGCCGTAGTCGGCCAACGCGCCGTTCTCGTTGAGCCGGTAGCCGTACTCCTCGTAGAGGTTGCGCACCGGCACGGCCCACTCGTCCCAGCCGGGCGGCACGTACGTCTCCTCCGCGGCGCTGCCGGGGTAGTGGTTGAGGAACTTGCCCATCAGCGCCGTGCGGTACCCGGCACCCTGCATCCACGTCCCCAAAGTAGAACGTTCCAGACCTTGGGCATGGAAGCGGTCGAAGCCCCCTTCCGGCGCGGTATTGGTGAGAACTCCATGGCTGTGCACGTACTGGGAGCGCAGGATCGACACCCTGGACGGACAGCACCACGAGTTCGTCACGAAGAACCGGTCGAACGAGGCGCCCTCGCGCACCAGGTGCTGGGTGATGTTGGGGAAGTACGCCAGCGTGCCCGCCTCGAGGTCGTCGACCACGATGACGACGACGTTCGGCCTGGACACGCTCGCGGCCGCAGGCGGCTCGGCCGCCGGGAGCAGCAGAAAGAGCGAGAGCAAAAGGCAGGCAACGCGACAGAGACCCTTGACCACGGAGTGTGACTTCCCCGGAAGATCCTCCATTGACACCCGCGCCCGCCACAGCCGTAATAGAACTTAATTCCGGAGGTGTCCTATGAAGCTCGGGCTCCAGTTGGGTTACTGGCAACGCCACGCCGACGACGCGACCGAGACAGTGCTCGCGGCCGAGCGGCTCGGCTACGACTCGGTGTGGACGGCGGAGGCGTACGGGAGCGACGCGTTCACGCCGCTGGCCTGGTACGGAGCGCGTACCAGCCGCATCAAGCTCGGCACGTCGGTCGCGCAGCTCTCCGCCAGGCCGCCCGTGACGACGGCGATGACCGCGATGACCCTCGACCACCTCACCGGCGGCCGCCTGCTGCTCGGCGTGGGAGCCTCGGGCCCGCAGGTCGTGGAGGGCTGGTACGGGCAGCCGTTCGCCAAGCCCCTGGCCAGGACGCGTGAGTACGTCGAGATCATGCGCAAGGTATGGCGCCGCGAGGAGCCCGTGACGAGCGAAGGCCCGCATTACCCGCTGCCGCTGGCGGGCGGCCTGGGCAAACCGCTCAAGCTCATCACGCATCCGCTCCGCTCGGACATCCCCGTCTATCTCGGGGCGGAGGGCCCGAAGAACGTCGCCCTGGCCGCCGAGGTGGCCCAGGGATGGCTGCCGCTGTTCGCGTTCCCCGCCAAGATCGAGGAAATGTACGGGGAGTCGCTGGCGGGGGCCTCCGAGGGCTTCGACGTGGCCGCCATGGTGATGGTGATCGTCTCCGACGACGTGCGGTCGGCGCTGGACGGCGTGAAGCTGATGCTCACGCTGTACATCGGCGGCATGGGCGCCAAGCACCGCAACTTCCACGCCGACATCATCGGCAGGATGGGCTACGCCGAGGCCGCCGAGCACATCCAGGCGCTCTACCTGGCCGGGCGGAAGGACGAGGCGTTCCGGGCGATCCCGGACGAGCTGGCCGACGGCATCTCGCTCGTCGGCCCGCCCGGCCGGATCAAGGAACGCCTCGAGTTGTGGCGCAAGAGCCCGGTCACGAGCCTGCTGGTGATGGGACCGCGCGACGAGCACTCGCTGAAGCTGATCCGCGACCTCGTCCTGGGGTAGCACCGCGTCAGTCCTGGGCGAGGCCGGGGCGTGGGTCCGGGGTCAGTCGGGGCGCGGAGCCGGGTCGGCGGTGACCGATCTGAGCAGCGGCCTGCTCATGGCCCCCGCCCCGATCACCCCGGCGAACCCGGCGACGACGCACGTCACCAGCGTGATCACCCCGACCGCGCTGACCTGGCCCATCATGAACGGCGTGGCGCAGAACGCCCCCACCAGGATCGCCCCGCCGCCCATCACGGCCAGCGGGATGAGCGTCTCCGCCCGCCGCGCCCGGTCGAGCACCTCCAGCGGGGTGCCGGCCAGCCGCAACAGCCCGTACGTCTGCCGCCGGTCCAGGATCGACGACGCAGCCGTGATGCCCGCGCTGGCGATGGCCACCAGGAACGACACCGACAGCACGACGATTGTGCCCACGCGGACGTCGGCCAGGATGCCGATGCCGAACCGCTGGTCGTCCGTCTCCGTCGTGGGCGTGCGGCCGGGGACGAGCCCGGCGAGCGCGGTGCGCGCCCGGTCCACCGTTGGCGCGTCCGCGGAGCTGCCCAGGGCGGCGACCACGGTCTGCTTCGACGCCTGCACGGTGGCCGGCACCTTCGCCGCCGCCAGCCGCTCGCGCGCCTGCTCGGTCACCTGCTCCGCCCGCCCGGCGGGCGCCGTGACGCGGAGCTGGGGAGGCGCGGCGGCATCCCCGGTGAACGCGTCCGGGCTGAGCAGGCCGAGGAAGCCCGCCACGAAACCGGTCAGCGCGACGCCGCTCACCGTGCGCCAGGCCGAGCGCGGGTCGTCCACCAGCCTCCGGCCGGCCAGCAGCCGGGCCGGGCCACGTGCGGTGCCCGCCGTGATCCTGCCGATCAGGCCCACCACCCAGGGGCCGACCAGGTTGACGCACAGGAACGCCAGGGCGAGCGCCACGGCGACGATCGCGACACTGGTGCCCCTGGTCAGCATCGGGAAGACGGCCAGCACCACGAGCAGGACGAGCACCCGTACGAACCGCAGGGCGGGCGGCGTCTCCCGCTTGGCCACGCCGAGCGGGCTCACCACGACCCGGCGCAGCCCGGCCACCGCCGACAACCCCACCAGCAGCGGCACCGCGACCAGCACCCCGGCGAGGACGAGCGGGCTCGGGAACAGGTCGCCGGCGAACCACGGCCCGCCCTGCATCTCGATCCCGGCCAGCAACGGCACGGCCAGGGCGAAGGCCGCGGCGCCCGCGAGGGCGCCGGCCAGCGCCACGATCATCGCCTCGGCCACCGTCATCGCCACGACCTGCCCCGGCGTCGCGCCGACCAGCCTGAGCGCGGCGAGGCGCTGGTCGCGCCTGGCCACCGTGAGCCTGGCCGCGGCGCCGCCGAACACCAGCAGCGGCACCACCATGAGCACGCTCGCGACGAGCGCGAGCGCCTTGTACGCCTCCGCGTCCTCGCTCGGTGTGCCGGCCAGGCTCGACACCCTGGTCGGCGGCTTGGCGATGATCCAGTCATCGCTGCGGGGCGCGGTCATCTCCAGCGCGTCCGGCGCGTGGCCGACGACCGCGACCAGCTCGTCCGGGTGGACCAGCGCCTCGTCCCCGAGGATCCCGCGCGGATCCGGGTAACGCTTGGCGAGCTGGTCGGCGGGGAGCTGCCTGGCCAGCTCGGCGAGCGCGGGCGACAGCCACACCTCGCCCGGCTGCGGGAAACGCGGCATTCCGGGCGGAGCGGGCACACCTGGTTTCATGGCGGCCAGGTCGACGACGGTGATCACCTGGTCGCGCACGTAGTCGAAGCGCGACGCCTCGATGGCGACCGCCCCCGACGCGGCGGGGACCGGGTTGCGCCAGGCGCCGCGTTCGGCCCTGGCGTCGAAGGCGGAGTTCGCGGCCACGGCGAACAGCAGCAGCGCCGTGGACACCGCGACCGCGCCCAGCGTGAGCCAGGTGCCCAGCAGGCCCCTGCGACCGCCGCCTTTGAGCAGCCGCCAGGTCAGCTCGAGGTTCACGCGGCCCTCCCGCCCGCCGCTCGCGCCCCGTGCGGTACGCGGGTCATGCGCGTGCTCCGGTCGCCAGGAGCAGGCCGTCGCGGACCTCGACCGTGCGGTCGCACCAGGCGGCCACGTTCAGGTCGTGGGTGACCACGATCAGCGAGGCGTCGTTGTGCTTCGTGGCCTCGACCAGCAGGCGCATCGTGTCCTGCCCGGTCTGCTGGTCGAGCGCACCCGTGGGCTCGTCGGCGAACACCACGGCCGGCCTGCTCACCAGCGCCCTGGCGATCGCCACCCGCTGCGCCTGGCCGCCCGACAGCTCGCCCGGGCGCCTGGACTCCATCGTGTGCAGGCCGAGTGGCGCGAACCAGGCGCGCGCCTGCCGTACCGCCTGGGCCCTGGGCACGCCGCCCAGCATGAGCGGGAGCGCCACGTTCTCCTCGGCGGGCAGCTCGGGCAGGAGCTGGCCGAACTGGAAGACGAAACCGAAGCGAGTACGGCGCAGCGCGCTGCGTTTCCGCTCGCCCATCGCGTCGATGCGCTGCCCCAGCAGGTGCACCTCGCCCACGTCCGGCTTCATGATCCCGGCCAGGCAGTGGAGCAGGGTCGACTTGCCGGAACCGCTCGGCCCCATGATCGCCACGGCTTCACCGGCCCGTACCGTGATGTCTACGCCGGCCAGGGCGACCGTCTGCCCGAACCGCTTGGCCAGGGCTCGTCCAACAAGCACATCGTTCATGACGTCCAGGGTCCCGGCGGGCCGGGAGCGGGGGATCGGCCGTGCGTCCATACCGTCATCGGCCGAACGGCTGATCTCTAGAGTTGGGGCGTGACTATTCGGGTTCTCATCGCCGACGATCAGCAACTGGTACGCACGGGCTTCCAGATGATTTTGGACGCTCAACCTGACATGGAGGTGGTCGCGGCGGTGGCCGACGGAGCCGAGGCCGTCGCCGAGGCGAGACGGCTGCGGCCGGACGTGTGCCTGCTCGACATCAGGATGCCCAAGCTCGACGGGATCGAGGTGACCAGGATCCTGGCCGGTCCAGGGGTGGACAATCCGCTGCGGGTGGTCATCGTCACGACGTTCGATCTGGACGAGTACGTGTACGGGGCGTTGCGCTCGGGCGCGACCGGGTTCCTGCTCAAGGACAGCGGGCCCACGCTGCTGATCGAGGCGGTCAGGGCGGCCGCGGCGGGTGACGCGCTGGTGTCGCCGTCAGTGACGGTACGGCTGCTGCAGCATCTGACCCAGCCCCGGCGCGCCATGCTCCCGGCGAACGACCCGCTGACCGACCGCGAGCTGGACGTCGTGCGGCTGGTGGCCAGGGGACGCACCAACCAGGAGGTGGCCGCGGAGCTGTTCGTGTCCCTGTCGACGGTCAAGACGCATCTGGGAAACGTCCAGGCCAAGCTCGGTGTCAGAAATCGGGTGGGAATCGCAGCTTGGGCGTGGGAATCCGGCGTGGTGAGCTGATTAACGACGGGGCTCCCGGGATAGAAGTGAATGAGAACCTCAGCGCATGGCCCGGGGGGAGAACATCGTGCGCTACACCCAGGCATCGCCTACGAGAGCCGCCTCTGCCGTATACGTGACGCTCGCCGCGCAGGTCCTCTCCCTCGCCGCTCTCGTGATCTTCGAACACACCCGCGGGCACCGGCTCGCCGCCCAGCTCGCCGAGTTCGGCGGGCGGCCGCACGGGGCCGACGCGGAAGCGGTAGTGGGGGCCGTGACGGTGTTCGCGCTGCTGATGATGCTGGTGGCGGGCACGTCGATCGCGGCGGGCGCCGCCTACGTGACGTGGCTGGTGCGGGCCAGGCAGGCCAACGACCGCTCGGCCCCGACAGGTCCGGTCGCGGCCGCGTGGCTGATCCCCGGCATGAACCTGTTCGCTCCTGTGGTGCTGGTCGACGAGGTGTGGCGGGGCGCGAGGCCGCCCGCAGGGCAGCGAGGGCGATGGTTGTCGCTGCTCGCGGCGTGGTGGCTGAGCTGGCTGGCGATGCTCGCGCTGATCACCGTCCGGCTGCCGCTCGACGCGTCCGCCGGGGATCTGACAGGGGTGGGGGTGCTGGAGCTGGGGTGCGCCGCTGTGGCGGCCGTCTTGTGCGCGTGCACGGTGCGGGAGCTGACCCGGCTGCAGCGTGCCGCCCGCTCTCCGCTCGCCACCATCCGCACGTTCTCCCACGAGTCCCATCCAGCCCCGGGCTCCACATCGCTCGGTCGCACCAGCTGACCGCCGCCAGGTGCGGCACTGCGCCGATACCGCCTTGTTGGCCGATCTCGATGACCGGCTGGCGGGGATGGTGGCGCGCTCGGGCTGCCCTCCGGGCACGTTCCCGTGCCACCTCATGGTTAGCGAAGGGAAAGTCCCGGCCGAGGTGCTTGTCGTAGTCCTTGATGTGGTTCCTGAGCTTGCGCCCGACTCTGACCTGGTCACAGGCGGTGACGCAGTCCTCGAAGTGATAAAGAATCCATAGCTCGAAGCAAGGCAGGGAGACCGCTAGGTTGACGTGCCCTCTACGCGCCGTGATCAGAGCCTGCTCGAGAGTCTTGTGTTCGTCGACGTCGACGACGCACCACGCCTCGTCGTAGGTGATGTTGGCATCCCGCTGAGCGCGCGCTTCTTACACTTTCACACGGCTCTACGAAGAGATTCCCTGCAAGTCGGCGTCTAAGCGCGTGAGGGTGCCAGAACTCCGCACCGAGCGGTTCTCGGCGAGATCAGGCGGCTGAGGGGCCGGAACTGCCTGGGCTGGCGTGCCACAGTCGCCGGGGCGGCGTGACGATGGCCGGGCCGAGGTCGGAGTAGGGCGACAGGCGGAAGCCGTTGGGGTATTCGATGCTGCGCCCGCTGACCCCCTCCAACTGCTCGTGCTCCTGGGCGAGCAGCGCGCGGACCGCGTCGATCCCCTGGGCGCGCCACAGCGCGTCCAGGTCCGCCAGGTTCCAGCAGTCCACCGCCCGCATCGACACCGCCCGCGTGCCCGTGCGCCGGACCACGCCCTTGGCCAGCAGGAGCCACGACCCGAAGACGGTGGCCGCGCACCGCCCCTGCACCGACTCGAAGAACGTCAGGTCGATCGGCCCGGTCGAGTCGTCGAGCGTGGTGAAGATGACGCGCTGGCCCGAGCGCACGGCAGGCGTCTGCGTCGCCACCTTGACCCCCGCCACCAGCACCTCAGCCCCGTTGCGCTGCGCGAGAAGATCCTTGGAACGTACCACCCCGAGCAGGTCGAGCAGCTCGTCGTGGAAGCTGATGATGTGCCGGCTGACGTCGATGCCGAGGATCTCCAGCTCGGCCTGGACCATCTCCGCCTCCGTCATCTCGGGCAACTCCCCCGGCGGCAAGTGCTCGGTGAAGCCCAGTGGGAGCTGCACGGAGGGCTTCTCCGGCGGGGAAGGGGGCGCGGAGGTGTAGCGCTTGGACGTGCGCGGACCGGACCGCACGCCGCTCGACGAGGCCCGCTCCAGCGCGCCGACCTGGGCGATCAGGTCGCGCCTGGTCAGCTCGCCGGGCCGCCAGCGCGGCCCGCCCGGGTGCAGGTCGTGCAGCGCGTCCAAGCCGCCGACCTGGACGATCCGCTCGATCGTGGGCCGCGAGGGGCGGGCGCGGTCCCAGAAGTCGGCCAGCGACGTGTACGGCTGCCCGGCGACCATCCGCTCGACCTCCGCCTCGCTCACCCCCTTGATCGCCGAGAACGGCACGCGCAGCGCGTACCCCTTGCCGATCTCCCCGATCCTGAACTCCACCCGCCGGCCTTCCGAAGAGCGCGCGCGGACGCGGGCGCGCGGCCCGAGCCGCTCCACCTGCCAGTCCTTGCCCGACTTGTTGATGTCGAGCGGAAGGATCTTGATCCCGCACTGCCTGGCCTCGTCGATGATGACCCGCGGCGGGTACATGCCGGGCTCGTGCGTGAGCACCCCGGCGAAGAACGCCGCCGCGTGGTGCCGCTTCAGCCAGGCCGACTGGTATGTGGGCAGCGCGAACGCCGCCGCGTGCGCCTTGCAGAACCCGAACGCCCCGAACGCGTCCAGCACCTGCCAGGCCCGCTCCACGGCCGCGTCGTCGAAGCCGTTGGCCTGGGCCAAGGGCACGAACGCCCGGCGCACCCGCGCCCGCCCCTCCGGCGTGTCCAGGGTGCGCCGCAACATCTCGGCGTACGACAGGTCCCGCCCGGTCATCTCCGAAATGATCTTCAGGACCTGCTCGTGGAACACCACGACGCCGTGCGTCTCCTTCAGCGCCTCCCGCAGCCGCTCGTGCGGGTAACGCGGCTGCCGCCACCCGTGCCTGGCCTCCAGGTAGGGAGTGACCATGTCGGAGTTGACCGGCCCCGGCCGGAACAGTGAGATGTCCACGATCAGGTCGTGCAGCGTGCGCGGCTCCAGCTTGGCCACCAGCTCCCGCTGGCCCGGCGACTCGATCTGGAAGCAGCCGAGGGTGCGGGCGGCGCAGATCATGTCGTAGGTGGTCTGGTCGTCGTGCGGGACGTACTGGATGTCGGGAGCGTCGCCGCGCGGGGTGTCCAGCTCGACCACGACGTCGTCCACGCGTTTGATCTCGTTCAGCGCGTACGCCATCGCGGACTGCATCCGCACGCCCAGCACGTCGAGCTTGAGCAGCCCGGCCTCCTCCACGTCGTCCTTGTCGAACTGCGACATCGGGAACTCCAGCAGGCTGCGCTCCACCGGCGTCCGGTCCCGCAGCCCCATGTTGCCGATCAGCACGCCGCACGGGTGCAGCGCGATGTGCCTGGGCAGGCCGTCGAGCTTCTCCGCCAGCCGGAACACCCGGTCCAGGCCCGCCTCGTTGAGCCGGCTGTCGCGCAGCTCGGGCAGGTCGTGCAGCGACGCGGTGATCTGCTTGGCCCTGATGTGCGGGAACGCCTTGGCGACCGCGTCGATCTCGTGCGGGGGCAGGCCCATCGCGGCGGCGACGTCGCGGATGGCGCTGCGCGCCCGGTAGGTCTCCATCATGGACACGCAGGCCACGCGGGCCTCGCCGTATTGATCGAAGATGGCCTTGTAGCAGTCGAGGCGGCGGGCCGACTCCACGTCGACGTCGATGTCGGGCAGCCCGATGCGGCCTTCGGACAGGAACCGCTCCATGAGCAGGCCGTGGTCGAGCGGGTTGACCTCGCCGATGCCGATGAGGTAGTTGACCAGGCTGCCGGCGCCCGAGCCGCGGATGGCGCAGCGGATGCCCATGCCGCGGATCATGTCGGTGATGCCGGCCACGGCGATGAAATATCCGGACAGGCGCTTCTTCTCGATGATGGCCATCTCGTCCCGGAGACGCCGCTCGGCGTCGGCCGAGCGGTCGAGGCCACGCCTGATCAGCCCGTCCTCGACGCGGTGGCGCAGCAGCGGCACCGGGTCGCGGCCGATCTCGGGCAGGTGCAGGTTCGGCGGGTCGTTGCGGAGCGCGAGCAGGTCCAGCGGCTCCATCGAGCACGCCTCGGCCAGCCGCCTGGTCGTGTACAGCAGCCGCCCCACCCGCTCCTGGTCCGCGCCGCAGACCTTGGCCGCCACCTGCCACATCTCCTTGGTGCTCTTGAGGTAGGCGTGCGAGGTGGTGCGTTCGAGGTGGCGGGGGTGCAGCGGGACGAGCTGGCGGGCCGCGTCGAGCACGTCGCCGACCTGGTGATCGGCCGGGTCCAGGTAGCGCGCCGCGTTGGTCAGCACGGCGGGCACGCCCATGGACTCGGCCAGGCCGAGCATGCGTACGGCCGTGCCGGCGTCGCGGTAGCCGTATTGGTCGACCAGCTCGATCACGACGCCGGGCACCGTGGATCGCCACAGGCCGAGCAGCGTCCTGGCCTGCTCGTCGCGCCGCTCTGCCACCGCGCGGCCCACATCGGACCTGGGGCCGAGCAGCACGACCAGGCCGTCCTCGGCGCCGAACCCGTGGTCGCCGGCCTCGCCGGCCCATTCGCCGATCAGCTCGCGAGTGACCTCCGGCTTGCCCCGCTCGCCCGCGTGGTGGGCGGCCGTGACCAGGCGGCACAGGCGTGACCAGCCGCGGCCGCGGGCCAGCACGGTGATCCGGTCCTCGGCGTTCGGCCCGGTCTTGGGGCGGGGGGCGGGAATGCCGGGAAGCAGCGACGGGGGCGGGGTGGTGAGCGCCAGGTTCACACCGAGCACCGGGGCGATCCCGGCCGCGGCGCACGCGAGGGCGTGCTTGATGGTGCCGTAGAGGCCGTCGCGGTCGGTCAGCGCCAGGATGTCCATGCCGAACTCGGACGCCCGGCTCACCAGCGCCTGCGGGAAGGCGGTGCCGTAGCGCATGGAGTAGGCGGAGCACACGTTGAGGTGCGGGAACGGGGGCGCCATCAGTCCCACGCCCTCAGCAGCAGCCAGCCGTTGCCGGCGGTGTCGTAACGCAGCTCGTAGGAGCCGACCTCGCGTCCCGGGCTGGCCTCCACCCGCCAGAACTGGCGCTCACCGGGATCGCCCTCGCCGGTCTTCCACCACTCGCGCGCGACCACCCAGTGGTCCAGGACACGGCGAACGAGATAGAGCCGGTCGCGCCAGACGAACTGGGTCGGCTCCCCGTCCCTGGTCCACACCTCTATCGGATCGCCATAGAGTCTGCTCAAGTCGCTTCTCCCCGCGGCTCTGGTCCTCTGTCTGAGCCACCCGGGGGAAGGCGGGCGCTTATAACTCGAACATATGTTCTCCGGCCCTAGATCGCAAGTCGATCGCCTGCCGCACGAGCGGGTTCGCGCCGATCGAGTTGCGGATGCTGAAGGCCACGCTGCCTGCGCGGTAACGGTCGTCGGAGGTCTCCACGGGGCGGCCCTCGTGGGTGGTGGTGGTCCTGCGCTGGCGCAGCAGCGGGCTGCCGCGGCGCACCCCCAGCAGGCGGGCGTCCTGGACCCCGGCGGAGACCGCGTCGATGAGGTGCTCGCCGTAGGCGAACACGAGCCCGATCGCCTCGTACAGCGCCTCGGTGACCGACTCGCAGTCGGCGGGCAACCCCTCGACGGCGGGGGCCACCCACTCGGCGTACACCGTGCGCTCGACGAGGACGGGCTCGCCCTCCAGTGTGCGCAGACGCAGCACCTCCAGCACCTCGCCACCGCCCAACCTGGCGGACTCGGCGGCGCTCGCCCGGCGGCGGTGCTGCTCGATCACCTGGCCGCCGAAGCGGTAGCCGCCCGCGCGCGCCCACTGCGCGAAGCTGTGCAGCTCGGCGAAGCTCTGGCTGCGCGCGGCGCCGAGCACGATGCGCCTGGCGCCCTGTCTGGAGCCGACCAGCCCCTCGGCGAGCAGTACGGCCACCGCCTGCCGCACGGTGCCGCGCGCCGCGCCGAATCGCCCGGCCAGCTCGGCCTCGCTGGGGAGCTGGGAACCGACCGGGTAGGCGCCGAAAAGGATCTCTTCCCGCAGCTCATCGGCGATCAG
Source organism: Nonomuraea sp. 10N515B (assembly GCF_052245915.1). Classification (NCBI taxonomy): domain Bacteria; kingdom Bacillati; phylum Actinomycetota; class Actinomycetes; order Streptosporangiales; family Streptosporangiaceae; genus Nonomuraea; species Nonomuraea sp. 10N515B. The sequence continues at coordinate 113,678 of NZ_JBQQBQ010000021.1, forward strand.
TTCATAGCGCGCAACCAAGGCCGCCCCCTCCCATTCACGAAAGAGCAACATTCATGCGACTTACTAGTGCTCGCTTGTTTGTACAAGTTCCCCTAGTTTCTTTCCACACCCCCTGCACAGTGGAGGCGTTGTGTTCACATTTCGCGCCCGCGCGGCCGGCGCTGCCGCCGCCCTTACGGTAGTCACCGCGGCCTGCGGCGCCGCTCCCGGCACCCAGGCCACCACCCAGGCGTCACAAGGCGGCGTCAACGCGGCCACCGCCACCTCCGCCGCCGACTTCGGCGGCCTCGACAAGCTCGTCGAGGCGGCCAAGAAAGAGGGCAACCTGCACGTCATCGCCTTGCCGCCGAACTGGGCCAACTACGGCGAGATCATCGAGAAGTTCCAGGCCAAGTACGGCATCAAGATCGAGAGCGAGACCCCGGACGCGGCCAGCGCCGACGAGATCAACGCCGTGAAGACCCGCAAGGGCCAGGACCGCGCCCCCGACGTGCTGGACCTCGGCCAGTCGTTCGCGCTCAGCGGCGCGGCGGAGGGGCTGTTCGCGCCGTACAAGGTGCAGACGTTCGACAAGATCGCCGAGGGCCAGAAGGACGCGACCGGGCTCTGGGTCAACGACTACGGCGGCTACGTGTCGATCGGCTGCGACGCCAAGAAGATCACCACCTGCCCGACCAGCTTCGCCGACCTGCTCAAGCCCGAGTACAAGGGCAAGGTCGCGATGAACGGCAACCCGACCAAGGCGGGCTCGGCCTTCGCCGGCGTGTACGCCGCCGCCCTGGCCAACGGCGGCTCGTTCGACGACATCCAGCCCGGCATCGACTTCTTCAAGAAGCTGAACGAGGCCGGCAACTACAACCCGGTCGAGACCACGCCGGCCACCATCGAGAAGGGCGAGACCCAGATCAGCATCGACTGGGACTACAACAACGCCGCCTACGCGCCCCAGATGACGGCCAAGGGCATCGACTGGAAGGTCAACGTGCCGACCGACGGCAAGTACTTCCAGATGTACGCCCAGGCCATCAACAAGGACGCCCCGCACCCGGCGGCGGCCAGACTGTGGCAGGAATACCTCTACAGCGCCGAGGGCCAGAACCTGTTCCTCAAGGGCTTCGCCCGTCCCGTGCTGCTGCCGACGATGACCGCCGACGGCACCGTGGACAAGGCGCTGGCCGAGAAGCTGCCCTCGGTGGACGGCTCGCCCACGTTCCCGACGACCGCGCAGGTGGACGCGGCCAAGGCCAAGCTGGCCAGCGGCTGGGACGCCGCGATCTCGGGATGAGCAGGACTCGTTCGAAGGGCTGGCTGGGGGCGCTGCCTCTGCTGGCGTTCTTCGCGCTCGTCTTCGGCGTCCCCGCCATCGCACTGGTGGCGGGGGCGTTCACCGCTGAAGGGCGGCCGAGTCTGGCGAACCTGGCGCAGAGCCTGCAGGGCGGCTATCTCACCGCCATGATCGGCAGCGTGCGCCTGTCGGCCGTGGTCGCGCTGCTGGGGGCCGTGCTGGGCACGTTCCTCGCCTACGCCGTCGTGACCTCGCGTTTCACGCTGCTGCGGGAGGCGGTGCTGACGGCCTCCGGGGTGCTGGCCAACTTCGGCGGGGTGCCGCTGGCGTTCTTCTGGATCGCCACGCTCGGCAACTCGGGCGTGGTCAGCGGGCTGATCGGGCTGCCGTCGGGCTCGCTCTACACGCTCTGGGGCCTGGTCGTGGTCTACCTCTACTTCTCGATCCCGCTGATGGTGCTGGTCATGGCGCCGGCGCTGGACGGGCTGCGGCCGCAGTGGCGCGAGGCGGCCGCGAACAACGGCGCCACCGCCTGGCACTACTGGCGCTTCGTGGCGCTGCCGGTGCTGACGCCGTCCATGCTGGGCGGGGTGGTGCTGCTGTTCGGGTCGTCCTTCTCCGCGTACGCCACCGCCAACGCCATGGTCGGCACCGTTGTGCCGCTCGTCACCCTGAAGATCGCCAGTGCCCTCACCGGCGACGTGCTGATCGGCTACGAGAACGTCGCGCTGGCGCTCAGCCTCGACATGATCGTGGTGGCCGGGCTGGTGATGGCGATCTACCTGCCGCTGCAGAGGAGGAGCTCCCGATGGCTGCACTGACCGGGCTGGAGCGGGTCTCCGGGGGTTCCGCGCGGCCTCGGGTCTGGCGTGGCGTGGTGTTCCTGCTGGGCGCCGCCTACTTCCTGATCCCGCTCGGCGCCTCCTTCTGGTACACGGTCTACACACCCGTCGAAGGGGTGTCGCTGTCCGCCTACGGGGAGTTGCTGACGGCCGACGGGTTCGTGCGGTCGCTGCTGCTGTCGCTGGGGCTGGCGGCCGCCACGATCGTGCTGGTGCTGCTGCTGTCGCTGCCCGCGATGCTGGCCGTGCGGCTGTTCGCGCCGCGGCTGGGCCCGGTGATGGAGGCGCTCTGCACGCTGCCGCTGGTGGTGCCGCCGATCACGTTCGTCGCCGGGATGGGGACGTCGCTGCGGGTGGGGACCGACGTGCTGGCGCCGACGCCGTTCTGGGGCACGATCATCGCGGTGCAGGATCCGGGGTTCCCCGTGGTGCTGGTGCTGGCGTACGTGGTGCTGGTGCTGCCGTTCGTCTACCGGTCGCTGGACGCCGGGCTGCGCACGATGGACGTGCGGACGCTGGTCGAGGCGGCGCGCAATCTGGGCGCCTCGTGGCCGCAGGTGTTGTTCCGGGTCGTCGTGCCCAACCTGCGCTCGGCCCTGGCCAGCGCGTCGTTCCTGACGCTGGCGCTGGTGCTGGGCGAGTACACCGTCGCCAGCCTGCTGGGGTACGCGCCGTTCGCCGTGTGGATCGTCACCGTCAGCGGGTCCGAAGGGCAGCTCTCGGTCGCCGTGTCCATCCTCAGCTTGCTGCTCATCTGGCTGCTGCTGCTGGCCGTGTCCACCGTTTTCGGTAGGGAGAAACAGAAATGACCGCATCGGTGGAGTTCCGCGGGCTCCGGCGGGAGTTCGGCAAGACGGTCGCGCTGGACGGCCTCGACCTGGTCATCGCGCCCGGCGAGTTCGTCGCCCTGCTCGGGCCCTCGGGCTGCGGCAAGACGACGGCGCTGCGGTGCGTGGCCGGCTTCGAGCGGCCGGACTCGGGCGCGGTGCTGGTGGACGGCAAGGACATCACGAACGTCCCGGCCAACAAGCGGGACGCGGGCATGGTCTTCCAGTCCTACTCCCTCTTCCCCAACCTCAACGCCCGCGACAACGTCGCCTTCGGCCTGCGGGTGCGCAAGGCGCCCGCGGCGGTGCGGCACGCCAAGGCGGACGAGCTGCTGGAGCTCGTCGGGCTCCCCCAGCACGCCGACCGCTACCCGCACCAGCTGTCCGGCGGGCAGCAGCAACGCGTCGCCCTGGCCCGCGCGCTCGCCTTGGAGCCGCGGGTGCTGCTGCTGGACGAGCCGCTGTCGGCGCTGGACGCCAAGGTACGTGTGGCGCTGCGTGAGGAGATCCGCCGCCTCCAGCTGGACCTCGGCATCACCACCATCTTCGTCACCCACGACCAGGAGGAGGCCCTGTCGGTCGCCGACCGGGTGGCGGTGCTGCGTGACGGGCGGCTCGAACAGGTGGGATCGCCGGCCGAGGTCTACGACCGGCCGGCCACGCCGTTCGTGGCGGAGTTCGTCGGCACGATGAACCACCTGGCCGGGCATGTCACCGGGGATCAGGTGTCGGTGCTCGGGCAGCTCCTGCCTGTGGACGGGGCCGTTCCTGCGGATCCGTCCGTGGACGTGCTGATCCGTCCGGAAGCGGTGCGGGTCGTCCTGGACGAGGACGGGGCCGCCGAGGTGGTCACCGCGTCCTTCCGCGGCGCCTCCGTACGGCTCCGGCTGGCGGTCGACGGCGGGGAGGTCCTCGCGGACGTGCCCGGGCACGAGGCCGCCACGCTCGGGCCCGGCACGCGGGTCGCGGTCCGGCTGGTGGAGCGGCCGGTGCTGGTGGCCGCCCGCACGGTCACGGTCCCCGTACCCGTCGTGGCCGCCGATGCCGTCTGACCCCGGCGGCCGCCGACCTGACCGGCCCGGCGCTCCGTTCCCGGCCCCCAAGCCCACCTCGCCCCCTGCCGACCTCCCCGCGGAGCCCGCAGTGCCTGGGCCCGATGCTGTGCTGCTGGACATGGACGGGACCCTCGTCGACACCGAGGGACTGTGGTGGCAGGCGGCCGCCACCGTCGCCGAGTCCCTCGGCCGCCGCCTGAGCCCGGCCGACGTGCCGCACGTTCACGGTCACACCGTCGAGGACGTGGCCGCTTACCTGGTGCGGGACGAGCCGCCCGGGCCCCCGATCCCGGACGATGTGCCCGGACGCGCGATCCCGGACGACACGGCCAGGCGGGCGTTCGGGGCGGTGGCCGATCGCCTGACCGACGCCTTCGCCGCCCGGGTCGCGGCCGACGTGACCGTCATGCCCGGCGCCCGCGAGCTCCTCGACGGCCTGGCCGCCGCCGCCATCCCGACGGCGCTGGTCACCGCCTCCCCGCGGCGCGTGGTCGATCTGGTGCTCCCCCGCCTGGACCACGCGTTCGACCTGGTGATCACGAACGAGGACACGGCTCGCGGCAAGCCGCACCCGGACCCGTACCTGGAAGCCGCCCGGCGGCTCGGCACGACTCCGGCACGCTGCGTCGCCGTCGAGGACAGCCCGGTAGGCGTCGCGTCGGCCCGGGAGGCGGGGTGCCGCGTGCTCGTGGTGGAGCCGGGGAACGGCCTGCCGTCGCTCGACCGCGTACGAGGGGTCTGCGCCGAACCGGGCCGTGTCGGTAAGCTTGCCCGCCGTGAGTGGTAAAACCTCCCACATCGGGCGCTACAGATTGCTCAGCGTGCTGGGCCGAGGCGGGATGGGCACGGTCCATCTCGCCGAGGACCCCGCCGGGCAGCAGGTCGCCGTCAAGGTGATCAACCCCGAGCTGACCCAGCACGAGCAGTTCCGCATGCGATTTCGCAGGGAGGCCGACGCCGCGCGGCGGGTGCGCAGGTTCTGCACGGCCGCGGTGCTCGAGGCCGCGCTCGACGGCGACCAGCTCTACGTGGTCACCGAATACGTGCCAGGACCCAACCTCGAGCAGGCCGTACGCCAGTCGGGCCCGCTCCGCGGCTCCAGCCTTGACGCGCTGGCCGTCGGCGTGGCCACCGCGCTCACCGCCATCCACGGGGCCGGAGTGGTGCACAGGGACCTCAAGCCGTCGAACGTGCTGCTGTCCCCGGTCGGCCCGCGGGTGATCGACTTCGGCATCGCGCGGGCACTCGACACGCTCGGCGGCGTCACGGGCACCGGCGAGCTGATCGGCACCCCCCGCTACATGGCCCCGGAGGTGCTGCGGGGCGACCCGGTCTCGCCGGCCTGCGACGTGTTCTCGTGGGGATCCCTGATCGCGTTCGCCGCCAGCGGCCGGGCCCCCTTCGGCGGAGACACGCTGCCGGCGATCGTCTACCAGGTGCTCAACACCGAGCCCAACCTCGACGCCGTCGACCCCGGCCTGCGCGAGCTGGTCGCGGCGGCGCTGCGCAAGGACCCGGCCACGCGGCCCACCGCCCAGCAGCTGCTCGACCACCTCGTCGGGCGGTCGGCCGGCCCCGAGCAGGCCGCGCACACCGTGCAGGTGGCCTGGCAGCAGGCCACCGCGGCGTACACGGAGGTCCAGCCGGAGAAGAAGGCGGGCCGCGGCAAGCTGTACGGGGCCGTCGCGGGCGCCGCCGTCCTCCTGGCGGGCGCCGGCGTGGCCGCCTGGAGCGTGCTCGGCCCGAGCGGCCCGCCCGATCTGGGCGTGCTCTACGCGGAGGACTTCACCCAGACCTCCGGCGGCTGGAGCGGCACTTACGATCCCGAGGCGTCCAGCAGCTACGGCTACCGCACCGACGGCACATACGGGCTGGATGTGGAGAACGGCTACGAGGAGCGGTGGGCGAAGGCACCCATCCCCTTCCTCGTCGCCACGCCCACGACCACGCCCGACCCCTCGGCCACGCCGACCCCGATGTTGCCTTCGAGCGTCGTCGTCGGCGTGACCGCTGAGGTCAAGCGGTCGACCGGCACCGGCGAATACGGCGTCTACTGCCACAACTCCGACGATGACGACACCTACTACGAGTTCGGGCTCGACACGAAGGGGATGGCCAGGATCCGGCGCATCATCGACGGGGCGGGCGGCACGCTGGCCCAGCCGGTCCCGGTCGACGACGTGATCGGCAAACCGGTCCGCATCGTGGCCTCCTGCGAGCAGCGCGGGTCGGCCGTGCGGCTGACGATGTGGGTGAACGACAAGCAGATCCACGAGGTGGACGATCCCAACGGCATCGGGAACGGGTTCGTAGGCCTGTTCGCGCGCACGCCGAAGGGCAGCGACTCCGTGCTGAAGACCACGTTTGACGACTTCGAGCTGCGCGGGACGAAAGAGGAATCCTAGGCGCCGGCCGTAGGACTCCTACAGCACGCCGGCGCGGGCCGCGGCCAGGGCGGCGTCGGCGGCGCGGTCGGCGTCCTGCTCCGTCACCGGCTCGTGGGCCACGAACAACCGGTAGTAGACGGGCGCCACAGCGACCCTGATCACTTCCCTGACGTCCACGACGTCCGGCAGTTCGCCTCGGGCGATCGCCCGGCGCACGACCTCGGCCGACTGATCATGCCTGGCGACGAAGAACTCGTGCAGCGCCCGGGCCGCCTCCGCGTTCTGCACAGCCGCGGCCACGAAGGCCGACGACACCGGGCCCAGCTCGGGGTCCGCGAAGCCGGAACGGACAAGCTGGACGATCCCCCGCAGATCACCCTGGATCGTGCCGGTGTCGGGAATCGGCCACGGCTCGTCCTTGGCCAGCTCCAGCGCGTCGGAGATCAGCCCCTCGACGCTGCTCCAGCGGCGGTAGACGGTCGTCTTGTGCACGCCTGACCGCTCGGCCACCCGCTCGACCGTCAACCCCGTATACCCGTGCTCGGCCAACTCCCCCAGCGTGGCCTGCCGCACGGCGTCGCGCACCCGCGCGCTCCGCCCTCCGGGACGCTTACCGCTCGCTCCCAAAAACTACTCCAGTTGCGTTTGAGGTCTCTCCTGTGCCAGACTAAAGCTACATCAGTTGCGATTGGAGTTCCATCCTGATCCACCTGCAAAGCGTTTCCAAGTCATACGGCGAGCGTGCCGTGCTCACCGAGCTGACCCTGTCCGTGAAGCCCGGCGAGCGCACGGGCATCGTCGGCGAAAACGGCTCTGGCAAGTCCACGCTGCTCCGGTTGCTGGCCGGAGTCGAGCGGCCCGACGACGGCGAGGTCGTCGTGTCCGGCGACGTCGGCTACCTCGGGCAGACGCTCGGCCTGCCGCCCGGTCACACGGTCCAGCAGGCCGTCGACGCCACGCTGGCCGGCCTGCGCGCCATGGAGCGCAGGATGCGCGAGCTGGAGTCGGCGCTCACCGACGAGGTGATGGACGAATACGGCGAGTTGCTAACGATCTACGAGGCCCGGGGTGGCTACGAGGCGGACGCCCGCGTGGACAAGGCGTTCCACGGCCTCGGCCTGGCCCACGTGGGCCGCGACCGGGTGTTGTCGAGCCTGTCGGGTGGCGAGCAGGCACGGCTGGGCCTGGCCTGCGTGCTGGCCGCCTCCCCTCGCGTGCTGCTTCTCGACGAGCCGACCAACCACCTCGACGCATCGGCGCTGACCTGGCTGGAGGACCGGCTGCGCGAGCACCGGGGCACGGTGGTCGTGGTGTCGCACGACCGGGTCTTCCTCGACCGGGTCGCCACGGCGGTGCTCGAGGTCGAGGACGGCGCCGTCACCCGCTTCGGCGGCGGCTACACCGGGTTCCTGTCGGCCAAGAATGCGGCGCGGGCACGCTGGGAGCAGTCCTACGCGGCGTGGTGCGAGGAGGTCCGGCAGGTGCGCGAGCATGCCGCCACCACCGCCCACCGGGTTGCCGCCGGGCGGACGATGCGCGACAACAACAAGATGGCTTACGACCGCAACGCCGGGCGGGTGCAGAGCTCGGTGGCCAGCCGGGTCCGCAGTGCCCATGAGCGGCTGCGCCGGTTGCTGAACGACCCGGTGCCGCGCCCGCCGGACCCGTTGCGCTTCCGCGGCACGTTCGGCGCGGCCGCCTCCGATCCCGCATACGAGCCGGCGATTCGGGCCGCGGACAGAGCGATGGATGGCGGAGGCGCCGATCGGCGTTCGGTGGCCGACCTGCGCGACATCCGGGTCGGTGACCGGTTGCGGGTCGAGTCGCTGACGATCGAGGCAGGCGACCGGCTACTGGTGCGCGGCCCCAACGGCGCGGGCAAGTCCACGCTGCTGCGGACCATCGCCGAGCACGCTCGCGACCACGTCAGGGTCGGCTATCTGCCCCAGGAGGTCACCTTCGACCCCGATCTGACGGTCTTGGCCGCCTACGGGCACGGCTACGCGGACGAGCGGGGGCCGGCGCTGCTGAGCACCGGCCTGTTCAGGCCGCACACGCTCGGCCAGAAAGTCGGCGACCTGTCGGTCGGGCAGCGGCGCCGGCTCGCACTGGCCAGGCTGCTGGCGGCCGAGCACGACCTGCTGCTGCTCGACGAGCCGACCAATCACCTGTCGCCGCTCCTGGCCGAGGAGCTGGAGCGGGCACTCGACGGCTACCGCGGCACGCTGGTCGTGGTGTCGCACGACCGGGCGCTCACGCGGCGTTTCCGGGGCAAAGAACTCCACCTCGCGGGAGGACGCATATGTTGACCAGGATCGACGCCGGCGCGCCGTACGGCATCGCCACGGGGACGGACGGAGCCCTCTGGTTCACGCTCGTCCACGAGGGACGGATCGGCAGGCTGATGCCCGGCCAGGAGCCGGTGATCCACCAGCTCGACCCGGCCGACGGCCAGCCGACCGTGATCGCGCCCGGACCCGACGGAGCGATGTGGTTCACGGAAGGCAAGGCCGGGCGGGTCTGCCGCATCACCGCCGATGGGCGGGTGACCACGCACGCGGCGGACTCGCCGTACGGGATCGCCGCGGGTCCGGACGGCGCCATGTGGTTCACGCTCAACCAGGGCAACGCGGTGGGACGGGTCTCGCTGGAGGGTGACGTGGTCGTCCATCCGCTTCCCACGGAGGGCGCCGGGCCGGTCGGGATCACGTGCGGGCCCGATGAGGCGTTGTGGTTCGTTGAGATCGGTGCTGGCCAGGTGGGGCGGATCGACGTGTCGGGGAAGATCGAGGAATTCCCGCTTCCCGACCAGGAGTCACGACCGCATGCGATCGTCGCCGGTCCCGACGGCGCCCTGTGGTTCACCGAGTGGGCCGCCGACCGCGTCGGGCGCATCACCACCGACGGCATCATCGAAGAGCATCCTCTTCCGCGGATGCCGGAGAAAGGGGTGGCGGGAGAGGGTGACGGTGTCCGGAAGGCCGAGCCTCATGGGCTGACGGTGGGGCCTGACGGGGCGATCTGGGTAGCGCTGGAAGCCGGCGCCCTGGCTCGCCTCGACTGACCGAGCGCGGGGCGGGGAGCCGGCGCCCCGGTCCGCCCTCAACACAAAGAAGCCGCCCTCCCCACACGGGAGGGCGGCGGTTCGGTTGGGCCTTAGACGTCCATGCACCACATCCAGCCGTGGCCCGAGACCCAGCAGCGGTACCACTCGTTAGGCATGGCCTGAGCAGGTGCGCTCGTCACCCCGATGGTGATGACGGTGGTCACGGCGAGAAGGGCCAGCGCCAAGGCTCGGCGGGCACCGCGGGACATGGATGACATACGAGTTCTCATGAGCATCATGCAACACGGAGCTTCTTGGAATCCTCTTGAGCCTGACTGGTCCCACCTGGGCCCAGGGTCGGGTCGCCTCGGTGCACGTGCATGGAGCCGCCCTGTCCGGTTGGGCCGGTAGGTGCCTGTGTGTCGGCTGCACCTGCACATGCGGGCCCCGGGTGGCATGGGCGGCGGCGGGCGGAGTTGACTATGGGCATGCATGCCATCATCGTCTCCGCCCCCGGCGGCCCAGAGGTTCTCGAATACGCCGAACGTCCCGATCCGGTCCCCGGTGACGGGGAGGTCGTCGTGGATGTCGCGGCCAGCGGCGTCAACTTCATCGACATCTACCACCGTTCCGGCGCCTACCCGCTCCCCCTCCCCACCACGATCGGCTCCGAGGGCGCGGGGACCGTGTCGGCCGTCGGGCCGGGGGTGCGGGACGTGGCCGTGGGCGACACCGTGGCCTGGGCCAGTGTGCTGGGCAGCTACACCGAGAAGGCCGTGGTCCCGGCGGATCGGGTGGTGCCGGTGCCGGACGGGGTGCCTGCCGAGGTGGCGGCCGCGGCGATGTTGCAGGGCCTGACCGCCCATTACCTGACGCACTCCACGTACGCGGTCAAGGAGGGCGACCAGGTCCTCATCCACGCGGGCGCGGGCGGCATGGGGCAACTGCTGATCCAGCTCGCCAAGCTCAAGGGGGCCAAGGTCTCGACGACGGTCTCCTCCAGCGAGAAGGAGAAACTGGCCCGCGAGGCCGGCGCGGACGAGGTGCTGCGGTACGACAGCTTCGCCGAGGCGCTGCGCGGCACGATCGACGTCGTGTACGACGGCGTCGGTGCGACCACGTTCGACGGCGGGCTGGAGGCGCTGCGTCCGCGCGGCCTCATGGCCCTGTACGGCGCGGCCAGCGGCCCGGTGCCGCCGGTGGATCCGCAGACGCTCAACAAGCAGGGCTCGCTCTTCCTGACCAGGCCCACGCTCGTGCATTACATCGCCGAGCGCGCGGAGTTGCTCCAGCGCGCGTCCGACCTGTTCGGCTGGATCGCGTCCGGGCAGCTCACGATCAACGTCTCGCACCGCTACGCGCTGGCCGACGCGCGGCAGGCGCACGAGGATCTGGCGGCCCGCCGTACCACCGGAAAGCTGCTTCTCATACCCTGACGTCCATGGACATCGCGGGATCTGTCTGGTCGTTCGCCGCCGTGGTGGCTCTCCTCACGATCACCCCGGGCCTGGACACGGCCCTGATCCTGCAGACGTCGTTGGTGGCCGGGAGGCGGCCGGCCTGGGGGGTGACGCTGGGCATCCAGCTCGGCACGCTCCTCTGGGGTGTGCTGACCGCGGCGGGGCTGTCGGCGCTGCTGGCGGCCTCGCAGCCGGCGTACACCGCGCTGCGCTGGGCGGGGGCGGCGTACCTGGTGTGGATGGGGCTGCGTATGGTCCTGACCAGGCACGACCCCAAGGAGTTGCCCGAGCAGCTGCAGGAGGTCGGGTTCGGGAAGGGGTTCGGGCGCGGGCTCATGACGAACCTGCTCAACCCCAAGGTCGGGGCGTTCTACGTGGCGATGTTGCCGCAGTTCATCCCGGACGAGGCGCCGCACGCGGTCATGGGGTTGCTGCTGGCGGGCGTGCACGTGGCCGAGGGGCTGGTGTGGAGCGCCGCGTTGATCGGGTTCGCGTCGCTGATGAGCGGGTTCCTGAGGTCCCCGGGGGTGCGGCGGTTCCTGGACCGGCTGACGGGTGTCGTGATCGTCGGGTTCGGCGTGCGGCTGGCCGTCAGCGACTGAACCCGTTGGGCCAGCCCAACAGGCGGGCGCCGAGCACCGCGGTCTCCAGGGTGAAGCGCTGCGTGGGGTCGTCGGGTGAGAAGCCGGTCAGGCGGCGGATGCGTTCCAGCCGGTACGTCACCGCCCGCGTGCTGAGCCCCAACCGCCGGGCGGCGGCCGTCTGATTGCCCTGCGAGGCGAAGATCGCCTCCAGCGTCTCCAGCAGCGGCTGGTGCCCGCCGCGCGCCTCGAGCAGCGGGCTCAGCACGCTGGTGACCAGGTCTTCGATGGCGCTCCTGTCCCGCAGCAGCACGGGGAACACCAGCAGGTCGGCGGCCTTGACCACGTCCGCGCGCAGGCCCAGCCCGTCCGCCAGCCCCAGGGCGTCGGCCGCCTCCCTGAAGGAGGTCACCACGCCGCCGGGCCCCCGGTGCGCCCGGCCGACCCCGACCCGCCACCCGGCGGGGAAGCGGGCGCGTACGTGGTGGGTGAACTCCCCCACGGCGGCCGGCAACGTCGCGGGCGTCACGCACACCAGCAGCCCGTCGCGCACGGCGACCAGCACGTTGTGCGAGCCGAAGCGGGCGATGAGGTCACGCTCGATGCGTTCCTCGTCGCCGTCGCCCATGCCGCGGGCCACGGCGACCACGTACGACTCGGCCAGCCGCAACCCGAAGTGCTCGGCCCGCTCGGCCAGCCGCTCGGCCCGCCCTTGGAGCAGGTCGTCCACGAACTGCCTGCGTGCCGCCTCCTCGCCGCGGATGGCCGCGAGCTGCGCCTGCTCGTACCCCTCCATCAGCGCCGAGACCGATCGCCGTAACGCGGGCAGCACCGCAGGCAGGCCCTCGGCGGCGGCGAGCGCGGCGTCCACCAGTGCCCGCAGCGATATCCCCAGCTCGGCGGCGCGCGTGCCGGCGGCGCGGCAGGCGTCGAGCGCCGCGCGGTCCGGCGACCGGCCGGTCGCGGCGCAGTCGGCCAGTACTTGGCGATGCCCGCCGAGCAGGTCGGCGGGCATCTCGGAGATCGCCATCACACCCCTACATCGCGCCTGTCGAAGGCGAGGACCGCGGTCAGCGCGAGCACGGCCGTCGCGCCCGCCAGCACAAGGTAGTCGCCGACCGGCAGACCCTCATAGAGCGGGCGGCCGTCGGCGTAGTAGTGGAACGGCGAGACCCACTTCAGCCAGGAGATCGCGTCCACGGACCGGCCCACGGTGATGACCATGTAGCCGGCCACGATCCATACGCCGACCACGGCCGAGGCGAACACCTTGCGCCCGGTGGCGGCGCCGACGGTCAGCGCCACGGTGCCGGAGAACAGCCCGAGCAGGAACACCCCGGTGTGCGCGGCCAGGAGTCGGTCGAACGGCACCCCTAGCTGGACGGACTCGCCCACCGCCCACACCACGGCCAGTGTCACCACGGCCACCGCCAGCAGGGCCACGACCAGCGCGGCGAACCGCTCCAGCACCAGCCGCTTGCGGTCCACCGGCAACGTGACGACCAGTTCCAGCGTGCCGGTCTCCTCCGGTTGCGCGATAGCCCGGTTGGCCAGCAACGTCGCGCACACGATGAACAACATCGGCACGAACAGCTGGTAGACGACCGACTGCAGGTATCCGGCGCCGACGCTCAGGTCGCCCAAGCCGCCCATGAGGTCGCGCAGCGCGCCCGGGAACTTGGCCATGGCCTGGGCGTTGAACGTCGCGGGGTCCTGCCGGACGTTCTCGTAAATGCTCAGGTAGACGGTCAGGAACGCGCTGATGCCGATCGTCCACCAGATGAGCGCCCGCCGGTAGTCACGCAGACTCTTGGCGATCATGGTGCCGCTCCTCGTCGCTGTAGTAGGTGAGGAAGATCTCCTCCAGGTCCGGCTCCGCGCTGACCAGGTGCACCACGGTGAACCGGGCGGCCGCCTTGATCAGGGCGTCGGGGCGGCCGTCGATCGTGCAGCTCACGCTGGCGCCCTCCACCCGCAGGTCCCGCACGCCCGGCAGGTCCTCGAAGGCGGCGCGCGGCACGGGCGACTCGAAATGCAGCTCGACGCGGCGCACCGCCTTCTCGCGCAGCGCCGTGACGTTCTCCACGGCCACGAGGCGGCCGTCGCGGACGATGCCGACCCGGTCGGAGACGCTCTCCACCTCGGCCAGCACGTGCGACGACATGAGCACGGTGCGGCCCGAGGTGCGCACCTCCCGTACCAGGGCCAGGAACTCCTGCTGCACCAGCGGGTCCAGCCCGCCGGTCGGCTCGTCGAGGATGAGGAACTCGGGCTCGTGCATGAACGCCTGGATCAGCCCGACCTTCTGCTTGTTGCCCTTGGAGAGCTTGCGCATCGGCACGGACAGGTCGGCGTCGAACCGCTCGGCCAGCGCGTCGATGCGGGCGTGCGGCACGCCGCCGCGTACCCGGCCGAGAAAGCGCAGGTAGTCCCTGGCCCGGTCGCGGCCCTCCAGGGCCAGCTCGCCCGGCAGGTAGCCGATCCTGGAGCGGATCGCGGGCTCGCGCGGGTCGGCGCCGAGCACCCGCACCAGGCCCCGGGTGGGTCTGATCACGTCGAGCAGGAGCCTGATCGTCGTGGTCTTGCCGGCGCCGTTCGGCCCGAGGTAGCCGAAGATCTCGCCCGGCTGGATCTCGAGCGTGAGATCCTCCAGGCCCCGGCGTTTCCCGTAGTACTTGGTCAGCCCTTCGGCCTGCACCACTGCTGTCATGGCCGCATCGTCCCGCTCGCCACACCGCCCGTCATCGGCTGGATCCGGCAGCCTGCGGGAGGTCTTTGCTTCCGGAGGGCGGCAACGAGAGGGTGGGAACGTGGAGACCGCGTTCGTGCTCGGTGGCGGCGGCGTGCTCGGCGCGCACGAGGTGGGCATGCTGCAGGCGCTCGACGAGGCGGGGATCAGGCCCGACCTCGTGGTGGGCACGTCGGTCGGCGCGCTCAACGGAGCGGTGATCGCCGCCGCTCCGGCCGAGGCCGTCGCCAGGCTGACGGGTTTGTGGCGTTCCGACATCGTCCGTACGGCTTTCGCCGGATCATGGGTGGCCCGGCTGTCGACGCTGGCCAGGACCGGCACCCACCTGCACCCGATGGGGCCGCTCAGGGACGTCCTGAGCGAGACGGTGCGGGTGTCGCGGATCGAGGACCTCGAGGTGCCGTTCCAGTGCGTGGCGGCGTCGGTCGAGCGGGCGGCGGCGCACTGGTTCACCAGCGGGCCGCTGGTGGAGGCGGTGCTGGCGTCGTGCGCGGTGCCCGGCCTGCTGCCGCCGGTCGTGATCGGCGGCGAGCACTTCTACGACGGCGGGCTGGTGCACAGCATTCCGGTCGGGCGGGCCGTGCACCTCGGGGCCAAGCGCGTGTACGTGCTGCACGTCGGCCGGATCGAGCGGCCGCTGTCGCCGCCCCGGCGGTTCTGGGAGGTGGGGCTGGTGGCGTTCGAGATCGCGCGGCGGCACCGCTTCGCCGAGGACATGGCCAGCCTGCCGCCCGGGGTGGAGGTGCACGTGCTGCCCGCCGGGGTGACCGAGCCGCTCTCGCCGCTGCGCTACCGGGACCTGTCGCAGCTGTCGGCCTGCATCGAGCGGGCTTACGAAGCGTCTTCCCGCTACCTGGCCGACGGAGGAGGATGAGAGGAGACGTCAAGGGAGGCCGCGTTGCTCCCACCGCGCATCCTGCGCCGGCTCGTGCTGGCTCCGCTGGTCATCGTGGTGACCGTGTTCATGCTGGTCACCCTGCCGTTCTGGCTGGTCGTCACGGCCGCCGCCTCGCTTCGCCTGCCGCCGCCGCAGCGCAGGGGGCTCAGGTTCGTGTGGTTCGGGGTGGCGTGGCTGACGCTGGAGTCGGCGGTGCTGATCTCCTGCCTGTGGTTGTGGGCGGCGGGCGGCGCCCGCCGCCAGGAGCGGCACTACGAACTGATCAGGTGGTTCCTGTCCAAGGTGTACACCGCCGCGGTGCGGATCTTCCGGCTGACCCTGGACGTCCAGGAGCCGGAGCTGACCGAGGCGGAGCAGGCCGCCCGGCTGACGCGGCCGGTCATCGTGTTGTCCCGGCACGCCGGCCCCGGCGACTCCTTCTTGCTGATTTATCACCTCTTGGCGCTCTACCGGCGGCGCCCCCGCATCGTCATGAAGGCCGCCCTCCAGTACGACCCCTCGCTCGACGTGGTGATCAACCGCCTGCCGAACGCGTTCGTGCCCCGCAAGTCCGGGCAGCAGGGCGTCGTCGAGGAGATCCGGCGGCTGGCCGCGACGATGGGCGACGAGGACGCGCTGGTGATCTTCCCGGAAGGCGGCAACTTCACCCCGCGCCGCCACCGGCTGGCGATCAGGCGGCTGGAGGAGAAGGGGCTGGCCGAGGAGGCGGAGCGGGCCCGCGGCATGGACCACCTGCTGCCGCCCCGCCCGAACGGCGCCATCGCCGCCATCGACGCCTGCCCGTCGGCGGACGTCGTGTTCGTCGCGCACACCGGACTCGACGACCTGGTCACGCTGGGGGACGTCTGGCGCAAGCTGCCCTTCAGCGCGCACATCACCGCCAAGTGGTGGCGGGTGCCCGCCGCCCAGGTGCCACGCACGCGCGAGGAGCGCGTGCGCTGGTTGTACGACCACTGGGAGCAGATCGACGCCTGGATCAGCGCCCAACGGCTCCCGGTGGGAGAAAAGGGACCTCAGGCGGGCCGTGCTGGATGAGGCGGAGCAGCGCGTCCGTGTCGAGGTGCCGCTCCACGAGGTCGCCGAGCGCGTCCAGGCGCTCCTCCCTGAGCGCGGCGAAGTCCGTCCCGGGAGCCGGGACGAAGTCGCGCCCGGCCCGCTCGGCCACGTCGGCCAGGAACGCGCGGCGGAACGCGTCGTTCTCCATGGCGCCGTGCCACGTGGTCCCCCAGACGTCGCCGGCCCGGCAGCCGTCGAGGAACGGCTCGCCGCCTTCTACCGTGGCCCGGCCGTGGTGGATCTCGTACGCGCGCACCGGGTGCCCGTAGGCGCTGCCCTCCGGCCGGGCGAGCCGTTTCTCCCCCTCGAACGCGACCCGTACGGGCAGCAGGCCGAGTCCGTCGACCGTGCCGGCGCCCGACTCGACGTGGTCGACGATCTCGCGCCCGAGCATCTGGAACCCGCCGCAGATCCCGAGCACGGGCCCCTTCCTGCCGATGATCGCCGCAGCCAGCCCCCGCGCCCGCAGCCAGGCCAGATCGTCCACCGTGGCCCGCGACCCGGGCAGCACCACCAGGTCGGCGTCGTCCAGCTCGGCGGGCTCGCTCACGAAGCGCACCACGACGCCGGGCTCGGCGGCCAGCGCGTCCAGGTCGGTGAAGTTGGAGATCCGCGGCAGCCGCACCACCGCCACCCGCAGCGTCTGCCTGCCGTGCGGGGCGCGGACGGCGACCCGGCGGCCGTCCAGGGCCAGGGAGTCCTCGACGTCCAGCCAGAGCCCGTCGAGCCAGGGCAGCACGCCGTACACCGGGCGCCCGGTCAGTTGCCTGAGCATGTCGAGCCCCGGCTCCAGCAACTCCTTGGCGCCGCGGAACTTGTTGATGACAAAACCAGAAATGTGGGATTGGTCCTCGGCGTTGAGGAGGCCCACCGTGCCGTAGAAGGCGGCGAACACCCCTCCCCTGTCGATGTCACCGACCACGACGACCGGCAGGCCGGCGGCCCTGGCCAGGCCCATGTTGGCGATGTCGCCGCGGCGCAGGTTGATCTCGGCCGGGCTGCCGGCGCCCTCGCACACCACCACGTCGTACTGCTCGCGCAGCCGGCCGAGCGCCTCCAGCGCCGCGGTCCGCAGCAGGTCCCTGAGCGTGCCGTACTCCATCGCGTCCACGTCCGCGACGGGCCGGCCCATGAGGACGACCTGGCTGCGGCGGTCGCTGCCGGGCTTGAGCAGGATCGGATTCATGTCCGCCACGGGCTCCAGGCCCGCGGCCTGCGCCTGCATCGCCTGGGCCCGGCCGATCTCGGCGCCCTCCGCGGTGACGTAGGAGTTGAGCGACATGTTCTGGGCCTTGAAGGGCGCGACGCGCACGCCCTGGCGGGCCAGCCAGCGGCAGATGCCGGCGGTGACCACGCTCTTGCCCGCGTCCGACGTGGTGCCCGCGACCAGCAATCCCCCGGTGACCATGGGATCACCGTACCGGGAGCGGACGTAGGAGGAGGCCGCCCGCGGCTGAGCCTGCGGACGGCCTCCCCGATAGGCGTCAGCCCTGCGGGCCGGGAGGGTTCTGGTCGTGGCCCCGGGGCCTGTCGCGCCGGGACGCGCCGCCGTAGCGACGCTGCACCGCGTCGGTCCCCTTCTCGATGTGCCGGTCGTACTTGTGTCCGGTCCGCTCCTTCGCGAACCGCTCGACCCGGTCCAGCAGGTGATCGGCCTGCTTGGAGTGCCCTCTGGCGAAGCTCTCCGCTTTCCTCAGCCATTCCCCGATACGGCTCATGACCGTTCTCCCCGTTCTCGCGACTACCGCTCGCCCCTACCCGAGCGACCGGGACAATCACGGGGCCCCGCCAGAGCCGGCTGCGGAGATCGCCGCCGGCGAGGCGCACCGCCTTGACCGGGGCTTTGCCGGTGATGACCTGCTGTTTTGCCTGGGGGAACGGGTTTGGACGGGCCCTCGTGAGGCAGGGGACCCTCGTGACTGTCACGCTTGCGTTGGCGGGCGACACCATGCTCGGCCGCGGCGTGGCCGACCTGTTGGCCGCGTCCACGGATCCGGACGCGTACCTGTCGGACGGAGTCCGCGAGCACCTCGCCGAGGCCGACGCGATCGTGCTGAACCTCGAATGTTGCATCTCCGACCGTGGCAGCCCCTGGCTCTCGCCCGGCAAGCCGTTCCACTTCCGCGCGCCCCCGCAGGCCGCGGACCTGCTCGCCGAGGTCGGGGTCAGCTGCGTCACGCTGGCCAACAACCACGCGCTCGACTACGGCTACGACGCGTTGCTCGACACCCGCGCGCACCTCGAACGCGTGGAGGTCCACGCGGTGGGCGCAGGCGCCGACGAGGCGCAGGCGAGGCAGCCGGTCGTCCTGTCCGTGCGGGGGCTGCGCATCGGCGTCATCGGCGCGACCGATCATCCGCTGGACTACGCGGCCCGCCCCGACCGGCCGGGCGTGGCCTACGCGGACCTGTCCTCCGGGGTGCCGTCCTGGCTGACGGACGCGGTGGCCGCGATGCGCGCGGAGGCGGACGCCGTGCTGGTGACGCCCCATTGGGGTCCCAACATGACGGCCGGCCCGCAGCCCTACATCAGCGCCGCCGCCACGACCTTGGTCGATGCCGGAGCGAGCCTGGTCGCCGGCCACTCCGCGCACGTGGTGCACGGCCTCGCGCCGCCGGTCCTCTACGACATGGGTGACTTCCTCGACGACTACATCGTGGATCCCGAGCTGCGCAACGACCTGTCGTTCCTGTTCCTGGTGACGGTCGACGAGCTGGGCCCGGTGCGGTTGCGGGCCGTTCCGCTCAAGCTCGAGTACGCCCGGACCGTCCTGGCCGAGGGGGACGAACGCGCCTGGCTGGGCCGGCGCTTCACCAGTGCGTGCGCGGACTTCGGCGCCAGCGCCACCTGGGAGGACGGCCTGCTGACTGCGGACATGCGCTAACTGGAGTGCGTATGCCCGGCTTGGGTAGGGGTTTGATCTGGGGAAACGGGAAAAGGTCCCGTCATCGCGAGGAGGAGGTGATGTCACCGATGACCCGCGAGATGGAGAGTCATCCCGACATCATCCGTATGCGGGAAAGGTACGAGGTCGCCGCGGCCAATCCGGCCGTTCAACTGGCAGACGGGGTGACACTGGTAGCCGGACTGTTCCTGGCGCTGTCGCCGTGGATCGTGGGATTCGTCAACCTCGGATCCCTCACCATGAACAACCTGGTCACCGGGATCGCCGTCGCGCTGCTGGCGCTGGGCTTCAGCTCGGCTTTCGGCCGCACGTACGGCATAGCCTGGACCGCCCCGCTCATCGGCGTGTGGACCATAGTGGCCCCGTGGCTGATCCGGGGCGAGGCCGCCACGGCCGGCGCGATCACCACCAACGTGATCGTCGGCGCCATCATCACCGTCCTCGGCCTGGTCACCGTGGGCATGGGCATGACGAGAAGAAGGCGGTGAGAAACCTGTCCCGGGCCGGATGACCTCCGGCCCGGCCACGCGCATACTCAAGGGCGGGCGAACCTGGCCGTCCACGGACCGGATAGATCGGTCTCAACCCAGGTCAGCATGTACGGCGGGAGTCGCAGATCCTTGTGCACCGCCACCACCTGCGTCCGGCCTTCCAACGCCTGACGGATGCGGGCCGGGAGTTGCTGCGCGAAGCGCTGGATGACTCCTTGCGAGTCGCAGCCGAGCAGGTAGCCGATCTGCACGCAGTTCTCCCCGTAGATCAGGCACGGCGGACGCACCCCAAGACTGCGAAGCTCAGCCGCGGCCCGGCCGATGTCGTCCCTGCCGTGGCGGTTGCCGACTCCATGCCCGTAGGCGTACGCAGCCTGGAGCCCCAGGTGCGCCAGCAGTCCGGCGATCACCGCCACCGCGACGAGGCGGCGCAGCCGCAGTCCCGCCACCGCCGCCTCCGCCACCGGCAAAGACAGCAGCGCGTACGCCGGCGTCAGAAAGCGCGGCGCCGCATAGTCCACGTAGAACAGGTACGGCAGCGCCATCGCCACACCGGTGCCCGCGGCCAGGAGCATCGGAGGCAGCCGGTGCTCACGCCAGGCCGCCCACAGGCCGAGCGCGGCCATCAGGGGGATGGCCAGCCACCAGATGAGCGCCACCGGGGAGACAGGGCCACAGTCGGCGCCGAACCGGCACAGCGTGGGCCCGTCCAGCGCCCTGGCGTGCTCGAGGAACGACACGCTCCATCCCATGGCGTTGTGCTCGCCCGCGTCCCGCAGCCGGGTCGCGAACCCGCCGAAGCTCGCCTGCGCCTCGATCGCCCACTGGCCCCACCCCACCGCCAGTCCGGCCACGATGGCGGCCAGCACGGCCGGCAAGCGGCGGGGCACCAGGGCGAGCGCCCCCACCGCCAGGGCCGCCGCGGCGACCAGCGCGTCGGATGGCCGCATCAACGACATGACGGCCAGCGTTGCCGCCAGCCCCACCGGTGCCGGCCGGGAACGCCCGGCCAGGACGAGGAAACCGGTGGCCGCGACGGCGGCCAGCGCGACGTACAGGTTGGGCATGGCCTGGTTGCCGTAGAACAACGTCAGCCAGCAGCCGCCGAACAGCAGGGCGGCCAGCGGCACCACGTGATCGGCCCGCACCCGCAGCCAGACGTAGAACGCCCCGAACAGGGCCGCCACCGAGAGCACCGTCAGATACAGGCGCAGCACGAACACCGAATCGGTCACCGCCACCACGGGGGCGACCAGGAGCGGCACGCCCCGCGCCCGTGGTGCGCTGAACACGGCAGGCGGCGCGTGCGGGGCGACCTGGCTGGCGTACACGGCCTCGTCCCAGCCGATGCCCAGATACGGCGAGACGAGCAACAGCTGGGCCACGCCGTACAGGACGCTCACCCCCGCCAGCAGCACGACCGGGCGCACGGCGGGCTCGGGGGCGGCAAGGGCCGCGTCAGGGCGCGGGACCGTCACCGCGGGAGAACGACGCCACATGTCCACGACAACCCCCACAACCGGGGCCTGCGCGAACGTATCCGCTGCTCACAGGGCATTTCGCCGGGCGGCCCACCACTGATCTGGAATCTGCTGGGTAGGGGTGCCCTGAAAATCCCATCCTTCTTCTCAGGGAGGCGAAAAAGAATGGGCACAACGCAAGGCAAGACGGTTCAGGACGTGATGCACCAGGGAGCGCAGTGCATCGGCGCGAGCGATAGCCTGCGCAGGGCCTCGCAGATGATGCGCGACCTGGGGGTCGGCGCGTTGCCGATCTGCGGTGACGACGACCGGCTCAAGGGCATCATCACCGACCGGGACATCGTGATCAAGTGCTGCGCCGAGGGCAAGGACCTCGACCGGACCACGGCAAGCGAACTCGCCCACGGGCTGGTCTGGGTGGATGCCCACAGCAGCGTCGAAGAGGCGCTGCAGAAGATGGAGAAGCACCAGATCAAGCGCCTGCCGGTGATCGACAACCACCGGATCGTCGGTATGGTCAGCGAGTCGGACCTGGCGAAGGAACTGCCGGACAACAAGCTCGCCGAGTTCGTCCACCGGGTCTACGCGCCGTCGTGATACGGAGGTGCACCAGCACGTTCATCAACGGGTTGGTGCGCCCCGCAACCCCCCACTCCCCGAACGAGCGGCCTAGTGAGGCGTCTTCCCGAGGAGCTCGTGGGCCTTGGCCGCGTGATCGGAGTCGACGAGGACCTCGTACTTGTCGGCGACCAGGCCGGATTCCGAGACGAAGTCCCGGCGACCGCCGTGCACCGAGTGGGCGATCAGGCCGAAGATCGCTCCGGCCACCGCGCCCCACAGCAGCCCGTACAGCACCAGGGCTATCTGTGGCATGGCCGTGGCCGTGAAGATCGCGAAGAACAGGCCGATGAGGAGCCCGAACCAGGCTCCGCTCAGCGCGCCCCAGGCGGCCGCGCGCAGGTATGTCATGCGCGCCACGACCTGCTCGATCGAGCGGAGCCCGACACCGACGATGAGCGTGCCCTTGACGGGGAACCCGTGGTCGGACAGGAAGTCGACGGTCTTCTGGGCTTCCTGGTAACTGCGATAGGTCGCGATCGGTTCCTTGTTGGTCGTGATGAGAGTCGACGACACCATGTGAGACACGGCTCCTCCTCTCCTCCCCATGCCAAGACATGTGGAGACGTCCTGTATCTACAGTTTCGACCCTGCTCCTGGCGCTTCCCGGCCACATCCCCCAGACGTGTAGTCAGCCCCGTCTTCCTTCCCGCGCCCGGCCGGGGTCGACCCGCCCCTGCGCGACCGCGAGACGCGCGAGCTCGACGCGCGAGTTGATGCTCAGCTTGCGGTAGACCTGCCGCAGGTGGAACGTGACCGTGTGCACGCTGATGAACATCTGCTCGGCGATCTGCCGGTTGGTCCACCCGTCCACGACCAGCAGGGAAACGGTGTGCTCGGTCTCGGTGAGGCTGTCCCAGCCTGAGTCCGGCCGTTTGGCGGAGTTCCAGTGCCGGTGGCGTACCCCCATGCCGCGCAGCCGCTGCCGGATGCGGGCCGCGTCCCTGACGGATCCCGTCTCGACGTACCCCGCTAGGGCGCGGTCCAGGCTGCCGGCCGCCTCCTCACGCTGCCCGGCCTTCTCGAGCGCCACGCCGAGATCCTCCTCCGCGGAGGCTCGCGCCCACGTGTCCACGGCCTGCCCGGCGGCCAGCGCGAGAGCGTCCCGGTCGCCGTCGAGCAGGCCCCGGACGTGCGCGGCGGACGCGGCGAGCACGGGGAACCCCGTGTTGGCCCGGCTGATTGCTTCCGCTGCGGCGGCGGCGGACTCGGCCGCTGATCGGTCGCCCGCGCCGAGCGCGACCCTCACCAGCCACGGGGCGGCCGTCGGCTCCATGGCGAGCGCCAGCGGGCTGGAGAGGCCGGCGAGCAGGGTCATGGCGCTATGCGGGCCGTCGCGGGCCTCGGTGATCTGCGCGGTCAGCAGGGCGTTGCGGGTACGTGACTCGAGCGATCCCTCAGGCGGCTCGGCGACCTGTCGTGCCGCCTCGCGCAGGTCGCCACGCCGCAGCGCCACGGCGGCGAGCACCGTGCCGGCCACCGTGCCTGCCACCGTGCCTGTCCTCGTGCCGGGCGCCGTTTCTGCCACCGAGCGTGCCACCGTGGCAGTCACGGGCATGTCGAGCGCTCCGGCGAGGTCCAGCGCGCGCTCGGCCTCGCCTGCCGCGCTGTCGAGCCGGCCCGCGGCCAGCTCGGTGCGGGCTTCCAGCGCCGAGGCGTCCGCGGCCCAGGCCAGGTGGCCGCCGGCGAACATCTCTTTGCGTGCCTGCCGGAGCATGGCCCTGGCCTCGTCGAGCCGGCGGACGTCCGTGAGGATGGCGGCCATGGTGAGGCGCACTTCGTAGCGGTCGCCCTCCTTCAGCCGGCCGGCGTCCTCGGCCAGCGCCAGCGCGTCCGCGAACCGGCCTTCCTCCCGTGCGGCCGTCGCGAGGGCGATCAGCGCGGCGGCTGTGGCCGCCGGACCGTGCCGGGACCGCTCCTCGACGACCTCGCTCGCGTACGCCGCCGCGGCGCCGCCGCTTCGCTGCCGGGTGACGGCGTACAGCCGGACGAGGATGGCCCGGTCGCGGACGTGCTGGGGCAGGCCGGGAACGGCCAGCACCGTCTCGGCCTCCCTGACCGCCTCCTCACCCCGCCCGCTCAGGTACATGATCTCCGACAGCAGGGATCGCAGCTCGGCCATGCCGGGCACGGTGCCGTGATCGGCGAGGCGCCTCCTGACCACCCGCTCGGCCTCCCGCAGCCGTCCTGCGGCGATCGCGGACTCCATGGCGGCGACGGCCGGTCCCGCCGCAGCCGGACAGGCCGTCTCCTCGATCACGCCGAACTGCTCATGCAGCGCCTGCCGCACGGGCGGCGGGACCCACGCGGCGACGACGTCCCCGACCAGTTCGTGGCGGAAGGCGAGGCCGTGCGCGGTCACGACGAGGACGCCCGCCGCCGTGGACTCCTCCATCGCCGGGAGCAGCCCGGCCGGCGTGGTACCCAGCAGCGACGCGGCGTGCTGGAGCGACAGCGAGCCGCCGAGCACCCCTGCAGTCTCCACCAGGCTCCTGGCCTCCGCGCTCAGCGGGTCGATCCAGCTCCGCACCACGGCTCGCAGCCGGGCCGGCAGGGGCGCGCCCGGCCCGGCCGTCCCGAGCAGGCCTTCGTCGCGCAGTCCGGCGAGCAGTTCGATGATCAGCAGCGGATTGCCACCGGCGGTCGCCACGAGTGCCTGCGTGGCCGCGTCGGGACGTTCCCCGAGGGTGTCCGCGGCCAGCGCCGTGGCGGCGTCCGGGGACAGCGGGGCGAGTGTCGTCCGCGCGGCTCCGTGCCGCTCCAGCAGGTCGAACAGCGCGGCCGCAGGACCGGCTCGCACCGCGGTCGAGCGGCTCAGCAACCAGCCGACCGGCTGGCCGGCGAGGAGGCCGTGCAGGGTGTGGAGGGTTTTCAGCGTCGCCGGGTCCGCGCGGTGCAGGTCGTCGAGCACGGCCAGGACCGGCGCCCTGGCGTGGAAGGCCGTCTTCAGCCGGTCCAGCAGCCGCGTTCCCGACCCGACGGGCGCGGCGTCGTCGGGCTCGGCGCCCAGCTCGAGCGCCTCCAGCAGCACGCCGCACGGAACGAGCTCCCCCAACTCCGCCACGCCGCTCCGCACCACGGCGATGCCCCGTGCGGAGGCCGCGGCGGCGGCCTCGCCGAGCAGGCGGCTCTTGCCCGCGCCCGGCTCGCCGTCGACCAGGAGGGTCCCGCCACGCCGTCGCAGCACGCGCAGCAGGCCGTCGACGTGGCGCCATTCACGTTCGCGTCCCCGCATGTCGCTGCCTCCGATGAAGCGCTTTCCTGGACCGGTACGGGAAAATCTCATGCCTCTCAAGATCTTTCACACCCGCGGGTACTACGTACTTGGGGGATGTGGCCTCGGCGCGGCCGAAACGAGCGGATGTCGGGCAGCCTCTTTTTCTCTAATCTGTCGTCATGAAAGACCCGGAGAACAAAGTCGCCGTCATCACCGGCGCGGCGAGCGGCATCGGGCGGGGAATGGCCGAGGCGTTCGCCGCAGTGGGGATGCGTGTGGTGCTGAGCGACGTGGAGGAGCCCGCACTTTACGCCACGGCGGCGGAGCTGCGCGATGGGGGCGCCGATGTGCACGCCGTGCCGGCCGACGTCTCACAAGCGCCTGACGTCGCCGTGCTCGCCGAGTCCGCGCTGCGGAAATACGGCACCGTCAACGTATTGTGCAACAACGCGGGCGTCCACACCGGAAGCAGGCCGAGCTGGGAGAGCACGCTCGACGACTGGGCGTGGATTCTCGGCGTGAACTTGATGGGCGTCGTGCACGGAATCCGCACCTTTCTCCCCGTCATGATCGAGCAGGGCGAGGATGCGCACATCGTCAACACCGCATCCATAGCGGGTCTGCTGACGGGCGGCTCGTTGTATGGCGTATCAAAATCGGCCGTCATCGCATATTCAGAAACTGTTCATTTGGAACTCATCGGCGGCGGCTTCAAACCGCGCATATCGGTGCTGTGCCCCGGCGTGGTCAGCACGAACATCTTCAATTCCCACCGCAATCGGCCGGCCAGATTCGCCGAGGCCGGCCCGTTTCCGTCCGGCTGGTCCGAGGACGCCGCCCGGCAGGGGTTCGCGCTCGGCCTCAGCCCGCGAACCATCGGCGAGGAGGTGCTGCAGGCGATTCGCGAGGAGCGCTTTTACATCCTGACGCATCCCGAATACGCCGGACACATCGAGCACCGGATGACGCAGATACTCCACGGCGAAAACCCGACGCTGCTGCCCATGCCGGGCAGCTGATCGGCGGGCTGGACAACCTTTCGCCCGGCATGATCACAATGAGGTTCCTTCCCCGTACGAAGGGCGGTCCATGAACGTCCGCGACCCGCTCACCGGCCGGATCGAGCGACCGCTCGATCCGGTCCCGCCCGACCGGCTCGCCGCCGTCGCGGCGGAGCTGCGCGCGATGACCCCCGCCTGGCGCGACGCCGACCGCGGCACGCCGCTGTCGCGGTTCGGCGCCGCGCTCGCCGCCGACGACGAGTTGCTCGCCGCGCTGGTGGCCGACACCGGCAGGGTGGCGGAGTCGCTGCTGGAGCGGCAGATCGTGGCCGGCCTGATCGACCGGTGGGTACGCCAGGCGCCCGCCCTGCTGGCGCCGCCTGCCGAGTTCCCCGCCTCGTTGCCCGGCGTGGTCGT
The DNA here is from genome assembly GCF_052245915.1 of Nonomuraea sp. 10N515B. Classification (NCBI taxonomy): domain Bacteria; kingdom Bacillati; phylum Actinomycetota; class Actinomycetes; order Streptosporangiales; family Streptosporangiaceae; genus Nonomuraea; species Nonomuraea sp. 10N515B. Next base: position 139,994 of record NZ_JBQQBQ010000021.1, read on the forward strand.
GGGCGGCGACGCGGTGCCGTACGAGCTGGTCGGGGCGATCACCCCGTGGAACTTCCCGCTGCTGCTCGGCCTCATCGACGCCGTGCCCGCGCTGGCCGCCGGGTGCGCGGTGGTGGTCAAGCCGAGCGAGGTGACCCCCAGGTTCATCGAGCCACTGATGCGGCTGGTGCCGGACGGGTTGCCGCTGCGGGTCGTCGAGGGCGACGGCGCGACGGGGGCGGCGCTGGTGGATCTGGTGGACGCCGTGGTGTTCACCGGCAGCGTGCCGACCGGGCGGCTGGTGGCACAGGCCGCCGCCCGCGCGTTCGTACCCGCGTACCTGGAGCTTGGCGGAAAGGATCCGGCGATCGTGCTGGCCGGCGCGGACCTCGACCGGGCGGCCTCGGCGATCCTGTGGGGCGGCACCGCCAACGCCGGGCAGTCCTGCCAGTCCATCGAACGCGTCTACGTGGCCAGGGAGGTCCACGACGAGTTCTTGGCGCTGCTCGTGGGCAAGGCCGCCCAGGTCGGCCTGACCTGCGAGGGCGGGCCCATCGGGCCGATCATCGCGCCTGAGCAGCCGGACATGCTCGCCGCGCACCTCGCCGACGCCGTGGCCAAGGGCGCGATCGTGCACACGGGCGGGGCGATCGAGCGGCACGGCGGCGGCCACTGGTGCCGCCCGACCGTGTTGTCCGGGGTCGATCACACGATGTTAGTGATGACGGAGGAGACGTTCGGCCCGCTGCTGCCGGTCATGGCCGTGGACGGCGTGGACGAGGCGGTCGCGTTGGCCGACGACTCGGTGTATGGGCTGTCGGCCGCGGTCTTCGCCGCCACCGAGGAGCAAGGCAGGGCCGTGGCGGCCCGGCTGCACGCCGGGGCGGTCAGCGTCAACGACGCCTCGCTGACCGCGCTCGTGCACGAGGGCGAGAAGCATTCCTTCCGGCTGTCCGGGCTCGGCGGCTCCCGGATGGGCCCCGCCTCCATCAGCCGGTTCCTGCGCCGCCGCGCCTTCCTGGTCAACCGATCCGACGCCGCCGACCCGTGGTGGCACGCGACGAAGGGGTAACGGATGGGATTGCGGGCGGACATGCCGCTGCTGGCGCGGCACGAGGGCGAGTGGGAGGGCGAATACCGGCACCTCGGCCGCGACGGGAGCCTGCTCGACCGGCACCGCGTCCAGATGACCTGCCGCATCGTCGGCGACGCCGCCTACCACCAGGTCAACCGCTACACCTGGGACGACGGGCGCACCGAGGTGCATGAGTTCCCCGGCACGTACCTCGGCAGGGGGCGGTGCGGGTTCGACACCGAGCGGCTCACGGGCGTGTTCTGGGAGGTGGACGACAGCACGATCTACCTCACCTGGCGGTACAAGGGGCAGCCGCTCCGGCTGTTCGAGATGATCGTGCTGAGCGCGGACGGCAGGTCGCGCAGCCGGGTCTGGCAGTGGCTGGAGGACGGCGTGTGCGTGCGGCGGACCCTGATCGACGAGAGGCGCGTGGCATGACGGCCTTCACGGCTCTGGCGCTGCAGGTGCGGACGAAGGCCATCAACGGCGCCGACGATCCGCGGGCCGAGATCCGCGCCGCGATCGATCGCATCGGCGCACAGGTCGGCGGCTCGAAGGCGTGGCTCGGGCCGGGCCTGCGGCTGGTGGTGTTGCCCGAGTACGTGCTGACCGGGTTTCCGATGCGGGAGAGCTTCGCCGAGTGGCGGGAGCGGGCCGCGCTCGATCCCGGAGGCCCCGAATACCGGGCGCTCGCCGGGATCGCCGTCACGCACGACGTGTTCCTGTGCGTGAACGCCTACGAGCGGGACGAGCACTTCCCCGAGTTGTACTTCCAGGCGTCAGTGATCCTCTCCCCCGCCGGCGAGGTGGTGCTGCGCTACCGGAGGCTGCACTCGATGTTCACGCCGACGCCGTACGACGTGTGGGGCGATTACGTGGAGATCTACGGCATGGACGCCGTGCTGCCGGTGGCCCGTACCGAGATCGGCAACCTGGCGGTGCTGGCCTCCGAGGAGATCCTCATGCCCGAACTGGCCCGCGCGCTCACGTTGCGCGGCGCCGAGGTGTTCTGCCACCCGACCTCCGAGGCGTCGTCCCCGGCCCTTACACCGAAGGCGATCGCCCGCCGCGCCCGGGCGGTGGAGAACCTGGCCTACGTGGTGTCGGCCAACACCGGCGGCCTGACCGGCATCGCCATCCCCGGCGACTCGACCAACGGCGGCTCCGAGCTGATCGACCACGAGGGGCGGGTGCTTGCGCAGGCCGGCGCGGGCGAGTCGCTGGTGGCCGCGGCGGAGCTCGACCTCGCCGTGCTGCGCCGGGCACGGCGGCGGCCCGGCATGGCCAACCTGCCGAGCCGGGTGAAGACCGGGTTGTGGGCCGAGGAGTACGCCAGGCACGACGGCGAGCGACCCGGCGGCCTGGCCGGCGGCGCCAAGGACCGCACGTGGTTCCGCGCCCGGCAGGCCGAGACGATCGAGCGGCTCTACGACTGACCGCGGGCGCCGCGGTGCCAGGACAACACCAGCCGCTCCACTCCCAGGAACGCGGTGTTGAGTGCGATGCCGAGCAGCCCGAGCAGCACGATCACGGCCCACATGGCGGGGATGTCGAACTGGCTCTGTGCCTCCAGCATGCGGTGGCCGATGCCTTCGCTGCTGCCGACCAGCTCCGAGATGATCATCATGATCAGCGCCAGGGACACGCTCAGCCGCAGCCCGGCGAAGATCTTCGGGGCGGCGGCGGGCAGGATGATCCGGGTGAGCCGCTGCCAGGCACTCAGCCGGAAAACCGTGCCGGTCTCGATGTACTGGAGGTCGACGTGGCGGGCGCCGTCCATGGAGTTGATCAGCACCGGCCAGATGACGCCGTACACGATCGCGGCCAGCTCCATCGGGGTACCGATCTTGAACAGCAACAGGAAGACCGGCAGCAGCGCCGCCGGCGGCACCGACCTGCCGAAGTGCACCAGCGGCTCCACCAGCGCCGACAGCAGGTATGAGCGGCCGAGCGCCACCCCTGCCAGAACGCCGGCCGCGCACGCCATGGCCCAGCCGGCGAACAACCTGGCCAGGCTCGGCAGCAGGTCGGCGACGGCCTCGTCGGTCAGGAACACCCGTCCGATCGGCCCGGAGAACCACATCTCATGCAGCCTGGCCACGATCCGCGACGGCGGCGGGAAGTAGGCGGCCTGCGTCTCCCGCGTGGCCAGCTCCCAGGCGATGACGGCCACGGGCAGCAGCCAATACCATCCCAGCCGCGACCAGACCGGCTGCCGGGTCATGCGGCCTCCCCCGTCCGGGCTTGGTGCCAGCGGAACACGCGCCGCTCGGCGGCCGTGAACAGCAGGTTGGCGGCCAGCCCGATGAGGCCGGCCCACACGACCGCCGCGAACACCCGATCGGCCCGGTTCGCGCTGCCCGCCAGCGACTGGAACGCGCCGATCCCGCCCCCGCCCGGCGCCAGCAGTTCCACGCTCACCGCCACGATGAGGGTGACGGACACGGCGATGCGCACGCCGGTGGCGATGAACGGCGCCGCACTCGGCAGGCTCACCCGCAGCACCACCGCCAGCGGGCCGAAGCCGAAGCTCCGCAGCGTGTCCTTGGCCAGCGGGTCGACGTCGCTCAGGCCGTACAGCGTGTTGATCAGCACCGGCCACGAACAGGTGTAGAAGATCAGCGCCGTTTTGGCGTCGTGGCTGCCCGGGAAGACGAACACGGCCACGGGGATCAGCGACACCGACGGGATCGGCCGCAGGAACTCCACCAAAGGCCGCGTCGAACGCTCCAGGAACGGCACTGAGCCGAACAGCAGCCCCGCCGGCACGGCAACCGCGACGGCGATCGCCAGCCCGTTCAGGCAGGCCGCCAGCGTGGCCAGCACGTCGGCGCGGAACTGCTCGTCCGCTGGCAGCCGCGCCGCCGTCACCAGCACATCCGACATGTACGGCATCACGTCGGGAACGAGCCCGGTCCGTCCCGCCAACTCGGCGACGGCGAGGAACCCTATGACGCCGACGGCCCCCAGGATCCCCCGCTCCAGGCGCCCGCCGGTCATCCGCTCATCGGCGCGAACAGCTGCGCCACGTCCGCCTTCGCCTTGAGGTAGCCGTAGCCGTGCAGCAGGTCGGCCAGCTTCTGCACGCTGGCCGTGTCAGCCTGCATCGAGAACGTGCCGAGCGTCATGGCCGCCGCCGCGTCCGCCGGGATCTGCGTGTACGTCGGCACGACCTCGTCGATCGCCTTGCGGTCGGAGCCGGCGATCTGCTGAGCCTTGGCCAGCGCGCGGTGCAGGGCGGCGGCCGTCTTCGGGTTCTTGGCCAGCCAGTCCTCGCTCACGCCCCACCCGTCGATCGGCACGCCGGCCGTGACGCCGGAGGTGGTGTCGATGATCTGAGTGGCGCCGCCCTTCTTGGCGGCGGTCAGGAACGGCTCCACCAGCCAGGCCGCGTCCACCTTGCCGGAGGTCAGCGCGCTGAGCTGGTCGGCGAACGGCACCTGGACGTATTTGGCGTCCTCCGGCTTGAGCCCCGCCTCCTGCAGGTGGGCGTTGGTCAGCGTCTGCCCGAGCGCCTTCAGCACGTTGACCGCGATCGTCTTGCCCTTGAGGTCGGCGGCCGTCTTGATCGGCGAGTCCTTGGCCACCACGACGCCTGCCACGTTCGGGGCGGCCTCCTGGCTGTGCTGGAAGAGCTTCAGTTTGGCCGCGCCCGAGTCGTTGATCGCCATCAGCGACACATAGCTGGTCAGAAAGGCGTCCATGCTGCCGTTGAGGATCTTCGGCATGACCGCCTGCGGCGCCTGGATGATCTCGGTCTTGACGGTCAGCCCTTCCTCCTTGAAGAAGCCCCGCTTCTCCGCGATGAACAACGGCGCCGACGACGGCACCGGCACCACGCCGATCAAGAGTTGTGTCTTCTCCAAGCCGCCGGTGGACGCGGCGCCGCCCGTGGCGGCACCGCCTCCTCCTCCGCACGCGCTCAGTGTCAGCGCCACCGCCATGCCCGCGACGACGATCCTGGCCAGCTTCATGCCACTGCCTTCCTTGGTGGAGCGCGCCACGCGGCTACCGGCCGGGACCGGCGGCCACCATCGACGCTACGTCGACCTTGTTCTTGAGGTAGCCGAACTCGAACATCAAATCGGAGACGCGCTGGATGCGGGTGGGGTTGAGCGAGGTGGGGAAGGTCCCCATCGCCATGGTCATCGCCGCTTCCTTGGGTGTCTGGGTGTAGCCGGCGACCGTCTCGGCCAGCAGGACGCGGTCGGTCGCGGCCAGCGCCTGCCCCTTCGCCAGGGCTCGCTGGAAGGCGGCCGCGGTCTTGGGATGCCGGCGCACCCAGTCCTCCGTCGCGGCCCACCCGTCGATCGGCAGCTTGTCGGTCGGCCCGGTGTTGGTGTCCAGCAGCAGCCGCACCCCGGCGTTCTGGGCGCTGGACAGGAAGGGCTCGACCATCCACGCCGCGTCCACCTGCTCGTTCTTGAGCGCGACCAGTTGGTTCTGGAAGTCCACGACGACAAACTTCACCTGCTCCGGCGTCAGGCCGTAGGGCTTCAGGTGGGCGCTCACGGACATCGTGCCCAGGTTGTTGAGCGAGTTGACGGCGATCGTCTTGCCCTTGAGGTCCTGCGCCTTCTGCAGCTCCGAATCGCGCGGCACCACGACGCCGGCGATGCCAGGCGAGGCCTGCAGCGCATCGTAGAGGATCTTCAGCCGCGCCGTGCCGCTGCCTTGAACGTTGATGAGCGAGACGTAGCTGCCCTTGAAGACGTCGATGTCGCCGTTGAGGATCCTGGGCATCACCGCCTGCGGCGCCTGGATGGTCTCCATCGTGACGGTCAGGCCTTCTTCCTTGAAGAAGCCCTTGCGGTCCGCGATGAACACCCCGGCGGAGGACGGCGTGGGGCTGATGCCGATGAGCAGCGAGGTCTTCTCCAGGCCGCCGGACCCTGCCGGGCTGCTCGGCACCGGCCCGGTGGCCACCACGGTGCACGCCGCGGTCACGAGGATCGTGCCGAGCACCGCCAGCCAAGCCCGGAGAGCGGGCCCCGATTCCATGAGTTCCCCCTTGCCGGGTCAAGAAAGGCCGGGCGGTGATCTTACCCGCTATGGGGATTGTCATGAAAGGATCCTGATGAACGGCTCAGTCAATCGTCACCGCTTGTCACCACATGTCCGAAATCAGAGTCAATCGGGGATTTTCTTAAAAGTCAGAAATTTTGTAAGTCTGGCGGGACTGGTCCATCTTCTCCCGCTATGCTCAAATGGCTCTCCTTGCACAAGGACGTGCATGAAGCACCTCCGGTACCAAGACGCGTTTTCGGTGAGAGGGAGCCAGTCGGGTGAATCCAGCGACTGTGGACATTCGTCCTGCCAGCCCTCATTTAGCCCCCAAATCAGCGCATAACCGGACGAAGAGCCCACGTCCTCGTAGATTCCGGCTCCGCGATTTGAAGGTGCGCTCGCGGCTGATCGCACTGATCCTCATCCCGACCGCGTTGGGGGTCCTGGTCGGGGCACAGCAGGTCATCACCTCATGGAACGCGGCCGACCAGTACGACCGAATCCTGGACAAGGCCGAGCTCAGCGCATCGATCACCGAGGTCACCCATCAGCTCGCGCTCGAACGGGACCTGGCGATGCACTACATCGCCGCCGGTCGCACACCGGAGCGGGAGGAGCCGCTGCGCGCGCAGTTCGCCGTGGTCGACAAGGCCGCCGCCGCCCTGCGCGCGAAGGCCGCCGCGGTCACCACCGACCACGGGGAGAGCGCCTGGACGCTCAGCCGCCAGATCCTCACCCGCCTGCCCGAGATCGACGCGGCCCGCACCACGGTGCTGAGGACCGAGGTGCTCGCCCTGCCCACGCTGACGAGGTACGCCGCGATCATCGGCGCTTTCCAGCAGTTCCACGACGAGATCGGCCAGGGCGGCGAGGACGAGGCGCTGGCCGCGCACGTGCGCGCGCTGTCCGCGCTCGCCAAGGGCCGCGAGGCCGCGTCACAGCAGCGCGGCCTGCTCGCGGCGGTGGCCTCGGCGGGCCGCTTCCAGAGCGGTGAGCTCGACCGGTACATGGCCGCCCGGGCCCAGCAGGACAGCGAGCTGGAGGTTTTCCGGTCGGTGGCCACACAGCAGGATCGGCAGGCGTACGACGACACCGTCACCGGCACGCTGGTCGATCGGGCCGAAGTGATCCGGCTGCGGGCCCTCGCGCAGGCCGGGCAGAGCGGTCCGATCGACATCGCCCCGGAAAGCGACGACGACGCCGGCTTCTGGTTCGCGGCGATGAGCGGCACCGTCGACGGCATGGGGACGGTGCAGAAGCGGCTCGGCTCATCGATCATCGTGCAGAGCAGGACCCTGGAGGACGCCGCCCGCCGCGACGCCATCGTGGCCGCCGCCTACATCCTCCTGCTCCTGCTGTTCGTGTTGCTGATCACCACCTTCGTGGCCCAGTCCCTGGTCAGACCACTGCGCAGGTTGCGCCGGGAGGCCCTGGACATCGCCGGCATGCGGTTGCCCAGGACGGTGCGCCGGCTGCGCGAGACCAGCGACGAATCGACCCTCACCGTCGCGCCCATCGACGTCGACTCCTGCGACGAGGTCGGGGAGGTGGCCAGGGCCTTCGACGAGGTGCATCGCGAGGCCATCCGGCTGGCCGGGGAGGAGTCCCGGCTGCGCGCGAACATCAACGCCATGTTCGTCAACCTGTCCAGGCGTAGCCAGACGCTGGTACAGCGGCAGATCAAGCTCATCGACGGACTCGAGCAGGGCGAGGAGGACGAGCGGCGGCTGGCCGACCTCTTCGCACTCGACCACTTGGCGACGCGCATGCGGCGTAACAACGAGAGCCTGCTCATCCTGGCCGGCCAGGAACCGCCCGGGCGGTGGAACCATCCGGTAGGCCTGGCCGACGTCGTCCGCGCCGCCCTGTCCGAAGTGGAGGGCTACCAGCGCGTCGCCGTCAAGATCACCGTGAACGGCGCGCTCGCCGGGCCGGCGGTCAACGACACCGTCCATCTGCTGGCCGAGCTGATCGAGAACGCGGTGTCCTTCTCACCGCGGGACACCCGCGTGGTCGTCTCCACCGGCAGGATGGAGGGCGGCATCATGGTGTCGGTCGCCGACACCGGCATCGGCATGACCCATGACGAGCTGGTGCGGGCCAACGAGCGCCTGGCGCGTGTGCCCGAGGTGGACGTGTCGGTCTCGCGCCGCATGGGGCTGTACGTGGTGGCCCGGCTGGCCTACCGCCATGGCATTCGCGTGCACCTGCGTCCCCACGAGACGGGCGGCCTGATCGCCATGGTGCTCCTGCCCGACGCACGGCTGCACGCACCCGTCCCCGCGTATCCCCGCCCCACCAGAACGCGCCCCGGCCCACTCCCCTATGCGGCGTCCGGCGGCCAGCTGCCCCGGCCGGATGCTGACGCGTCGGCCAGCCGCTGGACACCCCGGACGAATACCGACGCAGCGACCGTGACCGGCCCCATCCCGGTCACCCTGCCTGCTTCGGCCGCTGACGACGACTACCTGCCGATCTTCGCGCAGGTGCAGTCGGCCTGGTTCGAGCGCGGCAACGGCGGCGGCGCGACGTGGGGCTCGGCCGAGGCCGACGCCGGGTGGAGCGCCGCCCAGGCCGTGGTCACCCCGTCCAACGCCGGCGCCACCCCGTCCGGCCTGCCGAAACGCGTCCCCAAGGCCAATCTGGTGCCCGGCGCAGCCGAAACCGCGTCCGCACCCCGAGGCGTCGCCCCCATCCCCCGGCTCTCGCCGGAGCTGATCCGCAGCCGCCTGAGCAGCTTCCAGCAGGGGTGCCGGCAGGCCCGCACCCGCATCAGCACCGGCGACCTCCCGCCCTTCACCTCCTGACCGAGGGACAAGGGTCGCCGCCGCCCTGCGTGCCTGTCTTCTGAACCGCGCATAGTTTTCACCGCGCCTGTCCGGAAGCGCGGCACCCGTTCGTCATAGGGGTGAGATCCTGACACGAAGGAGCGCGAGATGAAGTACATGATGTTCGTCTGCACCGACACCGAGCCGGACACCGACAAGGCCGGCCTGCCCGACATCGACACGTGGGTGACGGAGAACGACACCCGCGGGCGGCGCCTGGACGGCCACGAGCTGGCCCCGACGACCGCGGCGACGACGGTGCGGGTGCGCAACGGCGAGCTGCTGGTCAGCGACGGTCCGTTCACGGAGACCAAAGAGGTGATCGTGGGCTACGACCTCCTCGAATGCGCCGACCTGGACGAGGCGATCGAGGTCGCCCGCACCCACCCCATGGCCCGGGGAGGACGGATCGAGCTGCGCCCGTTCGCCGACCTGCCGCACCGATCGGCGTGACCGGCACGAGCCCCGCCTGCGGCGGCGCGGCGCAAGCCGCCGCAGGCGGGGAGGCCGTGGACGTCGTCGCGCAGGTGGCCGGCGTCGTCGGCGTCGTCGGCAAGGACGCCTTCGGGCGGATCGTCGCCACGCTGATCCGCGTCACCGGCGACTGGACGCTGGCCGAGGACTGCGCGCAGGAGGCACTGACGCTGGCCCTCGAACGCTGGCCCGCGGAGGGCATCCCCGCCAACCCCGGCGGCTGGCTCATGACGGTGGCCCGCAACCGCGCCATCGACGTCCTGCGACGGGTCTCCACCGAGCGCCGCAAGCTGCAGGAGCTGGCCTCCCTCGCACTCACCACCGACACCGGTCCCGCCCCCATGCGGAAGGAGGACGTCGTGGACGACCGGCTACGGCTGATCTTCACCTGCTGCCATCCCGCGCTCCGGCTCGAAGCACGCGTGGCATTGACGCTCCGTACGATCTGCGGGATACCGACCGCCGACATCGCGCGGGCCTTCCTCGTCAGCGAGTCGACCATGACCCGCCGCCTGACCCGGGCCAAGACGAAGATCGCGGACGCCGGCATCCCGTACCGGGTGCCGACCGGCCCGGCGCTGGCCGAGCGGCTGCCCGGCGTGCTCGCCGTGCTGTACCTGCTGTTCACGCGCGGCTACGACGCCGGCGGCGAGCCCGCGTTCGCGGACGAGGCGATCCGGCTCGTCCGGCTGCTCGAGCAGCTCATGCCGGATCAGCCGGAGATCTCCGCACTGCTGGCCCTGTTCCTGTTCCAGCACTCCCGGCGTGACGCCCGCCGCGACGCCGACGGCAATCTGCTCACCCTCGACAAGCAGGACCGGTCTCGCTGGGACCACGCGGCGATCGCCGAGGGCCTGGACGTCCTGGCCAGGACGCGGCAGGACGGCCCGTACGCGCTGCAGGCCAGGATCGCCGCCTGCCACGCCACGGCGGCCTCCGCCGACGCCACCGACTGGCCGATGATCGCGACCTGGTACGACGAGCTCGCCCGCATCCAACCCTCACCGGTGATCGAGCTGAATCGTGCCGTGGCGCACGGCTACGCGCACGGGCCCGCGGCCGGGCTGAGGCTGCTAGCGGCGGCCCGCGCCGGCAGCGCGCTCGACGACTACCCGCCGGCCCTCGCGGCGGAGGCCGACCTCACCGCCCGCCACGGCGACCGGGATCGCGCCGCGGCGTTGTTCCGGCGGGCCGCCACCCTCTCCCACCTCGAACCCGAACGCCGAGCCCTGCTCGACCGCGCCGCCCAGCTCTCCACATAGCCGTCGGATGCTTGTCAGCCGACCTGACTGCGCGGGCCATCATCCGGTGGGCTGGGGAGACGGCGCGGCAAGACTCCCTTCACTGACCAGTGGATCCGGCGCTTCGAATCGGCAGGATGACCGCCGAGGGGTGTGCGGAGTCGTGGTAGACCTCCTGGTCCGCCGCCCGGAGGGTGGTGGCGGTGGCGCGGGATTCGCCGGTGCCGGGGTTGCGGGCGTAGCGGGGGAAGGCGCCGCTGGAGACCTGCACCCTGATCCGGTGGCCGCGCTTGAAGCGGTACGCGGTCGGCCAGAGCTTGACGGTGGCGCGAGTGATCTCCTCGGCGCCGGACAGGCTGACCAGGCCGTCGCAGACGTTGGCCGAGCGGCCGCGGGGGTCGACGTCGCAGAGCCGGACGAAGACGTCGGCGTAGGGCAGGCTGGAGCGGAACCAGATCTCGGCGCCGACCTCGCCGATGACCTCGGCGTCCTCCTCGAGCACGTCGGTGGTGTAGGTCAGCACGTCCGCGCGGGCCTCCAGAGACCCGTTGTCGACGCGGCCGCCGCCGTTCATGACCACGCCCCCGGCCGCGGGCGTCGGGTCCGCCGGGTCGTAACGGTACCGGTCGGGCGCCGAGTCACCGGCCGTCTCGGTGGACAGCGCGCCGGACGGCTGGAGGTGGAAACGTTGCGGTGCGTAGCCGGGCGGCGGCCAGGTCTCGAAGTCGCGCCAGGCTTCCTCGCCCATCACGAACAGCCGCACCGGCAGGCGGTGCGGGGGCTGCTCGCCGCGTGCATGGGCGAGCCCGAACTCGATGGCCTCCAGCACCGCCGTGTTGTTGAACGCCGTGTGCGTCCACGGCCCGATCGTCACCCTGGCCGGCCGGCCCGCCTCCTGCAGGATCCGGAAGTCGCGGAGTTGGCCGGGCAGGAAGATGTCGTACCAGCCGCCGATCGAGCTGACGGGCACCGTCACCTGGGCCACCCGGTCGCTGTGGTCGAGGCCGGCCCAGCGGGGGGCGTCGGCGTCGTGGGTGAGGATGTCCTGGATGTAGTCCGAGCGGCGGCCGACGGCGGCGACGTCGGCCTGGTTGAGCGGGAGAGTGCTCAGGGCGCGGCGGATCTTCTTGGCCTGGAAGGGTTGCCGGAGCATCGCCAAGGGTCGTTCCTGTACGGCGATCAGGGCGCCCCATCCGAACGGCGTCTCCAGTGACATGCCGTCCTTGCGGAGGAACTCCAGGGTCAGCGCCGATTCGGTCACCTGCGGGATCATCGCCTTGACCTCGGGAGGCAGGGCGTCGGCGACGGCCCACTGCACATACCCCATATAGCTGAGGCCCACCAGGACGATGGAGCCGCCGAACCAGGGTTGTTTCGTCACCCAGTCCAGTGTGGCCAGGCCGTCCTCGCGCTCCTGGCGCAGCGGGTCGAAGGCGCCGCCGGAGCCGAAGCCGCCGCGGGTGCTCTGGATCAGCACCTGGAATCCGCGTTCGGCCAGCGGCCTGGCCATGGCCTTGGCGAGCACGCCCCGACGGCCGTACGGGGAGCGGATGAGCGCGGTCGGCAGCGCCTCGCCCCCGGCCCGCGGAGTCCACCGGTCGGCCAGCAGCTCGACCCCGTCGGGCATCGGCACCCGGAGATCCCGCTGGACGACGAGGTTCCTGGTCACCGGCGGGGGCAGCTTCAGCCAGCGCTGGAGGAGATGACTGATCATGTTCATCGGTCCTGTTCCTTGTGCTCGAGGAGGACGTGCATCATGCGCATGAGCCGTTCGGTGAACTCCTCGGGGTCGAGCGGATCGTCCCCCTCCACCAGCCAGGCATTGACGAAGGCGGCCGCGCCGCCGGTCAGGTACAGGGTGAGGTCGTCGGCCGTGCGCGGGTCGAGCCGATCGCCGCCCATCCGGCGGGCGAGCCGCCTGTTGACCGGCATCAGCAGTTCGGACAGCGCCTTGTTCAGGGCGAACGCGATCGAGCTGGTCAACATCGCCCGGTAGAAGGCCCGGTATTCGGCGAAATGCCGCATCGCGGCCAAAGCCGGGCCACGCCTGTCACCGGAGGGCGAGGCGTCCTCGATGCGCTGCAACAGCTCGCGCCGGGCGAGGTCGAGCGCGGCCTCCAGCAGCAGCGTGTCGCGATCTCCGAAGTGCTGGTACACCACCTGCCTGCTCACGTCCGCGGCCGCGGCGAGGTCGGCGATCGGGACGGCCGCCGTGTCTCGTTCGGCGACCAGGGCGACGGCGGCCCGCAGGAGAGCGGAGCGCGTACGCCGGACCCGGCGGTCCTGTGCGGGGGCGAGCGCGCCCGACTGCAGTGGCATACCTCAAGATAATGGACACATGTAAATAAGAAGGCAAGTGTCAATTATTTAGGGGTGCGAGCGCCGATGGTCTAGACTCCCGCAGATGTTCGCGGCCCCCGCCCGGCTGGCCTGGCTGGACGCCCTGCGGGGACCGGCCGCGCTGGCCGTCACGATGCATCACGCCGGCTGGACCTTCGTCCCGGGCCTCTGGGCGGAGGTGGACCGGCGCATCGATCTGGGCACGTGGGGCGTGTTCGTGTTCTTCCTCGTCAGCGGCTACATCATCCCCGCCTCCCTGGAGCGGCGCGGCGACCTGCGTGCCTTCTGGACCGGCCGGGCCTTCCGCCTCCTCCCCCTCCTGCTCGCCGCCTGCTGCCTGACGCTCCTGCTCGCCCAGGCCGGCGTGCTGCCTCTCCATCCCGGGCTCGGCGAGCGCCCGCCGCCCCTGGTCGTGCTCGGCAACCTGACGATGCTGCAGGAACTGCTCAATCTGCCCGCCGTCATCAGCGTGACGTGGACGCTGTCGTACGAGATGGCGTTCTACCTGATGAGCGTCGCGCTGTTCACCGTCAGGCAGGCACACCGGTCGGCGGGGATCGCCGTCGCCCTGGCGTTGACCGCCGTGCCCGTGGGCCTGCTGCTCCCCCGGGCGAGCATCGGCGGCCGGGCCGACCTGGCTGCCGCGTCGCTCGGCCTGGCGGTCGTCGCGGCCATCGCGGTGACCATGCTGGGGCGCGGCAGGGCCCGTACGGCGGCGGCGGTCGCGGGCGGTCTCCTAGGGCTGGCGCTCGTGGTCCTGGGCAGCCGGGCCGGTACCTGGCAGGGCATGATCATCCTGGCGACGATGTTCGCGGGGACCGCCGTCTACCGCGCCGAGCAGGGGACGATCTCCTGGCGCACGGCCGGCGTGGCGGTGGTGGCGGTGCTGGGATGCGCGCTGCCCGCCAAGGACGATCCCGCCTGGGCGCCGGGGATCGTGCTGGCGTTCGGCGCCTTCGCCCTGGCGTACGCGCTGCGCCGGCGGGCGTTCCCCCGCTGGTTGCCACAGCTGGGCGTGATCAGCTTCTCCCTCTACCTGCTGCACCCGCTCCTGCTGTACGTGCTGCCGGACCTGGTGCTGTACTTCGTGGTCCTCCTCCCGCTCTGCGTCGCCTCGTACCAGCTGATCGAGGCGCCGGCCCAGCGCCTCGGCAAACGCCTGGTCCGCCGCGACCAGCCCCTTTCCCGCTCCTGAGGCGCGAACGGGACCTCAGTCCAGGAGACCGAGCTGGCGCCCGGCTCGCAACGCCAGCCACACCTCGGCGAACGCCGCGGTGGACGACAGGTCGCGGCCCGTCAGCTCGGCGAACCTGCGCAGCCGGTACGCCAGCGTGTTGGGATGAATGTGCAGCGCGGCCGCGGCGTCCTCGGTGCGCCGGTCACGCTCCATCCAGGTCCGCACGGACGTCAGCAGCTGCGAGCCGTGCGCGGAGTCGTAGGCGAGCACCTTGCCGAGCACGTTCTCGACCAGCGCGGTGAGCGCCCACGGGTCGTCGGGCAGCCACCTGCCGGTGGTGTCGTCCCCGTAGTGGACCAGGGCGCGCCCCGACTCCGACGCCGAGGACGCCGCCCAGACCGCCTCCCGCTTGGGGACCTGCAGGGACTCCCCCGGTGCGAACGGCCTGCTCATGCCCGCCGCCACGTCGGGCAGCGCCGCGACGGCAGCCTCGAGGGCGGGTGAGCCGAGCACGTAGCGGTCCTCGCCCCTGCGGAGCATGAGGTGCGGCTGATCGTCGAGCGCGCGGTGAATGGCCTCGTCGGGCACGTTCCTGATCACGAGGAGGGCCAGCTCGGCGTCCACGGGCAGCCCCATCCTGACCAGCCGCCGCCGCGCCGTGGCCGGATCGAGGACGTCCTGGAGCAGCTCGGACAGGGTTTCCGCGCCCTGACGGCGCAGCGTCTCGCGCTCGTGGCGGGCCATGGCCACCTGCAGGGCGGCCACGGTGGCGATGTGCTGCACCACGGCCAGGCCGGCGGGCCTGGCGCCCTGGCGTTCGAAGGCGACGAGAAAGCCCGCGGGCCCGCCCGGCGCCGGCACGGGCAGGACGAAGCCGCCGGGAATGGTGGGCGGCGCTTCCGGCTGGGACGGGAGCACGGCCAGATCGGGCACCGGCACTCCCGGCAACAACGGCCGCCCCTGCGGGGTGCACAGGTAGACCTCATAGCCGGACAGCTGCTCGAGACGTTTGAACAAGGTCGCGGTGCCGAGATTCTCGGCCGCCAGCCAGCGCAGCGCGCCGAACACCTGGAGCTGTGCGCCGAGGCGTTGACTGGCGTCCTCCTGCACGGCCGCGGCCACCTCCTGGGCGATCGCGATGAACGGCACCGCCAGCGGCACCTCGAGCACGGGCATCCCCCGCTCCTCGGCGGCCTGGAAGAAGGTATCGTGCAGCGGCGGCACGTGCAGCTGCGCCGACAGGGCGAGCGCGGACACGCCCGCGTCGTCGAGCCGCTCCAGATAGGCGCGCTGTTTGGCGGCCTGGCGCGGGATCGCGATCCCCGCCGTCATGATGACCTCCGCGCCGAGCAGCCAGGGCGTGGGGTCGTCGAGCTCGCTGACGTGCGCCCACGACACCGACCGCCCCAGTCCCGCCTCGCCGGCCAGCAGCCGCAGCTGGAGAGCGGGAGAGCGCAGCAGGTCCTCCACCGACACTTTTGTGGTCACCCACAAAGGATATGGCGCGTCTTCAGGTCTACCCCGATTGAAGGTCCGCGGTACGCCCCCCACACTCAATGCCATCCACCTGTATGGGAAGGCACGGGCACCACATGAGAAGAGCACTTGCCATCACCCTCGCCGGCCTCGTCGGCCTGGCTCTCGCCGGCTGCGCCGCGCCCGAGGAGACCACGGCCGCCCCCACGACCCAGATCTTGGCGGGCGCGAAGGACGAGGCGATCGCCAAGCTGCTCCCGGCGGACGTCCAGCAGGCCGGCAAGGTGCGCGTGGCCTCCGGTGTCTCCTTCCCGCCGATGGAGTTCTTCGACACCGACAACAAGACCGTGCTCGGGTTCGACGCCGACCTGGGCAAGGCCCTCGGCGAGGTGCTGGGCGTGGAATTCGCCTTCGAGAACGTCAACTTCGACGGCATCATCGGCGGGCTCAACGCCGGCCGCTACGACCTGGGCCTGACGAGCATGCTGGACAAGAAGGAGCGCCAGCAGCAGGTGGACTTCGTCGACTACCTCAAGTCCGGCTCGGCGCTCATGGTGCCCAAGGGCAATCCGCAGGGCGTCAAGGAGGTCCTCGACATGTGCGGCAAGAAAGTCGCCGTCGAGAAGGCCGCGACCGGCGACCTGCTCGTGGACGACGTCACGAAGAAGTGCGCCGACGCCGGCAAGCCGGCCGTGGAGAAGGTGCCCTTCCCCGACCAGGCCAGCGCCGTGCAGGCCCTGCAGTCCAAGCGGGCCGACATGGTCGCCGCGCTGGACCTGACCCTGGCCTACAGCGTGAAGCAGGCGCCGCAGCAGTTCGAGGTCGCGGTGAGCGCGATCGACCCGCTGCCCGTCGGCATCCCCGTCCCCAAGAGCAAGCCGCAGCTGCGGGACGCCGTTCAGGCCGCGCTGAAGAAGGTCATCGCGAACGGCACCTACGACCAGCTGCTGGCCAAGTGGAACCTGCAGGCGCAGGCGTTCAAGGACGCCGCGATCAACGCGGGCTCATGACGAGCGTCGAGGAGCACGCGGCCGAGCCGATCGTGCCGCTGCGGCGCACCGGCAGGTGGGTGGCCGCGGCGGTGCTCGCGGTGCTGGCCGCGATGGCGGTCAGCTTCGTGGTGACCACCCCGGCCCTGCGGCTCGACCTGGTGGCGGGCTACCTCTTCGAGCGGTCGATCATGCGCGGGCTGCTGCTCACGATCGAGCTGACGGTGCTCGCCATGCTGGCGGGCGTGGTGCTCGGCACGGCTCTGGCGATCATGCGGCTCTCGGACAACCCGCTGCTGCGCTGGGTGTCCGCCGCGTACGTGTGGCTCTTCCGCGGCACGCCGATCCTGGTCCAGCTGCTGTTCTGGTTCTTCCTCGGCGCGGTGATGCCGCGGATCAGCGTGGGGATCCCCTTCGGGCCCGAGTTCATCTCCGCGCCGGTCAACACGCTGATCACCCCGTTCACCGCGGCCATCCTCGGCCTCGGGCTGAATGAGGCCGCGTACATGGCCGAGATCGTCAGGGCGGGCATCGGCTCGGTGGACCGGGGGCAGCGGGAGGCCGCCGAGGCGCTCGGCATGCGGCCCGTGCTGGTCTACCGGCGGGTCATCCTGCCCCAGGCGGCCCGGGTGATCGTGCCTCCGACCGCGAACGAGACGATCTCGATGCTCAAGCTCACGTCCCTGGTGCTGGTCATCGGCCTGCCGGACCTGCTGACCAGCGCCCAGCTGATCTACGGCCGCAACTTCCAGCAGATCCCGCTGCTGATCGTCGCCAGCATCTGGTATCTCGTGCTGACCACGCTGCTGACCTTCGCCCAGTCCAGGCTCGAACGGCGACTCGGGGGGCACGCATGAGTGACGTGACGCCGCTGCTCGTCGCGCGGGCCGTACGCAAGAGCTTCGGGAAAGTCGAGGTGCTCAAGGGCATCGACCTGACGGTACACCCCGGCCAGGTGGTGTGCCTGCTCGGCCCGTCGGGCTCGGGCAAGTCGACGTTCCTGCGGTGCGTGAATCACCTCGAACGGCTCGACGGCGGGGAGATCTGGGTCGACGGCCACTTGGTCGGCTACCGCCGCTCCGGCGGCAAGAAGTACGAGATGCGCCCGCGCGAGGTGGCCGACCAGCGGCGTGACATCGGCATGGTGTTCCAGAGCTTCAACCTCTTCCCGCACCGCACGGCGCTGGAGAACGTCATGGAGGCGCCGTTGCACGTGCTCGGCCGGCCCCGCGAGGCCGTCCGGCAGGCGGCGCTCGACCTGCTGCGGCGGGTCGGCATGGAGGAGCGGGCCGGCCACTACCCCGCCCAGCTCTCCGGCGGTCAGCAGCAGCGGGTCGCGATCGCCAGGGCCCTCGCCATGCAGCCCAAGCTGATGTTGTTCGACGAGCCGACCAGCGCGCTCGACCCCGAGCTCGTCGGCGAGGTCCTCGACGTGATGAAGGACCTGGCCGGCGCGGGAATGACGATGGTCGTGGTGACGCACGAGATCGGATTCGCCCGCGAGGTGGCCGACCACGTGGTCTTCATGGACGACGGGATGATCGTCGAGGCGGGACCGGCCGGCGAGCTGATCGCCAATCCCCGGCACCACAGGACCCAGGCCTTCCTGGCCAAGGTCCTTTAGGCGAAAGGACCTCATGGGATCCGTCGAATCCACGCCGAAACCCGTGCGGACGGGCGGCGACCTGGTCGTCGAGTCGCTCGCCGCGCTCGGCGCCACCACGGTCTTCGGCGAGCCGGGGCAGCACGCGCTCGGCCTGTTCGACGCACTACGCCGAGCACCCCTGCGTTACGTGGGGTGCCGGACAGAGGTGAGCGTCGCGCTGGCCGCCGACGGGCATGCCCGTGCGACCGGCTCGGTCACGCCGTTCCTGGTGTCCACCGGCCCGGGCGCGCTGGGCACGCTGCCCGCGCTCATGGAGTCCCGTACGGCGAGCGTCCCCGTCCTGGGCATCAGCAGCCAGATCCCGGCGGACGGGCTGGGCGGCGGGCGCAAGGGCTACCTGCACGAACTGCCCGACCAGGCCGCGTCCTTCCGTGACGTGGTGAAGTCGGTCCACGTGGTGCGGGCAGCCGGTCAGATCGTGCCGGCGCTGGCGCAGGCGTGGGAAGCCGCGCTCACCGCGCCCGCCGGCCCGGTCTGGGTGGAGATCCCGCAGGACGTGCTGCTCGGCGCGACCGACCTTCCCACAGTCGCCGATCTCCGGGTGGCGCCGAGGCCGCTCACCCCGCGGGCCGAGCTCGTCACCGCGGCGGCGGACCTGCTGGCCCAGGCGAGCGCCCCGGTGATCCTGGCCGGCGGTGGCGTGGTCCGCGCCGGCGCTCAGGCGGCTCTGCTGGAGCTGGCCGAGGAGCTGAATGCACCAGTCGCCACCACGTTCGGCGCGAAGGGCGCCTTTCCCTGGGAGCACCCGCTGTCGCTGCGGTCGTGGCTGGAGGACCGGCAGCTCACGGCGTTCCTGGAGGACGCCGACGTGCTGCTGGTGGTCGGCTCGGGCCTCGGGGAACTGTCCAGCAATTACCACACGATGCGGCCACACGGCCGCGTCATCCAGATCGAGGCCGACCTCGGCAAGCTGGAATCCAACCATCCGGCGCTGGCCGTCCACGCGGACGCCCGCCTGGCCTTGGAGGCGCTGGCGCCGGCCGTCAAGGGTGCGGTGTCGAAGCCCGGCCGTGGGCCGGCGGCGCGGGATGCGGTGCGTGACGTGCTCGCGCGGGTCGCCGCGCGCCTGGACGCACAGGACCTTGCGGTCGAGCGCGCACTGCTCGCGGCCGTGGACCGTGCGCTGCCGGCGGAGGCGCTGAGCTTCTGGGACATGACGATCCTCGCGTACTGGGCCTGGTCCGCCTGGCCACGGCCGATGGAGTCGGCGCAGGGCGCGGGCGGGCTCGGCTACGCGCTCCCCGCGGCGCTCGGCGCGGCCGCCGCCACCGGCGGGCCGGTGCTCGCGGTCAGCGGTGACGGCGGCGCGATGTACGGCCTGGCCGAACTGGCCACGCTCCGCCAGCATGACCTCGACGTGACCTGGTTGATCGTGGACGACGGCGGCTACGGCATCCTGCGCGAGTACATGACCGGCGCGTTCGGCGTCGCCACGGCGACCGAGCTGGCCAGGCCGGACTTCGTCGCGCTCGCGGCCGCCTTCGGCGTGCCCGCCTGCCGTACCACCCCGGCGGACCTGGAAGGCGACCTCGCGCGGGCGCTGCGGACGCCGGGACCGAGCGTCATCGTCCTGCCCGCGACCCTGCGCATGTTCGCCCCGACGCACCTGGGATGAGACGAACCGTCCGCACGGTCATGGGCCTTCCACCGCGTACGTGACCAGCGTGGTGAGCACCCGCTTGACCGACTCGCGATCGCGCACGTCGCACAACACGATGGGGATGATCTCGTGCAGTGAGAGCGCCCGCCGTACCTTCGCCGGGTCGTGGCGGCGGGCGCCGTCGAAGCAGTTCACGGCGACCACGAACGGAAGGCCGCGCTGCTCGAAGTAGTCCACCGCGGGGAAGCAGTCCTCCAGGCGGCGGGTGTCGGCGAGCACGACCGCGCCCAGCGCGCCGAGGGCCAGCTCGTCCCACATGAACCAGAACCGGTCCTGCCCGGGCGTGCCGAACAGGTACAGCCACAGCCCCTCGCGGATCGTGATGCGGCCGAAATCCAGCGCCACCGTGGTCGTGGTCTTGGTCTCCACGCCCGAGGTGTCGTCCACCCCGACGCCTCGCTCGCTCAGCAACTCCTCGGTGTGCAGCGGCCGGATCTCGCTGATCGTGCCGACCATGGTCGTCTTGCCGACGCCGAAGCCACCCGCGATGAGGATCTTGATGGCCAAGGCCGAGGCGACCGCGGTCGTCCCCGGCTCAGAGGCTGCGTAGTCCATGCAGCACTTCCCTGTAGATGCGTTCGTCGATCGTCTGCGCCACCGGGCGCGGGCGCTCGATGGTGACAAAGCCCTCGCGTCGCAGGTCGCCCAGGATCACCCGGGTGATGTTGAGCGGCAGCCTGAGGTGCGCCGCGACATCGGCCACCGGCGTGGGCCGGCGGCACAACGACAGCACGGCGCGATGCTCCGGGATCAGCTCCGACTCGTACGAGCCGCCGACCGTCGTGACGATGGCGACCAGGTCGAACGTCTCGCCCTGTGGGCGCGCCCTGCCCCCGGTCAGCCCGAACAGCCGGATCAGCGGCCCGGGATCCTCCCCTGTCACGCTCTCGCGCCGTTCCAGGCGGGTGCCGGTGCCGCCCCCCTCGGCTGTGCGGTGAGGTGCTCGCCCACCCGCTTGACCATGAGCGCCATCTCGTACGTGACCATGCCCAGCTCGGCATCGCCCGAGGCGAGCACGGCCAGCCTGGCGCCCTGGCCCGCCGCGGTGACGAACAGGAAGCCGCCTTCCAGCTCGATGATCGTCTGCCGTACACCGCCCATGCCGAAGTGCCGTCCCGCGCCCATAGCGAGGCTGTGGCTGCCGGCGGAGATGGCGGACAGGTGCTCGGCGTCCTCCCGGGTGAGCTCCCGGGATCCGCCCATGGCCAGCCCGTCGGCGGACAGCACGATGGCATGCCGGATGCCGGGGACGCGCTGGGTGAGGTCGTCGAGCAGCCAGCTCAGTTCACTTCTGGGGTCGGGCATCGGGATGGTCGTCCTTTCGATTCCACACGTCTTGTCCCTGCTCCGTTTGGTGGCGGCCCTGCTGCCAGCCGCGTTGCATGGACGACATGAGCTGTGCGTGCTCCTCCGGCGAGCGCACCGAGACCGCGCGCGGCTCCACGCGCCTGGTGGCACGCAATTGGGGAGCCATGCTGGTCTGCGGGATCCGCATCGGCAGCCCGTCGAGGTCCTCGGTCGTCTCCTGGGGCGGCACCGTGACGCTCCACTCGACGTCCGGCGCGGGGGGCCTGGCGGCGCCGTGCGCCTGCCTCAGCGCGGGGCCGGCGCCCGGCTCGGCGGTGGACCCGTTGCCCGGTGCCGGCCCGTTCACCGGCCCGATGCCGTTCGCCTGGCGCGGCCTCAGCGCGGGGTTCGCCTCGAACCAGGTCGCGACCTCGGGCGTGTCCGGCGTACCCTCGTCCAGGCCGGGCTGCGCCGCGCCGAGCGCCCGCACCGGCCGACCCTGACGGGCGGCGTGGTCGGCCGGTCGCGGCGAGCGCTGCGGCGCTGTGACGGCCGGGGCTTCGGCGCCGGCGAGCAACGCGGAGGGCAGCAGCACGATCGCCGTGGTCCCGTCGTACGGCGAGCGCCGCAGCATGATCTTGATGCCGAGCCGCGCGGCCAGCCTGGACACCACGAACAACCCGAGCCGGTCGCTGTCGGCCAGGTCGAACTCCGGCGGCTGGGCCAGCCGGGCGTTGATCTCGTCGAGGGTGGCCTGGCTCAGCCCCAGACCACGATCCTCCACCTCGAGCGCGAAGCCGTTGGCCGCCGTCATGCTGCGGATCTGCACGCTCGTGTCGGGCGGGGAGAAGACGGTGGCGTTCTCCACCAGCTCGGCGATCAGGTGGATCACGTCGGTGACCGCGGTACCGACCAGCAGCGGGGCGTTCGGCATCGGCGTGACGGTGACGCGGGTGTAGTCCTCGACCTCCAGCACCGCCGCGCGGACGACGTCGAACAGCGGCACCGGGTCACGCCAGCGGCGCGCCGGGGCGGAGTCGGACAGGATGATCAGGTTCTCCGCGTGCCGCCGCATGCGGGTGGTCAGATGGTCGAGCTTGAACAGGTCCTCCAGGACCTCGGGCTCGTCGGCCCGCCGCTCCATGGTGTCGAGCAGGGCGAGCTGGCGGTGGAGCAGCGCCTGGTTACGCCGGGCCAGGTTGAGGAAGACCTGGCCGACGCCCTTGCGCAGGCTCGCCTGCCCCACCGCGGCCTCGACCGCGGTGCGGCGCACCTCGGAGAAGGCGTGCACCAGGCGATCGACCTCGGCGGTGCCGGCCGGGTCGAGGACGGGGGCCTCGGTGGCCGGGTCCACGTCGTCGCCACGGCGCAGCCGCTCGACCAGCCGGGGCAGCCGCTGCTCGGCCATCTCGGCCGCCGACGCCTGCAGTCTCTTGAGCTCGTCGATCAGCGAGCGGCCGAACCGGTACGACAGCGCCACCGACCCGAGCACCGCCGCCAGGCCGAGGACCAGGACCAGCCCGATCCGCCAGTACGCCCCGGTCTTCTGCTCCGCCGCCTGGGCCTCGACATGGTTGAGCTCATGCCGCGTGTCGAGGTACATCGCGCCGAGCATGGAGTCGGCGTCGCTCTTCCACTCGACGGGGTCGACAGGTGGCGCGCCACCGCTGGTGTCCCACGTGAACAGCTCGTCCTCGATGTCCAGCAGCCGCTTGTACGCGGCGCTCTCGACGAGCTTGTTGAGCCTCACCTGCATATCGGCGTCGACGTCACGCTCGGCGTTGGCGAAGACGATCCGGCGGCTGGTGAACGCGGCGACGAACGCGGCACGGTCGGTGGGCGTCATCCTGCGCACCACCATCGTGCTGGTGAGCACCGCGTGCTCCCGGCCCAGATACTCCCCCGCGGCGTTGTAGGCGGCCATCCCGCGCACCGAGCGGAAGGACGAGACGTCGCTCAGCGCGTCGCGGTCGCTGAACTGCTTGTTGGCGACATCGATCAGTTTGTTGTACGCGTCGGTGATCGCCAGCGGCGGAGCCAGCACGCCCCCGTCGGCGGACTCACGCAGCGACCGTAACCCGTCGAGCGCCTGCAACAGCGCCCGCACCTGGGCGGGCGTCTCCGCACCGTCCGAGGTCACGTCAACGGATCCGATGACCTGGCGCAGCTGCTCGGCCTTGGCGTCGGTGACCCGCCGCTGGTGGGCCAGCGGCACGGACGCCGCGGTGTCGCCCGCCGCCTCGGCGGACAGTTGCCGCTCCCGCTGCAGTTCGACGATCAGCTGCAGCACCGGCGACCCGATCTCCTCCCAGCGGTCCTGCGCCTGGGAGACCGTGACGATCTCCGCCACGCTGGAGTAGGCGATGAACCCCCACAGAGCGACCATGGATACCAGCGGGAGCAGGAGGATCCTGAGCAGCTTGGTACGGATCGTCGGGGGCGAGCTCATCCATCTTGTCCAATTCCGCACGGGGTGGTGCGCCTCTGGGCAGTCGTGGGCCGGTACCCCCCGAGAGTGCCTGCCACGACTGGGACGCCTGTGGTTGGTCCACTATGCCCATGGGGCAGATGGACTTCAAGGTACGGATGCGAACAATTGTCCCGAAAGTCGTGCTGACTCTTTGTCAGCGCACGGTTCGTGACCGTTACGACGGAGATCTCACGCAGAGTGATGCTTATTGGACTCGGCGGAGCACAGTGACGCCAGAGGGGGGCAGGGTGACGACGCCGCCCCCTTCCCCGGATGAGTCGAGTGCGGCGGTCCACCCACCGGGGAGGGTGATGTCGTGTTTGTCGCCGGTGTGATTCAGCAAGATCAGGAAGCTGCGCCCGACGCCTTCGCGGACGCTCGCCTGCACCCCGGCAGGCAGGCCCTCGACGACGGGAGTCACTCCCGCTTCGGCGAGCGCCCGACCGAGCACCGCCCGCATGGTGGCCGGGTCGAGCCGGGTCGAGAGATAGCGTGCCGCCCCCTGGCCGAACTCGTGCCGGGTCGCCGCCGGGCGGCCGGCCCAGTCCGGAGAGTCGAAGGCGATCTCCAGCTCGGCGCCGGCCAGCCGGAGATCCTCGCGCCACAGGTCGGCAACCCCTTCGAGGTGCGCGAGCGCCCCGTAGCCGCGGACGGGGAACGTCTCGCGCTCGGCCGCCGGGCAGAACTCCTCGACCCGCACCCCAAGGACCTCACGCAGTGGCGCCGGATAACCGCCCAGGTGGACCCGGTCGTGCTCGTCGACGATCCCGCTGAAGAAGGAGACGACCAGCGCCCCGCCGCCGGAGACGTACGCCGAGATCCGCTGCGCGTCCTCGCTCGACAAGAGGTACAGGTTCGGCACGACGACGAGCGCGTAGCCGGCCAGGTCGGCCGAGGGCGGCACCACGTCCACGCCCACGCCGAGGTCGAACAGGGGGCCGTAGTGGTCGATCAGGCGCTCCTCCTGGCGCACGCCGTCCGAGGGATGGGAATCGAGCTCCAGCGCCCACCAGCTGTTCCAGTCGAGCAGGATCGCCACCCGGTTGCGGACCCGCGTGCCGACCAGGTCGGGCACCGAGGCCAGCTCCTTGCCGAGCGCAGCGATCTCGCGGTGGACCCGGCTGTCGGGCCCCGCGTGCGGCACCATGCCCGAGTGGAACTTCTCGGCGCCGCCCCGTGACTGCCGCCACTGGAAGTAGAGGATCGCGTCGGCGCCGTGTGCGATGGCCTGCCAGCTCCACAGCCGCATCTGGCCCGGCTGCTTGATCGCGTTCCTGGCCCGCCAGTTCACCGCGCTCGGCGCCTGCTCCATCAGGATCCAGGGCCGCCCTCCCCCGGCGCCGCGCATCGTGTCGTAGACCAGGCCGGGGAACAGATGCGGCCGCTCGTCGTGGGGGTCGGGGTAGGAGTCGACCGCCACGACGTCCAGCCTCGGCGCCCAGTCGAAGACGTCCACGGCCTTCAGCCCCATCAGGAAGTTCGTGGTGATCGGCACCTCAGGGGTGACCCGCCGCAGGATGCCGGCCTCCAGGTCGAAACAGGCGCGCAACGCCTCGTTGCTGAAGCGCAGGTAGTCGAGTTGCTGGGCCGGATTGGGGTAGGTCGGAGCCACCCGGGGCGGGCGGATGTGGTCGAAGGACGCGTAACGCTGCGACCAGAAGTCCGTCGACCAGGCGTCGTTCAGTGCCTCGACGTCGTCGCCGTACCGCTCCCGCAGCCAGCGGCGGAAGTCGTCCGCCGACACCTCGCAGTAGCAGGCGGGGATGTGACAGCCGTACTCGTTGCCGACGTGCCACAGCCCGAGGGCCGGATGGCCCCGGTAGTGGGCGGCCAGCCGCTCCACCAGCAGCGCGGCCCGTTCCCGGTAGACCGGGCTGGACGGGCAGAAGTGCTGGCGCCCGCCCGGACCCAGCACGGTGCCGTCCGCGGTGACCGGCAGGATCTCAGGATGCTCGTGGACGAGCCATGGCGGCGGCGAAGCGGTCATGGTGGCCAGGTCGGCGGTGATCCCGTGCGCGTGCAGGTCATCCAGGACCTGGTCGAAGAGGGAGAAGTCGTACGCTCCGCGTGCCGGCTCCACGCGGGCCCAGCCGAACACGCCGACGGTGACGAGGTTCACCCGGGCCTCGGCCATGAGCCGCAGATCCTCCGCCCTCGTCTCGGCCGGCCACTGCTCGGGGTTGTAGTCGCCGCCGAAGGCCACGCCGCCCAGCCGGCGCCAGAGCCGCTCGCCCGGGGACGGGGCTCCGGCGGTGCCGGAGACCGGCGTGACATCGTCAGGTACGGCGTTCATCGTCGGCGCGGCGGCCTCGACGAGCGAGGCCCGCCGCTCCTCCCTTCTCTTCGTCGCGGCCCGGCGGGGCCGCCGGGATCGTTCTCTTCGTCGCGGCCCGGTGGTGGACTGACAGGTCGTCTTCGTCACCGCGGCCCGGACGGGCCGACAGGTCGCCTTTCTTCGTCGGCGCCCCATCGGGCCAACAGGTCGTGTTCTTCCTCGGCGCCCGTCGGGCAGACGGGTCGTCTTTCTTCGTCGCGGCC